>RECE01000293.1 GCA_007694165.1 Bacteroidota bacterium
CGCGGGTGTATATTGCCTTGCTTCTGGCATCCGCGGGTAAATCGCCGGGGTTGCTGTGCCACCTGGTATCATTATTAAGGATGTAATCAAGATAGGATATTCTTTCACCATCTACAACCGGATGCCATCCATAAAACGCACTACCCAGAAATAATTTCTTTCTCTCTTCGCATGTTGGTGTAACCAGATTTACCCAGTTATTTATGGCTTCAATTGACTTTTCCACATCAGAATGGCTTGGCCAGGCAGAATCACCCTCATCATACGTCATAAGGTAGATGCCGTCTGAAATACTCAAGATTTGCTCTGGAACATCTTGGACACTGTCATACACATGCGTAGCATGCGACAGAGCTATAGTTAATCTTTTTCCTGACGGTAGATTATTCTTTAGGGACTGCAAAAGCGCAATACATTGATCCCATTCATCTTCGTTTGTTGGATACTCCCAATTAATATTCACCCCATCAAAACCATGAACATCAACAAAATCTATAATATTGCCAACAAATGTAGTAAGGTTTGCTGGATTCGTGGCTTGCGGGAAGTGTGTAGTATCTCCACCAACGCAAATACTAACTTTTACCCCTTTCGCATGTGCCCTGCTTATAAGACTCTCTAACCATTTATTTTTGCTGCCGTTTCATGTGTTATTTGGTGGGGTAGATCCTTCCCATAAATTAGGTAGTTTGCCAGTAAATAAACTCCCATTATCTCTACATCCAATATCACTTGCTATTACGTGGGTAATTCTGTCTAGTTGTAAGCTTGAAGGAAAACTCATATAGTTATTTGCATTAACGTAATCTTTCCCATACGAATAACCGACTACATTTACATAAGCAAAAATGGTAACAGGTAAAAACAACGCAATTAATAAAACGAAAATCAATTTTAGGGTGTATTTCTTTATCATAACTTTGTTTTTTAAAATTATTGCCTAAGTGTCCTGAAAAACCATCCTTTTTCTTCAGCAATATTGCGGTCACAATCGAGTACTCCTGGATTGTCTCTTGGTCCGAAATTACGAAACGATATAAAAATATCCCCAACCTCATTGTATTCTAATCCGCGCTTATGAGGCAGTGACCTAAACAAGTCGTTTAATGCATTGACTGATAATTGATTGCCCACACATGATAAAAGCGAAAGAGACGTATTTTTACTTACATCCAGACTTGTTAATTGATTAAGATCGCACTCCAAACGATTTAGTGCGGTGTTTGCACTTACATCCAGCGCGGTTAGTTTATTGTTTCTGCAATCCAACATTTTTAGAGTTTTAATCTTACTTAAATCCAAATGAGTTATTTGCATGTTTCTGCAATCGAATTCCATAATTTGACCCGTTATGGTAATAGTGTGTTCGGTATTATCGGAATATTCGTATGTATAATGCACTCCACGATTATCAGCAATTGTGGCATCCCATGATGCGTCACTTATATTGCTTTTTTTGCCATCCCCCCAATCAATGGTCAGGTCCCGGGCATCAATAGGGATTCTCAAAGTAAAGCTCACTTCAGATTTTGCAGTGGTAAGGGTAATGGTACCTGTGGGAAACTCCATTTTGTCCTTACCACATGCCTTTAGCGTAAAAGTTAATATTACGGTCATTACCCATAGGGCGATGCCTTTTTTTGCAATGATTTTGTAGTTTTTCATAATTCTAATAATTTTTAATGAATAATGCAGCCTGTATCTTTTTTTCGGCTGTTTTATTTTAATTTCGTTCGCATATCATATTTAAATCAGAAATTTATGTCGCTTTCAAAGTGTTAAGTTCATGGATTATTAGCAAATTCGTATTACCATTCCAATTGCCAGGCATATCTATTGTTTTTAAAGCGCCTGATAGGTTTACCCCTAAACCAACAGCTATCACATGGGTAAGCCTGCCTAATTGCGCAGTGGACGGAAAACTCATTAGGTTATTCGCATTTACTCGATTATTACCATCTGCCTACCCGACAACAGCGCCTTGTGCCAACAACCCTATTGGCAGAAAAAATATTGCAGATAAGCTTAATAACGCCGATATGACAACGTATTTCTTTGATATATACATATGAGTAATAATTCAATTATTTTATGTTAAAGATCGTTTTAAAATATATACCTCTATCCGTTATCTATGGAGATTCGCAAATACCCATCCTTTTTTTTCCGCAATACTGCGATCACAATCCCTTGCTCCGGGATTACCAGATATGCTAATAGCTCCACCATGGCTCTCCTTTTCGGGTAGTTTATAGAACAGGTCATTTAATGCAGAGGCTGTTAACTGATTACGTCGGACACATAAGACTTTCAGATCTGGATTTTTGTTCACTTCCAGTTTTGTTATTTGAGAACTGCATATATGCAAATTTAGTAGCGCAGTATTAGCGCTCACATCCAAATGGGTTATTTGAGTATCGGAGCACGTCAAATATTTAAGCGCAGTATTCCGGCTTACATCCAAAGCGGCTGATTGATTACCCCCAAAAATCAACTCTTCGAGCGCGGTATTTTTGCTCACATCAAAGGTGGTTAACGGATTATTATTGCAAGCCAAAGTGGTTAAGGCAGTATTTCGGCTCATGTCCAAAGCGGTTAAATGATTATCAGAACAATTTAAGGATGTGAGTTCCACATTTTGGCTTACATCTAAAACTGTCAATTGCATGTTATCGCATCGCAATTTCTCCACCTTTCCGGTGATATAGATAGTGCGCTTAGCTGCAAAGGAGTATGTGTGAGAAAACTCCATTCCTTCGTTAAAATTAAGCAGGGTTCCTTCATTCAGATTACTCTTTTTCCCATCACCCCAATGAATTGTGATATCATCGGAGCCTGACAGGACAATCCGCAGCTCTTTGGCTGTTGTGGTCATAATGATACTACCTTCAGGGTAATCCACTTGGTTGTTGTTACAAGCCTTTAGATTGAAGGCTAACAATACGGTCAATACCCATACCAGGCTGCGGGTTTTTGATGTGCTTCTTTCATTTCTCATTTTCGGAACATTTTTTTGATACTGCATGTAATTGCTAAACGGACCTGCTGAAAAAAAATCAATGAAAAAAAGGCCACAACCTTCTCAATTCATAAATCGTAATATTCGCAGGTGAATCAGTAATCCGTTGTCAGTGTATGATTTCTTAACCCCATCGAAACATTAATAGGGTTAAAAATAGGTAAAAAACGTTTCATCGACATATTTTTAACAATAAAATCACAGAAGAGTATGGAGGGGTGTGAATGGATGGAAGATTCGGGTATTTGATTTGGATGGGCCTGACTCTGAAGGGGTTTAATAATAGTAGCCCCGGGTGCCAACCCGGGGTATGGATTTTGCACTTTCACCCAAAACAATATGAAGGTGAGGTGGGATTTTATGTATGTTGAA
Source organism: Bacteroidota bacterium (assembly GCA_007694165.1). Classification (GTDB taxonomy): domain Bacteria; phylum Bacteroidota; class Bacteroidia; order Bacteroidales; family UBA7960; genus SKVR01. The sequence goes on from RECE01000293.1 coordinate 3,392, forward strand.
AACCTGAACCTTCTTGCAGTAATAATTTCAGGTTCATAACCAGCCTTTAGTCCGGGCCGGAACTGCAGTCCGGGCCGGACCGGTGCATTGTCTAAACTAACTACTCTCTCATCTTTACTCTCTCATCTTTCCACTTTTCACTTTCCACTTTCCACTTTTCTCTCATCTCTCCTCACTTTCCCCTTTTCACTTTCCTCTTTTCACTTTCCTCTTTTCACTAATTTAATAACTCCCATTATACTTCCGAATAAACCATTCCGTAGCCAGCAAAATAAGCAGCAGGAAAAATATCCACCGCAGGTTTACCAGGTCTTCGAATTCGTCCTGGGTGTAGAGTACGGGTCTGATGTCGCTCCGGCTGTTGATTTCTTCCAGCAATTCATCCCACTGACCGGGGAAGAACATTTTGCCACCGGAGTTTTCTGCCAGTTGATACAACAATTGGTGGTTGGCCACTGTGTTGAGTGCCTCCAGGTTGAGGGGTGAAACAGCAAAAATCCCTTCTGCTGTAAATTCTTCATTGCCCAGCCTGGTGCGTGCCCTGTAGTTGTATTCTCCCACGGGAAAGGTTCCTGCATTGAGGCGATAGGCGTTGCCGGTTCTTCCGAAAATGTATTCAAACTGTTCCCCTTCTTCATTGGTGATGGTCATTTCCACATCGGGATTGTTCACCAGCTCATAGCTCCGGTTGTAGAGCTCTGCATCAAAAACAGCCTGCTCGTTTTCATAGAGGAAGTTCTCGGTTGTTACCCTGAAAAAGCTCCGGTCTTCTACCACGGTGAGAAACTGCACCATGCGCGATACCCAGTCGTTGAATGCGTGGTGATTGTTGTTGCGTGCATAATTATTGAGCCTCCAGCGCCAGATTCCCTCACCGGTAATCACACCGGTTTTCCTTTCGCTGATTTGGGAAAGGGTAATCAGGGGGTATTCCGTATCTACATTGCCGATGCGCTGATGGGCAAATATTTGTGTGCCGGGTGAAAGGCTGTAAGTAGCAAAGGGAGACTGTAAAGGGGGAAACAACGGGAGTATTTCCGCTGTCCCGGGCCTTACCTGGAAAAGGGCAAAATCATTGTTGATATTGACCCTGCTGTCGTTAAAACCTGCCGACCTTACATTGATTTGCACACCGGTTTGCAGCCGGTTAAAAGTGGATATATTGCTTTGGGCACCCAGAATAAAGAGTTGTGGTATGTTGGCCTGGGTGGCCTGAGTGATGAGCACTGTGGCAGCATGCCTTACGGAGGGGAGTTGATGCCATATAACCATGTCATAATCACGGATATCTTCGTCAAAATCCTGAGCCAGTGCTGCTTTGGTCTCATAATTTTCATTGTCTTCCAGCGCCTGCTTCAGGGCACCCACATCGGGGTGGGGACCTGCTGAAAGGATCAGGATTTTCTGCCGGCTGTCGATTACTTCAATGAAAAAATCGCGGGTATTGTTGTCCAGTGAGATTTCATCTGCTACAGGTTCCAATTCTATCCTGTAGCGTTTGATGCCGGTTTCCAGTGCTTCCAGTTCAATGTTGAAGGTTTCGAAATAGCTGTCGGAGGCGAAGCTGATGGATTCTTCATGAACGGTGTTTCCTTCGTGCATTACCCTGAGCCTGCTGTTCAGACCGCGGGCCTGACGTGCTTCTATCGTTACTTCCAGCGGAAAAATATTGTTGAGGTAGGTAATCCTGTTGTGCCTGATATTGCTGATGATAAGATCGCGCTGGGGTACCGTGTCGCCCAAGGCAATGGTGTAAATGGGAAACATGAGGTTGGATGCACGGAACAAAGGGTTTTGACCCCGGTTGAAGATTCCATCGCCGGCAATGATAACAGCGCCCACGTTTCTGTTGGTGTAGAGCACTTCCAGGGAATTGAAGATTTCAGACATGTCGGTTAATTTGTCCTGGAAATCAAAATCTGTTTCCCGCCGCACCTGTTCACCAAAAGCGTAAGTATTGATGCTGTAATCAGCAGACAAATTGTCAATGAAACCGGAAAGCTCATTGGGGTAATCTTCTTTCATTTGTGAGGCTTCCCTGGTGGTAACAAGGGATTGGCTGTTATCCTGGAATACCAGTATCACCGGCTCCTGAGTATTGGTAATCTGCATTTTCAGCAGAGGGGCCAGCAGCAGGAAGCACAGCAGGGTAATGACTGTAAACCGAAAGGCTGCCAGTAGCTTTTTCTGCCATGGCAGGAAATCATCGGAGGTATTTTTGTAATATAAGATGGCGGAAATAATTACCCCTGTGACTATGCACAGCAGGACAAACCACCAGGGGTAATTGAGTATGAAGTTGAAGTTCAAAGCCTGATTCTTCTTTTGTTAGTGATTGATTTTTTTGCAAAGCAAAGATAAAGGGAATTCAAAATATAAACGTTTTTTACCTGCATGATGCTATAAAACACCGGGGATTTAACAATGTTTACCGATTATACAGCATCTTACTATAGTAAATATTGGGGCTAAAGCCCCCTTTCTCTTCCAGACTTTTAAAACAGTCAGTTAAAACTGACTGCAATGGATAAGTGTATTACAGAGAAATAAAAAAAATCAGTTATTTGCCTTACAGACTTTTATCCAGTGCAGGGAAATGGGGCTGAAGCCCCTTGTTCTTTCAGACTTTTAAATCCGTCAGTTAAAACTGACGGCAATGGATAGGAGCAACGAAAAATAAAACACCCCGGTGTATGATTGTAAAATCCACCGGGGTGTTTGTTATTCAATTGACCGAATCAATTATTTCTTGGTCTGATCGTTGGATTTGTTTTTGCCTTGACCTGATTGAGTCTTGGTGATGTTGTCTCTCATGGAGGTGTCGGCTTTAATATTTTCCATTCTGTAATAATCCATGATACCGAGGTTTCCGCTACGGAAGGATTCGGAAATGGCTTTTGGAATCTCTGCTTCTGCTTCGATAACTTTAGCGCGGGCTTCCTGAGCCTTGGCTTTCATTTCCTGCTCTACAGCAACCGCCATCGCTCTTCTTTCCTCTGCTTTTGCCTGGGCAATGTTCTTGTCGGCATTGGCCTGGTCAATCTGCAGCATCGCACCAATGTTTTTACCCACATCAATATCCGCAATGTCAATAGAGAGTATTTCATAGGCAGTACCAGAGTCCAGACCTTTGGAGAGTACCACTTTGGATATGCTGTCGGGGTTTTCCAGTACTTGCTTGTGATTGGTGGCCGAACCAATGGAGGTAACGATACCTTCACCTACACGTGCGAGGATGGTTTCTTCGCCTGCACCACCCACCAGTTGCTTAATGTTGGCCCTTAGGGTAACTCTTGCTTTGGCAATCAGCTGGATACCATCTTTGGCAACGGCAGCTACGGGAGGCGTATTAATTACTTTGGGTTTAACCGACATCTGAACCGCTTCCAGTACATCACGACCGGCAAGGTCGATGGCGGTTGCTGTTTTAAAATCCAGGTTGATGTTGGCTTTGTCGGCACTGATGAGTGCATTTACCACAGCTTTAACCCGTCCTCCTGCCAGGAAGTGGGCTTCAAGATCGTCTCTGTGGAGCTTAAGACCTGCTTTGGTAGCAGAAATAAGGTTGTTTACAATTACTGCCGGCGGGATTTTTCTCCAGCGCATCAGCACCAATTGCAAGAGGCTGATTCTTACACCCGAAACAAGGGCCGAGAACCACAACCCAACAGGGATAAAGTAAAAAATAATCCATAGCCCTAAAATACTGACTACTGCAATGGCAATGATAATTCCAATTTGAGTTTCCATTTTTTATTATGATTTTGATTTAACAATGATTTTATTTCCTTCAACTTTGGTTACAACAATGGGTGTATTCTGGTTTAAGAGGTTATCCTTGGAGGTTACCTCATAATATTCATCATTAATAAGAGCTTTACCCATGGGGTTTAGTCTTGTAATGGCCATTCCTTCGTCACCGGGTTTTACTTTGTCAATCTCAACGGTATTTACTTTTCCGTCCACTTCGGTGCCAAGCATGGCTTTTTTCCAGGTATTGCTTTTCAGTGCTATGGTAATCCCTCCAATGGTGAAAATGATGGTTCCTGCCAGGGCATAAGTTCCTGTTGCCGGGCCAAACTCACTGTAAACAGAATAAACGCCAAATGCCATCATGGCTAAACCCACGACACCCACTACAGTGGTTCCGGGCACAACCAGCATCTCTAACAAAAGAAAAATAAGACCTATAACAATAATTGTCAATATTACCAACCAGCTCATACTGTATTTGTTTAGTGTAAATCTTCAAAAAAATGTAGTTCGTATCGCTCTGTCAATGTATTTCACCCAATGCACAAGCCCGTTTTAAAATAATTAATGATGTGCCGTACCTTTTGCACATCATTCTATGGTGGCAGTTATTCCTCTGTTGAGTATTTCCCTGTACATAGGCTCCAGGGTGCTGTAGTCGCCCGAACGCACAGCACATTTGCCTTTGTGATGTATAATCAGGGTGCATTGTTCTGCCTGCTCGGGTTTGTGATCGCAAACTTCTATGAGCGTACTTATTACAAAGTCAAAGGTATTAAAATCATCATTATGTACAACAAGATCATGAAACTTTGTACTGAGAGTTTCTTCTCCGGAAGAGGGTGTTGTTTTTTCTCTGGTCATGGCAACAAGAATTTTTTATTCAAAACATTTAGTTTCCCTGTTGTTTCACCTCATCGGCAAGTCCTCGCTTTTTGAAAAGCAGTTTGTTCTCTTCTCCCTTAAGCAAACGCCTGATGTTTTTGATATGGGTAAATGGTACAAATACTGCTACTGCAAAAGCAAAAATAATTTCTGACAACAGCGTGCTTTGCAATATAAAAATAACCACAAATGGAAAAGCAATGGCAGCACTCATTGATCCCAGTGAAACATAGCGGGTGGGAAGGAAAAAAGCAAGAAATACAACCAGGCAAATCAATACTGCCAGAGGAAACATGGCTATGGCGATGCCCACAAGGGTTGCAATACCTTTTCCTCCTCTGAAACTGGCAAAAACCGGAAAAACATGGCCCACCAACGCCAGGGTACCCAGCATAAGCTTGTAAATAATCAAATGATTTTCGTTGGTGAAGGAAACCATAAATAAAGTGCTCAGGGAAACAGCCAGAAATCCTTTCAGAGCATCCAGGAGCAAGACTATGGCTCCGGCTCTGTTTCCAAATACCCTCAAAGCATTGGTTGCCCCTGCATTACCACTTCCGAAGTTGCGCAAATCTATCTTGTAAAAAATCTTGCCAAACCATACTGAGGTAGGAATAGACCCCAACAGGTAGGCTAACAATAATGCAATAATTTCGTATTTGTCCAGACTCATTTTTATAGTTTTGGTTAGCGCTGAATCATTGATACAGCAGGTTCTGATTTATTTTTACTGTGGGTTTTTATTCCCGGTCCATCATTCTCATACTTCTTACAAAATCAAAAGGTCTGCGATCCGATGACAGCATAAAGGCAAAGGGTTCTTCACCTCTTTCTACATCCATCCTTCTTCTCCTTGGGTTAACATCTCTGATCATATTATTATACTCATTATTGGAAGCAATGGTTTGCATGATACCCTGGGAATAGGTAAAAAAGAACCAGTCCTTGCCGATGCCTTCATCGGCAAAGCTGCTGGGAACAAGCACCATATTGAATACATCTCCGCCTCTGGCTTTTCTTATCTCAAGAAAGCCATCTACATAGCGGTTCATGGCGAATCTTTCCATGTTTCCAATACCAATGGGTTCGGTAGTATAAAAAGTTTGAGCCGTTTGATTCCACTTCATTTTAAGGTCAGCAAAAAAGAAAGTATGGTTCAGTTCAGCTGGAAATCTCCGGAACACTCCATCGGCAAGGAATTCCTCCACAAGTCGTTGGGAGGTTTCAGCGTTGGTTACTTTCTCGAGATAACTTGTGTATTTAAAACGATTGATGTTGAGGGGTTCGGTATGTTCGGATTCATTGAGGTACTTCTCAACCATGGCCAGTGCCGGGTTGAGGAAGTAGAAGTTAACTCCCATAACAATATCAAGGTTAACCTCATTTTCAGGCAGGTTGTGGGTTATTCGGCCATATGAATTGGTTTTAAACTGTCCAAGGCTGTTGCTGAGCAAAATGTCTCCATGACCATTCACTATACAAGTGTTGGGGTTAATGGTAATAATATTGTCGGGCAGTGAGGGTTTATGCAGTTTTTCGGCTGTACTGATCTGATACTGTCTCAAATCCCTGTCATATGTTAGAAATCCTGTTGCAGATATCAGTGGCAAATCGGAATAATGTTTCTGCCGGTCAAATACGGCCGGATAAATATGAACCGAATCGCCCGAAAGCATCATTGCTGTGTAAATTCTTCCTCCTGCATCATTTCTCAATTCCTCTTCCAGGGGTATAAAAATACTGTCATTTTTAATTTCGGCTTCAAACCTGAACCAGTTGGGGTGATATAGCGGGCAATCTACAAACATTTGGGTGGCACCCTTATAGAAAAAATTGGGGTTTTCTGCTTTCAAGTCCATATCCCCGTAAAAAGCAAATTGAGGGCTGATGGTGAAATCCTGGTCCTTTTCGATTTTTGCTTTGGCAAAGGTTGTTCTGTATGCCCTGTCTACACCAATAGACTCAAAAAAAACAGGCTGCAGGTTGCCATCCAAATCTGCGTAATCATACATCCCCGATCCGCCATAACTCCATTTGGAGGTAACATTGATGTCAGCGTTATAAAATCGATGCAGTTGAGTCTTTGTGTTAGCAATAACAAGGGCATTTTCCAGCTTTTTAAATTCTGCCCTTGCCAGTATCTGTACTTTCTCATCGTCAGGATAGATGGCGGCGTCAGCCACTTTAATGATTTTTACCTCAGTGGCATCTATGATGTTTTCTTCCAGGTTGTAATCAATCCGACCGGCATGAAAACCCAGGCCGTCCTGGGCGGTATGGGTTGAAATCAGTTCATGACCTGAAAAATCGTAATTTATCCAGTCTTCAGGGGACAGGGTTCCCATGCTTGCTATCTCGGCTCTCAGTTCACTGTTCAGAACCAAAGTTCCTGTATTCATATCCCAGTCCATATTATAACCGAACGCATTGAAACGGTTCAGTTCGAAATCCAGTTTTGATTCATTTTCAATGTTCTGTAGTTGTGCAGTCCGGTCATTTATGTTTACATAGGAGTTATAGTTGGAAGCTTTGATTGCCGTGTTTTTGCCATCGGCAGTCATGAGGGTAAGGTCAGTTTTTTCAGCATCAAACTCACCCTTTTTAAAATCAAAATTCTTCGAAAGCATCCTACCCCCGAAAAACTCCAGTTCTCCGTCACCGGTCAGACCTTCGGGTGTAAGTTCTATACCTCCTTTGAGCATGGCCAGTCCTCCAAATATCCCGATAGGCTTGGTGGTATGCCGCAGGTTCATATTGTCCTGGTGTGGCAGGTAAAGCATATTAACATCCCGTGCGTTAACTTCAGGATATTCCACTGGCCCCTCCTGAGCCACAAGGTTAAACGTGTTTACATCCGCCCTGGCAGAGTCGGGAAACATAATCATCCTGTTGGCATGCACAATGGCATTGAGATAGTTGAGTTCACCATCGGCTCTCAGTCCCTCATAACTCATGTCGATAGGGCCTTTGTATACCGCCTTGCCGTCGTAAATGGTGTATCCTTCTTCCGGGGTTTTCGTGTTAAAACCCAGGGAGTAGTCAGGCTGTACGGTCAGGTAATCGTAAAAGTCAGGAAAAATGCCCGTTGAAATAAATACCCCGTCAAAAGCGATGTTGTCTGTGGTAGCATTGTCGAGGCTGTCAATGGAGAAGGGAATCAATTTGAAGAATACATGTTCGCGATTGTACACCCCTTCCTGCACAATGTCTCTGTCGTAATAAACGAATGACTCGTTGTCGGAGTTGAAGATAGGGAATCTTGGATAAGGCATCTGTCCTGATTTGTTTCGGGGATGGTCTACCAGCAGTTCTCCATTGATTCCTTCCAGAACTGTTTGCACGCGTACCAGTGAGTACCGCCCGCGGCTGTCAGGTTCAAAGGAGCGTACCCTGAAACTCATGGAGTCTGTCTGAAGCAGTTCTATTTTGAACATGTCATAATCAAAGAAAAATTCTTTCCCGTAAAAGTCAAAAAGTCCCGACTCAATGCGGCCGTCGAAATACATATCCCTGTTTTTTTTTACTACAACTTGCTGGTTGTTAGGGTGCAGTACAACGTTTTTCTCGTTGCTCAGGGGTATCTTCTCCACACCATAGAGCTGTAAATCAAAGTTGTTCATATTCAGCCTGGCATTTACCGGGGCTGTAGAATTGATGCGAATAACATCAAAGTCGCTTCTGCCGGCATAAGAGGTAATATAATGAAACAACTTGTTTCCCAGGGTTACTGTTTCATCATCCTGGTTGTAGGTAACAAACCCATCCTGAGAAAAGGTGAGTAACTGAGAAGAAACGCTGGCAATATCGGCCCTTATATAGCGTGCATACTCGCTGATGGGGAAAGTATTTGAGTTGTATTCTCTTCCAAAGTTCCGCAAGCGTATCAGGGGGTGGAGTTGCGACATTCCCTGCATTCGCATGTATCTCATGTCTGAAAAATAATCATGAGATTCAAAATATGCCTCTCCTGTTTCACTGATACCCCTTATCATTCTGAGGTCAATCTCGTAGGTGTCAATGTTCCAGTAAATGGCTTCACAATACATGTCCATTTTGTGAAAGGAGCTGCTAAAGGGGGCTTTGGAAAATCCCTTTTCATCGCGCAGCAGCGAAAACTCCCTGGAGGGGTTGAGGTACCGCATGTTTACGTTTGGGTGAAAAATGGAATCTCCCGAAAGGTAAATACTCACAGCGGCGCGCTGTGTTACAATCCTGTCGCTCAAAATGCTGAAACTTCGACCCCTTGCTGTAATAAACAAGGAGTCGGCTCTGTAAATATGGACGGTTGCCTCTCCTTCAGCAGTACCCGAGCCCAGAACCCTTGCGCCGGTCATGGTAAAGCCTCCGCGGAAATCAATTCCCTCAAAGAGATTCTTAATTTCGTGCACCACCTGGTATGATTCAAAACGCGGATAGCGGGCTGTTTCATGATTCACTTCTGCAATGATTCTTTCAGTAAGTTTGCCCATGAGGGGCTCCTGAAAGAAATGCCTGTTGTAAAAGGTTGCAGAGTCTGCATCCCATCTGGCAGTAGCCATATTTATGTTATAATGGCTCAGGTTGGCAAAAACGGTATCAGGATGCAGTTTGACCCTTTCCCAGGTTATTTTTCCTCCTTTTCCGTAAAACATCTCTTCCATCAGGTGCAACTCACCCCGGGTGTTGTAGATGAGTGTGCTGTCATCCTGGGCAAAACAAATCAGGTCGCCTCCGTTGAAAACAGCCCGCGCAAGGCCATCCTCGTAGGTTAAAACGTAATCATTGTTTTTTATCTGCCACTTTACAATGTTGGATTGATATAGAATGTTTTCCGTGAAAAGCTTGTTGCTTGTCTCCCAGTATCGCAGCAATCGTCTTTGGTTCTGGAGATTCATCAAAGGCTGAAAACTTTCATGCCAAACACCAAAATTGACATCCGCATTCCTGGTTTTTAAAACATCCAACACTCCTTTTACATAGGAGGCTTGTTCGGGCCAGGGGCGCAGACGCAAAACCTGCATCTGATCCAGGGTGTTTAATATCCACTCTTTCTGAGGTTCCAAAAGGGTTTCACTCTTCCAGAGCACAGTAAAGCTGTCCACCATTACCTGGGCTTTGAGTCTTTCATTGCGATCCAGGTTGGCTGTAAAATAATCTAACTGTCTGATAAACGCTTCATCATTATCCCTTGTAAACTCTATACGTTGAGCGTATCCCTGCGAAATGAAGAACAGGCACAATACCATGAAAACCCAGGGTTTTCCTGAGAAAAGGTTGGATTGTATTTTCAAATGATTTATCCTCATCATAACAGGGGTTGGGTTTTCAGCGTTGTTTGATTATTGTTGGAAGCAGCTATGCTTTACAGGGACTGTTATTTGGAAAATCTTACGGCTACCCATTCTTTGTTTTTCTTGTGCCCGGTTTCTTTCATCCCAAGTTCCTTAGCCAGCTTAACAAGCTCTTCCATGTCTTCATAGAAAAATCCACTGATAAACAATAAACCGTTTTTTTGCAAAACATCCGCGTAGATGTGCATGTCTTCTTTAAGGACGTTTTTGGTGATATTGGCAAGAATAATGTCAAACTTTTCTCCCCCAATACAGGACGCATCGCCAAGCATAGCCCTTACATGGGTTGTGCCATTTTTTTGAATGTTTTCAAGGGTATTCTCGTATGCATAGGGATAATTGTCAATGGCAAGCACCGGCCCGGCCCCTTTCATGGCTGCAAAGATGGCCAGGATTCCTGTTCCGCATCCCATATCCAGCACTGCTTTGTTGGTGAAGCTGGTTTCAATCATCCATTGCACCATCAAAGTGGTGGTTTCATGGTGTCCTGTTCCGAATGACATTTTGGGTTCGATGACAATCTCGTATTCATAACCCTTGCGCTCCTCATGAAAAGGTGCCCTGATGTAGCATTTGCCATCCACATCCACAGGGTCAAAATTGCTCTCCCACTCCTGGTTCCAGTTGCGGCTGTTAATGGTTTCCCAGGAAAAATCAAAGGTAACTTCGCCTTCCTGAACCTCTTCCAGTTTGATGGTCTGAAGCATCTTTTCGTCAAAATCAGCTGAGGGAATATAGGCTTTGAAGCCTTTGAGGTTTTCCTCAAAACTTTCAAAGCCTATTTCTGCCATTTCTGCTATCAATAAATCAGACCAGGGTTGTGCCGGTGTTACAACGACCGTAACCTGTATGTAATCAGTTGAGCTCATATCAGAATGATTGAATAATGGTGCAGAAGTCTTCTGCTTTAAGTGATGCACCTCCGATGAGTCCGCCATCAACGTCTTTATTGGCAAACAGTTCAGCCGCATTTTTTGCGTTGCAGCTGCCACCATAAAGGATGGAAGTGTTTTCTGCTACATCATCATTGTATTTATCTTTGACCAGCCCGCGAATATATGCATGCATTTCCTGAGCCTGTTCGGGTGAGGCGGTTACGCCTGTTCCAATAGCCCAAACGGGCTCATAGGCAATTACCACTTTGGCGAATTCCTCAGCAGATAACCAGAAAATTCCTTTTTCGAGTTGCTCTTTAACCACTTCAAAATGGTTGCCGGTATTTCTCTCTTCCAATACTTCACCGCAGCAATACATGGGGGTAAGTCCTGCGTCCATTGCCACTTTTACCTTTTTGGCAAGTACCTCATTGGTTTCTCCAAAATAAGCTCTACGCTCTGAGTGACCCACCAATACATTAATGGCACCTGCGGATTTAATCATTGAAACGGAAGTTTCGCCTGTAAAAGCCCCTTTTTCCTCCGTGTGGCAATTCTGGGCGCCGCTGCTCAGTCCCTGGATCCCTTTTACTGAATCTGAAACAGAAGCGATATGTGTAAAAGGTGTGAACATTATCACCTGGGGTGAATGGTTAAGTTTTTCCAGCGGGTTCTTCTTTGCAAAATCAGCAATTTCAGCACTCAATTGTAAGCCTTCCTGCAATGTAAGGTTCATTTTCCAGTTTCCTGCAACAATTTTCTTTCTCATTTTTTTCCAATTTTAGATTAGGTGAATTATACAATCGTACGTTGATAGCTTAAAAGGATTTTGCAAAAGGAGGATGTTTTCCATCGTAAAATCTTGCAAAAATACTAAAAGTCCAACGCCAAAAACTACGTAAAATTATTGAATTTCTGCATGATGACCACAGTAAAGCCCATTGTTTTTACTGCAGGCGAATCCTGGGATCGAGAATTCCATAGATAATGTCAACTATAATGTTGACCAGTACCAGCATTACCGAGATAAGTAAAACTGCTCCCATGATCAAAGGGAAATCATAGGTTTCCAGAGAATCAACAATTACTACCCCGATTCCTTTCCAGTCGAAAACGTATTCTACAAATACGGCTCCTGCCATCAGCGACGCAAACCATCCTGAAATGGCAGTGATAACCGGATTCATTGCATTTTTCAGGGCATGTCTTGTAATTACTCTGTAAAATGACAATCCTTTGGCTTTGGCTGTGCGGATATAATCCTGCGAAAGTACATTGACCAGTGAGCTTCGCGTTAATTCGGTAACAATGGCCAGGGGTCTTATCCCCAGTGTGATGGCCGGCAAAATGATATTTTTCCACTGAATATATTCTCCCCGCCCGAAGTCGTCTACCTCCCAAAGGCTTCCGCTCATGTTCAGTCCGGTATAATCGCCAAGTACAAATGCAAACAGCCATGCTATGATAATGGCAGCAAAAAAGGAAGGTAGCGACATACCTGATACTGACAGCACCAGGATGGCCTTTGCAAAAGGAGTGTTGTTTTTAATGGCAGAAAAAATTCCCAGTATGATGCCCACCAGCATGGCAAATCCAATAGAAATGGTGGCCAGCAGCAAGGTATTGGGAAAGGCAGTTGCCAGCACCTGTGTTACAGGACGGTTGCTTTGATACGACCGGCCCAGATAAGGGCCTTTGATCACCATGCTCACACTGCCGGCCTTCAGTACCCTGAAATAATTGTACTTCTGGTCATCAAGATAAAAGAAGCTTTCTGGTTGTTCGTGCTTGTGGAAAGAGAGCGGAGACAGGTCGTTGACGTAATTGGCAAACCTGACAGGTAAAGGACGGTCAAGGCCCAATTCGTTGCGTATGGCTTCCACTGATGCTATGTCGGCCCGCTGACCCAGCATCATTCGGGCAGGATCTCCGGGCAATACATTGAACAGAAAGAACACTACCGTTATTACCCCCAGCATAACCAGGAATCCGTATCCTATTCTTTTTGACAGAAATTTTACCACAATACCTGTTGGTTTAAATCAATATACTATTACCTGCATTGAAAGGTTTTGGCCTTTAATGATGCAGAGGCTTTACGATTCCAGGTCCAGTTTGATAAGCGCAAAAACACCGTAATTGATGATGTCATAAAAATTTGCGTCGATCCCTTCAGAAATGGTGGTCTGCCCCTGGTTGTCTTCAATTTGTTTGATGCGCAGCAATTTCATCAGGATAATATCTGCCAGACTTGATACTCTCATTTCTCTCCAGGCCTCGTCATAGTCATGGTTTTTGTCCTGCATGAGCATTCTGGCTTTGTCGTAATAATGGATGTATTTCTCTTTTGCCTGCTCAGGGCTGAGGTCTGCCTGATTGGCGTGACCCATTTCCAGTTGTACCAGCGCCATTACCGAGTAGTTTACAATACCTATAAACTCAGGTTTGATCCCTTCATCGATTTTTTGTGTACCTTTGTTTTGTATTGAGCGAATGCGCTGGGCTTTGATGTAAATTTGGTCAGTAAGTGAAGAGCTGCGCAAGATGCGCCATGCACTTCCGTAATCCTGCATTTTTTTGAGGAATATTTCAAGGCAAATTTCTTTAATTTGCTCAAATTGCTGATTGGTTTTTTCTTCCTGACCCATAAAGTTATTGGTAATTATTGTTGAAAGTAAAAATTTGAATTGCTTTATTCATGTTGCAAGATACGTTTTTTGAAACAAAAAATACGCTCAATTGCAGGGGCAAAATTATAAATTTATCCGCACCTGTGGTAATGGGAGTGATTAATGTGGGGCCCGATTCATTTTATGATGGAGGAAAATACCGTACTTCGTGGGATATCATTAAGCAAGCGGGCAAGCTGATAGAGGAAGGAGCAGCTATTATTGATGTGGGAGCAGCCTCTACCCGACCCGGAGCAGCCCTTGTGGATTCCTCCGCAGAAAGAAGATACGTAATGCCGGCCATTGAAACGCTGGTGAAAGAATTTCCCGATGCAATTTTGTCCATAGACACCTACAATGCCGATACCGCTAATGAAGCCATAAACGCCGGGGCGCATATCATCAATGATATTTCTGCCGGTGAATTTGATTCCGGAATGTTTTCTGTTGTGGCACAGTTACAGGTGCCTTATGTGATTATGCATATCAAAGGAAAACCTGCCAATATGCAGCAGAATCCTGTTTACACAGATATTGTAAAAGAAATTGCCGGTTATTTTGCTGAAAAAATTTTCAGATTAAGAGAAGAAGGAGTGCACGATATCATCATCGATCCCGGGTTTGGTTTTGGCAAGTCATTGGAAGATAATTACAGATTGCTCAACATGCTGGATTATTTTAAAATTTTCGAACTTCCCATTCTGGTGGGTTTTTCGCGAAAATCGATGATCAACAAAGTATTGGGAACCAGTCCAGAGAAAGCCCTTAACGGAACAACAGTACTTAATACCGTGGCCTTGCAAAAGGGTGCCGGCATTCTGCGTGTGCACGATGCCCTTGAAGCTGCACAGGCCATTCAGCTCATTCAAATGTTGCATGCCCAAAATGATTAGTTTTTTCAATACTTGATTCATTACATATGCTGTCTCCTGGTTTGTATGCCTTTTTAATGCCATTGTTTATTCAGATTCGTTTGCTGGATGTTATCGATATCCTGCTTGTGGCAATTATAATTTATTATCTGTACAAGCTTATCAGGGGAACCGGAGCTTTGAACATCTTTCTGGGGATTATTTCCATTTACATATTCTGGTGGCTGGTCAGGATTTTTGAAATGGAACTCCTGGCAGAGATTCTTGGACAGTTTATCAGCGTGGGGGTTCTGGCCCTTATTGTTGTATTTCAACCCGAAATTCGAAAGTTTCTGCTTATACTGGGGACAAGAAGTTTTCTCAATACCAGGTCCAAATGGTTTTTCAGCAGATTGTGGCATTTTGAAAGTACCTCAGGACTGCCCATCAATGACATTGTAGGTGCATGTGAAGAAATGTCCGGTTCACGCACAGGGGCTTTGATTGTTATTACCCGGGAGAATAAGCTCGATATTTTTATGGAAACCGGAGAAATCCTGGATGCCCGAATTTCACGACAACTTTTAGAAAGTATATTTTACAAAAACAGTCCATTGCATGATGGGGCAGTAATCATTTCAGATAACCGTATCAAAGCAGCCCGCTGTGTGTTGCCTGTATCTGAAAGTACCCATTTTCCCGCATATCTGGGTTTGCGGCATCGTGCAGCTGTTGGTGTAAGCGAACAGTCTGATGCCCTCGTAATTATGGTCAGTGAGCAAACCGGCAGGATATCATGGGCAAAAGACGGGAAGCTGAGAAGAAACGTTAAGCCGGTGGAGCTCAAGGAGATACTTGTGAAAGAGTTTAGCGTAGATTATGAAAAGAAAAAAAAATAGTACACCTGATATAAGTGTCCGGTTGATTTGTTTCGAATTCGCTTTGCTGCTACTGCGCGGATTATCCCGCAAAAATTTGGGATGGAGATGACAAGGGCTTCAGCGTTTTGGTTGAGTCGAGGTCAGCTCAGTCCCCCACATTTGGGAGAGAGCTCTTTCTTCAACATTTTTGAATTCGTAAATTTAACCGGGCAACAATGCATTTTCAATTAAAAAACAGAACAATTTAAAATCGTATAAAAGAATGGAAGTATTATTGTTAGCCGATAGTGGCAGTACAAAAACTGATTGGATGCTTTTAAAAGAAGGCAAGGAGGAGTTGCGGTTCAAAACCGTTGGGTTTAATCCTTTTTTTGTGGATACGGCCCATGTATATGAAATTTTAAAGGAAGAATTTACCGAAAAATTTGACCTTTCGACTATCAGTGAGGTGTATTTTTATGGTGCGGGATGTTCTTCAGGGTCAAAACAGGCAGTGATCAACAATGCATTGCAGCAATTATTTCCACATGCCAAAACAGATGTGGAGCACGATTTGCTGGGTGCTGCCAGGGCACTTCTCGGACATACCAAAGGAATTGCAGGGATTCTGGGCACCGGATCCAACTCCTGCCTTTACGATGGCACCGACGTGCTCGAAAGTATCTATTCCCTGGGTTATATGTTTGGAGACGAAGGAAGTGGAGCACACCTGGGCAAAACCTACATTACCAGCCACCTGAAAAAAAAGGTACCACAGGAAATCTACGATGCTTTTGAAAACAGCCTCGCCTATACTCCCGAAGATATCCTTACACATGTATACAAAAAGCCCAACCCCAACAGGTTTCTGGCCTCCTTTTCTGTTTTTCTGAAAAGCAATATTGAGCACCCATTTGTTTCAGAACTTGTGGAAAACTGTTTTGTTGAGTATTTCAAAGAGCAGGTCAGCCTTTATACCGGTTACAAAGAGTTGCCATTTTGCTTTATTGGCTCGGTGGGATACAATTTTAAACCTCAGCTGGAAAATGCTGCCCGTAAATTTGATGTTACCATTGGCAATTACATGTCATCACCCATGGAAGGACTGGTAGAATTTCACTCGAAATTGATTTAATTGAATCAATTGTCGGCTGCATTCCGAAACTTAAAATAGAGATTTACCGGAAGGTAAATTTATAGTATAAACCAAAATCCATAAAATATGCTTAAAACAAAGATTTTTTCCGTTGGGATATTAATGATTTTATTCATTACCGGATGCAATCCTGAAGCTGCCCGTTACCGGGAACAGTTGAACGAACGGATTGCCCAGTACGAAGAGGTTACCCTCACTGCTGATCTAAGCTGGCTGAGTGAGGCTGAGCGCGAAATGATACCCATTCTGATAAACGCGGCAGAGATTATCGATGAAATTTTCTGGCTACAGGCTTATGGCCCCCGGGAGCACTTGAAAGAACACATGGATGAACCCCTTGCATGGGACTACGCATTGATCAATTATGGTCCGTGGGGTCGGCTGGAAGGGCATACCCCTTTTTATCATGGCTTTGAAGACAAGCCTCTTGGGGCACGTTTTTACCCCGCAGATATGGACCGTGCGGAATTTGATCAGTGGGATGAACCTGCAAAAAACAGCCCTTACACACTAATCCGGCGCAATACTGATGGGGAACTGATAGCTGTGCCCTATGCTGAGGCTTTTGCTGATAAGAATACAAAGATTTCAGAATTGTTGAAAGAAGCAGCAGAAATATCAGATTATGAGCCTTTTGCCAGGTATCTGCGTGAATTGTCTGTTGCCATCCTTACCGACGATTACCGGGAAAGCGATCGTGCCTGGATGCAGATGAAAGCTAACAATATAGATTTGGTAATGAGACCTCTGAGCACAGGAGAGGATCGTAAGTTTGGCTATAAGGCAGCGCACAGCACCTACCTGGTGGTGAAAGATCCGGAATGGAGCCAAAGGCTGGAACGTTTTTCCGGCATGGCACAGCAGCTGCAGCAGCGTTTGCCTGTTCCGGAGCAATACAAGCAGGAAACACCCGGCGATGATTCAGAAATTTTTGTTTACGATGCATTGTATTATGCAGGACATTGCAACGCCGGACCCAAAATCATTGCTCTTCACCTGCCCCAGGATTCTGAAATAGCAAGTGAAACCGGAACCCGCAGCATGCAGCTGAAAAATGTTATGGATGCAAAATTCAGCGAAATTCTGTTGCCCATTGCAGATATGATAATGGATGAGGAGCAACGGGATTATATCAGTTCTGATGCCTTTTTCCTGCTCACGGCATTTCATGAAATTGCAGCTTCGCTGGGAATCTCCAATACAGTTGACGGAAGAGGTACTGTACGTGATGCCCTGATGGAGTATGACGGTCTTATTGATGCTACTGTAACTGATTTAATGGCGCTCTATCTTATTGCTCAACTGCATGAAATGGGCGAGTTGTCGGAAGAGGAGTTGAGAGATGCCTATACCACCTCCTTTGCCAGTGTTATGCGTTCCAGCAGATTTGGGACAGCCGGAGCCCACGGCATTGCAGGGATGATAAGGTTTAATTACTTTGAAAAGGAACAGGTTTTTCAGCGCGATGCACAAACCCAGACCTACCGGATTGACGTGGAGAAAATGAAGGACACCGTGGAAAAGGCACTCGCTGAGTTGATGATCATCCAGGGTAACGGAGATTATGAGGCCGCCCGCGAAATTGCCACGAGACTGGGTTCCATGCCCGAAAGCCTGCAGGCTGATATCGACAGAATTAATGATGCCAATATCCCAGTGGATGTGGCCTTTAAACAAGGTGTGGAATATCTTGGGTTGTAGAATCCCGGACTTCCAAAGGGAATTGCCTCAGAAAGATTTTTGTTTTTACACAAAACCCGGATTGATAGTATATCAGTCCGGGTTTTTTCAAAAAATGCTTTACATATGCAAAGTGTCATTAGCACCGGTTCCTGGCGCAGGGGCTGTTGGTTACAAAGAAGCCAAGAAAAGCCCCAATGAGAATACTGCTTATCGACTCAGAAAACATGAACACCTCCATGTGTCTTGCTTCCGTAAAATAATACCAGCCAAATCCACCCAGGGCTCCCATGAGAATAAAAATCAAGGACCTTTGAAAGTGAGCAGATTGTATAAAGGTCTTTACTCCTTTGTTTTCCTGTTCTATTTCTAACTTTTTAAATTCCATAATATCTCCGTATCTATTTATGCAAATATATAGATATTAATCAAGATGAAAAAGTTTTTACTGATTTTTCACATACCTGAGTATGTTGTGTGTTTCGGAAGGTAAAAACCATTGGGCATCCTCGTATCTTTTAAACCAGGTGAGTTGCCTTTTGGCATAACGACGTGTGTGGATGCGGATTTTTTCGATGGCAGCATGCAATTCCATCCGGTTTTCAAGCCAGGCGAATAACTCTTTGTAGCCTACAGTATTGAGGGCATTCAGGTGTCGGTATTTAAAAAAGCGGATGGCTTCTTCAACGATTCCATCTTTCACCATTACATCTGTGCGATGGTTGATGCGTTGAAAAAGTTCGTGCCGCGGCCGGTTGAGAATCACCTTTTTGATATGGAAGGGGCGTTGAGCGGTTTGTTTTTTTCTGAGTTGGGAGAATTTTTTCCCGGTAGCCAGGTATATTTCAATACCCCGCATCATGCGGTTGGGATTGGCTTTGTCCACCTCGTTGTAGTATTCAGGGTCAATACTTTTCAGATGACTACGAAGTCCTTCCATGCCCTGTTTTTTTAGCAGTTGCTGAACCTCATTTCTTATGTGGGGGTCAATGTCAGGAAGGTCATCAATACCCTTGCATAAAGCGTCAATGTAAAGTCCGGAGCCACCAGTTACAACAACATAGTCGGAGTGTCTGAAAAGTTCTTCAGCCCGGGCAAGTGCTTCTTGTTCAAATCTGCTGACATTGTAATAATCAAAGATGGAGAGATGACCTGCAAAATGGTGCTTTACCCTTTGAAGCTCTGCAGGGGTCGGTGCGGCAGTGCCGATTTTCAGTTCGTGATAAAACTGGCGCGCGTCGGCAGATATAATCTCAGCCTGCAATTCGCCGGCAATGGTAAGACTGGTTTCTGTTTTCCCTACGGCAGTAGGCCCCGTAATAACTACAAGGGTTTTGGTTTTAGGACTTTCCTTCATCAAAGTCACCACCTATTTCAACAGAATCATCATAAAATCCTGAGTCATCCAATTCGTCTAAATCTTCTTCACCAAACACGCTCTCTGCATCTCTTTCGACCCCCATCATGGTTTCGTTTTCCTCGTCCTCGTCCTCTTCCTCATCCAAAATACCCGGCAAGGGAATGGGTTTACGGCTGATTTCAACAGGTATTCCTCCTACGCTGCCGGCAATGCGGGGGTATGCAGATCCGGAAGCAGCTGGTGATATGCGGGCAAGTTCAATAAAGAAGGTCCATTCACGGCGAAGATCGTAGATATACAGAAACTTTTGGTGAGGGTCGTCAATGTAATCGCTCAGCACACAGTCATCCATGTAGAGTTTGGGTGAGACATTAGTTTCTTCCGAATTATCTTCTGTTTGTATGCTGTCAGGTTTGTGCTGATGCAATTGTTTTTTCTTCCTGTAACGGTGGTCGCACAGGAAAAAGGCACATTCGATGGATGCATCCAGGGCAAGGTTCTCACTGATAATTTTGTGGAAGTCCTTAAACGTCTGATCCGTTAGAAGTTCTATATCTCTGAAAAATCCCTCCTGATCTTCAAAGTTCATTCTGAATTTGTATGTAAACATGTGCTTGCTGTTTGTCAGTTATTTAAGTAAAAAAAACAGTTCTTCTATAACTAAAATCATTGTTGTTGTGTAAAACTCATCAGGTTTCTCTATGCGTTCTGAATGAGGACATTTGTTGGATGAGATTCATCCACGCATTCCTAAACAAAAATAAGGATTAATTTGCATTGTTTTTAGGTTGCAGACCCAGTTTTTTTCCCTCTTCAATCATAAATTGCAGGGCTTCTTCTCTGCTGTTGGGGATAATGCCATCCAGTATGGCTTCCCTGATGGCTGTTTTGATAACGCCCACCTCCCGGCATGGGTTCAGGTCGAAAGTTTCCATAATATCTTCACCACTAACAGGGGGTTGCCAGTTTCTGAGTTTGTCTTTTTCTTCGATTTCTGCCAGCTTCTCTCTTACAAGCCTGAAATTGCGGAGATATTGCTTAACTTTTTCCTGGCGTGCACTGGTTATATCTGCCTCGCAAAGTGTCATCAAGTCATCAATATCATCACCGGCCTCAAAAAGGAGTCTTCGAACGGCGGAGTCTGTTACAACGGTTTCGCTCAATACGATAGGGCGAAGATGCAGCAAAACCAGCTTTTGAACGTACTTCATCTTATCGTCGAGAGGCAAACGCAGTTGCTTAAAAATCCGGGGCACCATTTTGGAACCCACAAACTCATGCCCGTGAAATGTCCAGCCAATTTTGGAATCAAATTGTTTGGTACGCGGTTTCCCAATGTCATGCAGCAATGCAGCCCAGCGAAGCCAGAGGTTATCAGAGTTTTTGCAAAGGTTTTCCAGTACTTGTATGGTATGAAAAAAATTGTCCTTATGGGCTTTCCCATCTACCACATCAACACCCTGCATGGCATCAAGCTCCGGGAAGAACTCCCTGAGCAAACCAGCCGATCTCAGCATTTTTAATCCCTTGCCGGCATGGGGAGACAGCATTATTTTGTTGAATTCATCCATTACCCTTTCAATGGATACTATCCTGATACGACT
The DNA here is from genome assembly GCA_007694165.1 of Bacteroidota bacterium. Classification (GTDB taxonomy): domain Bacteria; phylum Bacteroidota; class Bacteroidia; order Bacteroidales; family UBA7960; genus SKVR01. Next base: position 24,415 of record RECE01000293.1, read on the forward strand.
GGCATTTCTTTTTATGGCTTCAAAAGATTCGCAGTCGATAGTAAAGTTGAGTTGTGCTGCAAAACGAATGGCACGCATCATTCTCAAAGGGTCATCAGAATAGGTAATGTCAGCTTCCAGCGGTGTACGGATAACTTTTTTTTCCAGGTCAGCCATGCCACCGTAAAGGTCTATCAGTTTTCCGAAATTTTTGTTGTTCAGGCTGATGGCCATGGCATTGATAGTAAAGTCGCGCCGGCTGATATCTTCCTCAAAAGAGCCATCTTCCACAATGGGTTTCCTTGACTCGTTTCGGTAGGATTCTTTTCGTGCGCCCACAAATTCGATCTCCCAGCCGCTGGCTTTCAGCATTGCTGTCCCAAAGTTTTTATAAACCACAAGTTTGTGAGGCTGCCCCAATTCCAGGGCAATTTTTCCGGCCAGTTCTATCCCACTGCCTTCCACAACAATATCAATGTCTTTGGAGGCGCGGCCCAGGATCAGGTCTCTTACCCAACCCCCCACTACAAAAGCAGATTGGCCTGTTTCATCTGTTGCTTTGGCAATCAGCTGAAATACAGGGTGCTTCAAATTGTTTTCAAACAAGGTTTACAATGATTTTGGGTTCTAAAAAAAATGCTCAGCTTCTTATAATATTCATCTGGCCATCGTCATTAATTTTTATGATGGCAGAGGGCTTGGGAGAGTTTACAACCGTCTGATTGGTAGTGCAGATGTAGTCAACAGCTTCTTTGATTTCGTTGCTGACTTTACTGAATGAGACAGGGGAGGGGTCTCCGCTGATATTGGCAGAAGTGCTGGTAATGGGCTTTCCCAAAAGCCTTATCAGTTGCAGGCAGAATTCGTCGCGAGGTACCCTGATGGCAATGGTGCCATCGTCAGGAACCAGGTTGCGTGGCAGATTCCGGGCTTTTTCATAAATGATGGTAAGAGGTTCTTTAAACGTATCAAGCACCTCCAATGCTATTTCAGGCAAATTCTCCAAATACTCCTTAATCATGGTAGCATTTTCTGCCAGCAGAATAAGCGATTTTTGGGGAGAGCGAACCTTGATCTTGTAAATCTTATTGATGGCTTTGGCATTGGTTGCATCGCACCCAATACCCCAGATGGTATCTGTTGGATACAAAATTGTTCCACCGCTACGCAGCACTTCTAAGGCTTTACTGAGATCTTCCTGCATAAAAAAATGATTTACGTAATTTAAACATACCTGCATTGTGGCACAGGACAGTGCATCGTTTTCCTGTTTCTGGTAAGGGAATGCAATATTAGTAAAGAATTTTTACAATAAAGAGCTTATGAAAAATAATTTCCCGCAAAGGTTTGAATTTAACACAATATTCATACGTTGAATTGTTTACACCGCTACATTATACTCTCTCAGGGCATCATTGAGGCTTGTTTTCTGGTCGGTGCTCTTTTTCCTCTGGCCAATAATAAGGGCACAGGGAACATTATAGGTGCCTGCCGGAAATTCTTTGGGAAGCGTTCCCGGAATCACAACAGCCCTGGAAGGCACGCGTCCTGTATAGGTTACCGGTTCATTTCCGCTCACGTCAATGATTTTGGTTGAGCCGGTAAGAACAACATTGGCACCCAACACGGCTCCTTCTTCCACTTTCACCCCTTCAACAATGATACAGCGCGAGCCGATAAAGCAATTGTCTTCGATGATAACCGGTGCGGCCTGAATGGGCTCCAGTACTCCACCAATACCCACACCCCCGCTCAGGTGCACATTTTTTCCTATCTGAGCGCAACTGCCCACTGTAGCCCAGGTGTCAACCATGGTGCCGCTGTCTACATAAGCCCCAATATTTACGTAAGAAGGCATCATTACAATGTCGCGCGCAAGGTACGATCCATAGCGTGCAATGGCATGGGGGACTACCCGCACACCCAGTGCGGCAAAGTTTTTCTTCAGGGCTATTTTGTCGTGAAACTCAAAAGGGCCCACTTCAATGGTTTCCATTTTCCGGGTTGGGAAATATAAAATTACTGCCTTTTTTATCCATTCATTCACCTGCCATTGACCCTCTTCTTTGTGGGCTACTCGCAGTTTGCCTCTGTCAAGATAATCAATGGTGCTTTCTATGGCTTCCAGGTATCTTGCTTCTTTTAACAGGGAACGCTCTTCCCATGCTTCTTCAATAAGTTGTTTCAGTACTTCCATTTAAATTTAAAATTGCGATTTGTAAGAAATTGTGTGCAGGAAAAACCTGATTTACTTTACTGTTGCCCGGTATCTTTTCGTTTAGTAGTATAAAGTTTCCACCATGGAACATGCTGGTCATCGTGATGTTCGAAATGATAGCCGAAAAAGTAGCAACTGATCATGGCCCACAGATGGTTTTTTCCCATTGTGCGTGCCCTGTGGGGCATCATGTGTTGCAAATGGGGTTGGCGGTGAGGCCAGTAAACCCCAAAATAAAATAGTTGTAATGTGCCCATAATGGCAGGCAGCGCCCAGTAAATAATTACTTTCAGCTCTCCAAATCCCAGAAGATGGATAAAGATATTATATGCTGCAGCCATAACAACCAGCTGAAAGATGGTAACATACCTCCACATGAAAATGCCCCACCATCTCCAGAAATTTTGTGATTTTACATAAAAGTCAGGGTCTTCAGCTGTGCCAGGAGCTTTGTGATGCAGCCCGTGGTTTTTGCGCAGCCGCTTGTACGACATACCCGCGAACAGGAAAGTAGCAAGGGTTCCCAACGTATTATTCAGGGGTTTGTTTTTGGAAACTCCTCCATGCATAGCGTCATGCCCGGTAATAAACAAGCCGGTGTAAAGCCATCCCTGCACAAGAATATGGATATACATCCAGGGATTGGTGGCTGAAAACTCCACAAATAGAAGCATGTAAGCTAGATGTGAGCCCCATACAAGGATGATGGTAATGGCGATAAAAACTCCCATAAGGATGGTTTTAGTTGAAATTTTGTGTAAAATTATTGGTGTCAAAAGTACCCATTATTCGCAAATTAAGCAAAAGCACCGCATTTCCAAACAATGCAACAGGGAATATGTTTGAACCTGGTTTTATCAACTTATCGGGGTTCAGGGCAATGTGTTATTGCCGGAGGAAACAAAAGCCCTGGTAAGGGCGCAATTATGGTAGCCATGGGTGTCAGACCGTGGTCAATGATATAGCCTGGAAATCCTGCGCCGGAAAACAATCGATTTTCAAAGAATCAAATATGTTGCCGACGCACCGAAAAATTCCCTGATTGAAAAAACACAGCAAAAAAACAAAAACCAGAAGCCATATTCCCGGTAAATAACATAATCTATCATTGGCATCCCGCATTTCTGCAGGAAGACCACGAAGTAGCATCGAATCTAAATTTTAACACTTTAACCCAACACTAACGAATTAAATATTCAAAAAAAGATATCCCATGGGAATATTTCCATTAATTTTGCAACAATGTTGCAAAGTTTTTGTTGTAACTGCATCAACCGTATCTGGCATTAGGGAAGTTCAATAGCCAAAATATCTGATGCGTAGTTTGTTAGCGGTTAGCATGCTTTGCTGTAATGGAAAAAAATATCGTTTATGCAGGAAGAAGCTTTTGTTTTACTGGGCAATAAAAATCTTTCGAGAACTCCTTGTCGTGTGGAAATGCTGAAAGTGTTGCTGGATTCGGGTTCTGCTCTGTCGGATGCCGAAATTCGCAGTAAACTGCCTCAACATTTTGATCGGACAACCATTTATCGCACTTTGCGCAGTTTCCTGGAGCAAGATGTGATTCACAGCATCGCCCTTGAAGGGGGAGACGTGAGGTATGCAGTTACACGCCACAAAGATCAAAACTCCAGGCAGTTTCATGCTCATTTTTTTTGCGATAGCTGCAGTGGTGTCTATTGCCTGAGTCGTGCCAGTTTTGTGCCTCCTGAAATGCCTGACGGATTTGTTGCCTCTGGCTATGATGTGCTGGTCAATGGGAAGTGCCGCAATTGCAATTAGTGCATGCAGGAAAACGCCAATTGCTGCCTTGCACCTGACGCTTTCTCATGAAACGTATGCATAGATTATGAGTTTTCTTGCTGACGCGAATAATTGCAAAACGATAATCAAAAGATCAAAAAAACGTTATTAATCAAAGTCTGCTCAAACCATCATGTATCAATAGCTGAATCACTCAATTATGTCTTTACTTTCTGTTCACTCTTTAACCTATCGGTATCCTTCAGGCAAAAGTCTTGCTTTTCCTGATTTTTCCTGCAACCCGGGAAGCAATCTCCTGATACATGGAATGTCGGGATGCGGAAAAACCACCCTGCTGCATTTGTTGTCGGGTATTTTAACCCCTTCTCATGGCGAAGTAAGGATGGGTGATGTATTGATGTCTGCCATGGCTTCAGCAGAAAAGGATCGTTTCAGAGGGCAGCACATAGGGATGATTTTTCAGAAGCATTTTTTTATTGATGGAATCAGTGTACTTGAAAACCTGAAAGCGGCCCGCAGGTTTGCCGGCAACGACGATGATCATGCCTATCTGCACAAGCTTCTCGATGATCTATCTATTGGTCATTTGTCGGGAAAAAAGGCAGCCCAGCTCAGCGAAGGAGAACAACAACGCTTTTCCATTGCACGGGCCCTGGCCAACAGACCCTCCTGGGTATTGGCAGATGAACCCACCTCAGGTCTTGATGATGTTAACTGCGCCAGTTTTACAGCACTCATGCGTCTCGCTGTTGAAGAAAAACCCGTTTCGTGGATTGTCGCCTCGCACGACAACAGGCTAAAAGACCATTTCAATCATGTTTATCATCTTTAAAATACAGGCTGTATGTACGTATTGAAACTCGCTTTGCAGAAATTGTCCACACGCCCTGTTAGTTCAGCCTTCAGTGTATTGCTCTTTGCCATTGGTTGCAGCATTATCTCACTGATCATCCTGGCCGAAAAGAACCTGACCCGCAGTGTTGAACGCAATTTTTCTGAAATAGACCTGGTGATAGGTGCCAAAGGAAGCCCGCTGCAACTTATATTGTCCTCGGTTTTGCACGCCGACTATCCCACAGGCAACATCAGCCTGTATGAAGCAGAAAATATTGCCCGCAATCCACTGGTAAAAAAATCCATCCCCCTGGCATTGGGCGACAACTACCGTGGATTCCGCATTGTAGGGGCACCAACAGAATATGCTGCCATGTATAATGCAACCCTTGAAGAGGGTGCCTGGTATGAACATACCCTTGAAGCAGTGGTAGGAGCAAATGTGGCCCGCGCAACCGGGCTGCAAATGGGCGACCGGTTTTATGGTGTACATGGTTTTCAGGATGCAGGGCATGCACACCCTGAATTTCTTTATACCGTTACAGGAATCATGAAACAGGGTGCCGGTGTGGTGGACAACCTGATTCTTACACCGGTGTCTTCGGTATGGAAGGTGCACGAAGGGCATCATCATGACGACCATGATCATGGTGATCACGACCATGATAGTGCCGGCCATCACGATCATGATCATGACCACGAGAACTGTGATCATGACCATCATGACCATGATCATAATCATTCCCATAGTCATGACCATGCCCATGAAGGTACTCATGACCATCATCCTGAGCAGCCCGTTGATCCTGCCATTGCAGCCATCAAAGAAATGATCGAAGCAGGGGAGGATATCAGCCTTGAAGAAATGCAGCTTTATACGGCGTACCTGCAACAATCGCAGGTTGCATCGCATGATGATAAGAGGGAAATCACCGCCATGTTGCTGCAGTTTCGCAGCCCGGCAGGTTTGATTCAGCTTACCCGGCTGGTAAATGAATCCACCAACATGCAGGCTGCAGCTCCTGCCCTGGAAATCAACCGCCTGATGTCGCTCTTGTCTGTGGGATTTGATCTTTTGCTTATTCTTGCCTGGGTAATCATCGCTTTTTCCGGTATCAATATATTTATTCACTTATGGAATACACTCCGTGGCGAACTACAGGATATTGCCCTGATGCGGGTATTGGGTGCCTCGCGCGCCAAAGTTTTCCTGCTGCTGGTTGCCCAGGGAGTTGCCATTGCCCTGGCAGGTTGGATGAGTGGAATGGTATTGTCAAGAATAATATGGCTATTGTTACCTTCGTTTCATTTTATGACAGAAACCGGTGCCGGTATCATTTATGCACAGGAATTCATGCTGTTGCTCTATGCTTTAGCTGCAGGATTCCTGGCCTCAGTAATCCCTGCCTGGACTGCCTACAACGCAGATGTTCATTTTAACCTGACCAAAAAATAGTATGATCAAGTTGTTTTTTCTTACCATAAGCCTGATGCTGGCAGTTTCTCAACCTCCCAACCTTGAGGAACATTACAGCAATGATACCTGGGAGGTTTTGCTCCATGATGTGAGGATGCGCTACCGTTTCAGCGTTGAGTACAATTCTTTTGTGCATGTGCCAAGGTTTGGCGATAAAATAAGAGAAAAGGAAGGGGCGGAGATTACTTTGCGGGGCTTTTTTCTTCCTGCCGATGTAACCGGTGAAGCGTTTGTCCTTTCCTACGTGCCTATGCAAATGTGCTTTTTTTGTGCAGGTGCAGGCATTGAATCGGTTGTGGAATTGCATAGCCTGCTTACGCATCAAATTCGTTTCAGGCGCCTGAATACAGATGATTTTATTGAAGTGCGCGGTAAGCTCAGGCTGAACCGCAACGATCTTGACCACCTCATATATATTCTGGATGATGCAGAATTGCTGCAGGTGATCAAGTAGCAGTGTTAGTAATCAAGTATAGATAGTAAACAAAACATTAACTTTTTCTAAAGTATGAAGTCGAAAAAATTACTTTTTGCCGGGTTGTTGATCATGGCTGTGGGTTATACTTTTACCGGATGTGAAAGGCGTGAACGCCCGGAGAACATTACATCAGTGAGTATCGCGCCCATGAAATATTTTGTTGACCGCCTTACCGGCGAAGCCATTGATGTAAATATCATGGTGCCCCAGGGAGCAAGTCACGGCACCTATTCTCCCTCTGCTGCCCAGATGCAGAAGCTCTCTGACTCTGAACTATACATTCGGATCGGTTACCTTGGGTATGAGCAGGCTTTTATCCGAAGATTAAAGCAATTGAACCCTTCCATGAAAGAGGTGAATCTCTCCGACGGAGTGGAGCTTATTCGCGGTGAGCTTATAGACCACGGCGATCATGTGCATGAAGGAGGTATCGACCCCCATATCTGGATGTCGCCCAAGGTGATGCTTTACTTGCTCCCTGCTATTAAAAACGGTCTCATTGAAGTATATCCCCATCTGGAAGAAACCATTGTTACCAATTATCCTTCCCTGCTGGAAGATGTGGAAAGGGTGCATGCCGAAATGGAAACGCTTACACAAACACTGGGAAAACGCAGGTTTATGATTTTTCATCCCGCTCTTACCTACCTGGCAAGGGACTACAACCTGGAGCAGGTTTCCATTGAGTTTGAAGGAAAAGAACCCTCTCCGGCCAGACTGAGCCGTCTGATACGTGAGGCAAGTGCAGATAAAATTCCGGTTATTTTTATCCAGGAAGAATACGATGTGCGCAATGCCAATCTGGTGGCCGCCGAAACAGGTGCTGAAGTGGTGACCATTAACCCCATGGAATATAACTGGGTGAGAAGCATGGAAGAACTGATGAGTATTTTTGAAGTATATCTCAAATGAGTATCCCTCTTGTAAAGATTGAAAATGTAAGCTCGGGCTACTTCTCGGAAACTGTTCTCCGGGAAGTGGATCTGGAGATTTTTCCCTCTGATTTTATCGGGGTTATCGGCCCCAATGGGGGAGGGAAAACCACGCTGGTGAAAACCATCCTGGGAATTCAACCTCTTTTTAATGGGCGTATAACTTATCCTTCGGGCAAGCCCCGGATGGGGTATCTGCCTCAAATCAGCCAGATAGACAAAAGCTTTCCCATTACTGTTCGCGATTTGGTAGGTTCAGGATTGCGTGCCCGCAGAAGATGGTTTCCCCATCTGGAAAGCAACCAGAAAAAACAGGTGGTCACCTTGCTGGAGGAGGCCGGAATTGCTTCTTTTGCCTCACGACCCATCGGTGAATTGTCGGGAGGACAGATTCAGAAAGCTTTTCTGTGCCGGGCACTTATCAATGACCCTAACCTGCTGATACTGGATGAACCCAACACTTTTGTTGACAAGGGGTTTGAAAAGGAATTGTATCGCTGGCTCAAAGAACTGAATAAGAAAATGGCTATTATGCTGATTTCTCATGATATTGGCACCATTTCACCCATGGTAAAAACCATTGCCTGTGTCAATGTCAATTTGCATTACCATCCTTCCAACCAGCTTACTGAAGATATTCTTAAAGTGTATAATTGTCCTGTTGACCTGATTGCCCACGGGCCTGTGCCGCACAGGGTGCTAAAAGACCATGAATGATGAGTGAAATTGCAGGCATATTGGAATACGCATTCTTTCGCAACGCCCTTGCGGCTGCCATCCTTACCAGTATTTTATCGGCAATGGTGGGTACGTATATTGTTTCGCGAAAAATCGTTTTTATCTCCGGTGGGATAACCCATGCCTCTTTCGGGGGGATTGGAATGGCTTACTTTTTTGGATTGAATCCTTTCCTGGGAGCAGCCATTTTTGCTGTTTTTTCTGCCACCGGCATCGAGTGGATTTCACAAAAGGGAAAAGTGCGCGAAGACAGTGCCATTGCCATTTTATGGTCCCTGGGCATGGCCCTGGGAATCATTTTCGTTTTTATGACTCCGGGTTATACCCCCGATCTCATGAGCTTTCTGTTTGGAAACATCCTCTCCGTTACCCACTCAGACCTTTACCTGTTGCTGGCATTTTGCGTGGTAGCCGCCTTGTTTTTCTGGATATTTTACAGGCCCATCATCAACACCGCCTTCGACCCTGAGTTTGCCCTTATCATGGGTGTTCCCGTAGCATTTTTCCGGTATGCCATGTCGGTTATGATTGCACTGGCCATTGTTATCAGCATCCGCTCGGTGGGTATCATCCTGGTGTTGAGCCTCTTTACCGTACCCCAGATTACCGCTATGTTATTTACCCGCAACTTCGCTACCGTCATTCCCCTGGCAGCCTTTTGGGGGATCCTCGGTTCTGTGCTTGGGTTGTTTGCTTCTTACCTGCTGGATATTCCCTCGGGAGCTGCCATCATCTGTATGCTTACCCTGCAGTTTCTTGTGGTGAAACTGGTGGTGATCATCAGAGAAGGATTGAGCAGGAAACAGAGCGGGAAATGAGGTTGGATCCGTTAAGCCCTGCACCTTAGATGGTGTAATGCATTTTTCAACATCCTATTTACAATGGAGCAACCCCCAGGACGATGTGTTCGTCCGGTGGTGACTGGGGTTCTCCTCCGGACTAAATTGCCGCTGGTGACGGGGCCACTCCAAGTGACCCCGCCACTATCTCCAGCACTGTGGTCAGACGACTTCCAGTTCGTCCGACCACTATTAGTATCCATTAGCCCGGACGGGAACTTAAAGTCCCGACCGGGCAAGGGTTCTCGTCCGGTGGCCACTGGGGTTCGTCTCAGGGGTAAATTGCGACAGCGCCATTATTACGGGATCCTTCGCTGCGCTACTAATGACAGACAATGTAATCACCTGAATGTGTGAATTTTAAATATTGTTTTTTTCTTTTTGCTACTTTTTTGTTAAGAACCGAGTGTGCAACACGAGCTCAAACCAATAAATAAAAACAATTATTCCGGTTTAAAAAAGTAGAAGAAAGATATAAAAACGTAGAGTTCTTTATTCACTGTCATTATCGCATCTTACGCCGCGCGAGGGGCGTTGGTACTCAGGATGACAGGGACACGGTGAGATAGGAGGGGAGAAAAGAAAAGGGCGGCGGAGCCGCCCTTTTCTTTTCTCCCCCTTTTTTATAGAGGCGCCTGTCACCCTGAGCGGACCTAATGAATTGAACGACTGTTGCCA
>RECE01000301.1 GCA_007694165.1 Bacteroidota bacterium
CCAATACCCCCTTCAATATTCTTTGTAAGTTCATTGATAAATCGTGCCATTTGTGCACCGTCAATTACATCATGGTCAAGCAAAATGGTCATGCTGAGCATCTCCCTGATGACAATCTGATTATTTACCACCGCCGGCTTTTTATTGATAGTGCCGATGCCAAAGCAAAGCGGATGGACTGACAAGGGGATAAACCAGCCTTTTACGTTACCCATCATGCCTATAGAAGTAAAGGCAACGTTTCCCATTTTGCCATATGCCAGTCGGGGGCGTTTCAAAATAATTTTCCATACCATTCTTCTGAGAAATCCCGGAAGATGGTAATAGATTCTTTCCATCCTGCCGGTGTTTCTTTGTAATACTATGTCTTTGCCTGTGATGTTGCAGTCTCTTGCTTCGCTGATTTGCCGGGTGATGGATTCTGTGCTTGTGTGTTGTGCTTTTTCGATGATAAGCGGAATAGGAACCTTTTGCCCGTTTACCTCTTTTTCTACCGCCATGGAAATGTTGATATCGTCAAAAATCATCAGGCGGCGTTTCCCTTTCAGAAAAGCAGCTGCTGTTTGATGGCCGGCCACCGTAAGACTGATGGCTTTGACGAGCCAGGCCGTGAAGGATATTTTTCCGTGGGTTCTTCTGTAATGCCTGATCTTACTTCTTGCATCGGTAACGTCCAGTTCAATCATGGCCGCAATATGGTGCTTTTTTCTCCCTGTTTCACACACATCTATGGTGGCGATCCGGGACGGGGCAAAGGGAAGTGTTTTGTAAGTGTTCATAAGAAATTTCATTGCGATTGTAACTTTTTGGGTGGGTTATACATCTTACATCAGGAAAGACCTTGCATATTAAATGAGCGCGAAAACAAAATGGAAAACATACATACAGCGCTAATCTATGGTTTTGGGCTGACACATGCGATAAACCAGGAGTATTGTCCAATTGACAGAACTCTCTGTAAAATTATGCCAAATATCCTACAGATAAGGTAATTAGTGTAGTAGCTTCAAAAAAATGTAATTTGTAGAATGATGGTTGTCCGATTCTGCTTTAAAAGTGTTCGGTAATGACCATTCAGGAGATGCAAGGTTTGACTGGATGATTTGTCAGATGACTTGATTTTTAATAGTATATATTGGTTGGCGTGCTGTTTGATTTATAATACAATTAATTTAACCTCATTAAGCAAAAACAGATGAACGTATTCAGAAAGTTACTGGTATTTTCAGTTTTACTGACAAGCCTTAGCCTGTATGCACAGGAATTTGACAAATCTCGAATGGATAGTTTGTTTTCCATCATTGAAAACAATGACCGCGGAATGGGAAGCATTTCCCTGTTTCACCACGGAGAGGAAATATACAGCAATAGCTACGGTTATGCCAATGTTGAGCAGGAGGTGTCTTCCGGTGAAAATACGATTTATCGTATTGGCTCTGTTTCCAAAACCTTTACCGCTACCCTCATTATGATGCTGGTGGAGAAAGGAGAATTATCTCTTTTTGACCCTCTCAGCAAATTTTTCCCGGATATTCAGCAGGCAGAAAATATTACTATCGATGATTTGCTGGGCCACCGCAGCGGTCTGTTTAACTTCACTAATTCGCCTGATTATTTAAAGTACCACACAAGTTTCCACTCCCGCGAAAATTTGCTGGAGATTATTACCGGCTATCCCATGGTTTTTGATCCCGGCGAAAAAGGAGAATACTCCAATACCAATTATGTATTGCTTACTTTTATTGCGGAAGATGTAACCGGCAAAAGCTATGCAGATCTGGTTGCAGAATTGATTGCAGAACCCCTTGGGCTTCAAAACACATACGTGGGACAATCGCCGGCTTCTTCTCAACACGAAGCCCGCTCCTATACCCGTGCAGGTGGCTGGAATCTTGAGGCTGAAACAGATATGAGCATACCCCTGGGTGCCGGTGCCATAGTATCTACACCCCACGATATGAATGTTTTTCTTTATAACCTTTTTGAGGGAAACCTTGTGAGTAGGGCTACCTTACGACAAATGATGATAACCAGGGATGGCTACGGAATGGGTATGTTTCAGGTCCCTTTTTACGATAAGGTGGGTTATGGGCATACCGGTGGAATAGATGGCTTCCAGGCCAATGCATCCTTATTCCCCGAAGAAAATTTCTCTGTTGCTTTTGCCTCCAATGCTGTGGGGTATCCCATGAATGATATTCTCATAGGGGTGTTGAGCATCTACTTCGGAAAAGGTTATGATTTACCGGAATTTCTGCCCGCTGTGGCTCTTACCCCTGAAGAACTGGAGCTTTACTCCGGCGTATATGCAAGTCCGGAACTGCCCATAAAGCTGACCATTTTTGCAGAAAACAATGTTTTGATGGCGCAGGGTGCCGGACAACCCTCTTTTGCCCTTGAGGCGACAGGGAATCACATCTTCAGAGCGGAACAAATTCAGCTCGAACTGGAATTCAAACCTGAAGACAATATGCTCATTCTTAAGCAAGGAGGGGCTGTTTTTGAAATGGACAGAGAATAATGCGGGCATTCATTGCTTTTGCATAATAAACTAATTGTCAAATGATTATATCATGAAACAATCATGATTAAGTTATAATCACATGAGGATGATTATGAGGGAACAAAAGATAATGCAGTCAGCAAAAAAGGCGCGTAGCGCTGACATTATGGTAGAAATCTAAGGCAACGTCAAGACCCAGGGCGCGGAGCGCTGACATTATTGAATTTTTATTACAAGAGTAAATGTAGTAATATCAAAAAAATAAAAATTATAAACACATGGAAAAAGTATGTTTACGAAGTATTTTAATTCTTTTATTCACAGGCTGGCTGGGAACTACTCATGGACAGGAGGATAAAATTAACCACCCTGTAGAAGTTATGACCCTGGGCACTTTTCATTTTGCCTATCCAAACCTTGATGCTTTTCAAACAGCTGAAGAGGATCAGATTGATGTTTTGAAGGAACCCTGGCAGTCGCAAATCATTGCCATTGCCAAAGCCATTGCGACTTTTAAGCCTACGGTGATTGCCGTGGAATGGGAACCCTCCCGGCAGCAATATACAGATTCTCTCTACAATGAATACAAAGAAGGACGATGGGAACCAGGTAAAAATGAAGTTTACCAGCTGGGTTTTCGCATCGCAGCGAATCTGGGTCTTGACAAAGTATACTGCGTTGACGACATGGGGAGACATTACACTGAAATCCTTGAAATATTTGGGAATGAAACAAGGTTGGCCTCTTTTGAGGATTTTTACACAAACTCACCTTATCTGCAATATATACGTGAACGAATTGAGGGGCGGGAAAAAGTCAGTTCGATGGTCGAAGAATTGGCATACATCAATCATCCTGATATTGTCAATAAGTCTCTTTCTTACTATCTTCTCCATCCTTTTCAGTATGAAGAAGAACCCGGTGATTTTACGGGTGTTGACTTTGAAACAGGCCGGTGGTTTAATCGCAACCTGCGCATATTCCGTAATGTGCAACGAATTGCTGTGGGGCCGGAGGATCGTATTTTGCTCATTGTGGGTGCGGAACACCTGAACCTGCTGAATTACTTTTTTGAAATTTCTGCCGAATACCAGTTTGTATCACCCTTGCCATTGCTGGAAAAGCTATAGGGAAAAGATTGCGAAGTGTCTGCAATAATGTGTATGTCAAATAGCTCTACTTTGACACATTATGATTTTATAGTGTAACCGCTACGCGGTAAAAGGAACAGGAAGCGACTTTTTTTCTACAATAATTAAACCGCTACGCGGTAATTACAGGAATACCCATCTTTTGCCTGATAGATTATTGTAGCTTCACATATCCGCAATGTTTCTCTATGCCCTGTAGGGGTTAAATTTTAAAATGAATTACTAAATGTGTCAAAGTAGTATTAGTAAATGTATTTAGTTTAAAGATTGTCAAAGAATGTGAAATAACAATAGACAGGTATGACCGTAAATTTTCTAAAACTCAGCTTTCGCAATCTTTTGCGCCGTAAATTTTCTTCACTGGTAAATATCCTGGGCCTGGCCATAGGCTTTACCGGCTTTATTGCCATTTCTTTGTATGTACTGGAAGAAAGGAGTTATGACAGGTATCATCCCGGCAGGGATAATATATACCGTATTGTGCATAATACCTTTAATAAGGACAGGAAAGTGTTGATGTTACCGGTACTATTTCACGAACATCTGGATGGAATTCCTGAAATTGAGCGAACCGTAAGATTTTTGAGTTTTTCAATGGGGGGTACTTTTCGTGCCGGTGATGTGGAACTGCTTGAGCGAAAAGTCATTTACACCGACGTTGGTTTTTTTGATATGTTTGGCTTTGAACTTGCCCAGGGGAGTCTTGAAACCTTTAATGAAATCCCCAATAGCATAATCCTTACTCCGGATGCTGCCCGTCGCTATTTCGGTGATGAAAATCCGGTTGGAAAGCTTATCAATTACAGCAATTTTCAGGATCTTACTGTTGCAGGTGTCCTTAGAGAATTTCCTTTTAATTCTCACCTGGAATTTGAAATGATAGGCAACTTTGAGGGGATGCGCAGTATGAACAATCATATGTTTACTGACTGGGGTAACCACTCTACTGTATTTTACTTCGAGCTAAGAAATGATGCTGACCCGCTGCTTACCGGGCAAAAAATCTTTGACCTTTATGATGAGGTGAGAGGCTCGCAATTGCGCGAAAAAGGTCATGTTATGTATTTGCAGCCCCTGAGTGAGGTTTACCTGCAATCGGCAGGTATTGAGTCCAGCGGGTATATGTTAACTGGCAACGCCACTACATTATATATTTATTCGATTTCTGCCCTTTTGATTATTATACTGGCATGCGTTAACTATATCAATCTCACCACCGCGCGGGCTACCGCAAGAGCCAGGGAGGTGGGTATGCGTAAAGTGCTGGGGGCCGGCCGCGGAGAGCTTCTTAAGCAGTTTCTGGGCGAATCCCTGCTGTTATGCCTGCTGGCTTTTGCCCTTAGCCTGGGCTTGCTGGAACTGTTTCTTCCCTGGTTTTCTGATATCATTGGAACAACCCTTACAATGAATTATGCAGGGATGGGATTGTTTTGGCCGGGCTTACTCACACTGGTGGTTGTGGTGGCTTTACTTTCAGGCTTCTATCCCGGGGTAGTAATGTCGGGTTTCAGACCTCTGGATGTACTTAAGGGTTCAACAGCGCTTATCAGCCGTAAGGTGCAAAGCGGCCTGAATTTGAATCTGCGCTACCGGCAGGTGCTTATTGTTGCACAGATCGCCATCTCTGTGGGCCTGGTGCTGGCAAGTACACTTATTGTGCGTCAGAATCATTTTGCCATGCAGTCGCCGGGTTTTGACAAGGAAAACCTTATTGTGGTTCATCTTCCCCAATCCCATGATATCAACCAGAACTTCCACCGGCTGAAAAACAGATTAGAAACCTATCCCTTTATTGTAAGTACAAGTGGAGGTGCTCATGTTCCCACAGAGAGTGCCGGCAATCTGGGAAGACTCAGGTTGACAGATCAGGGGCCCGAAGATGTTCAGCAAATTTATTTTTGCCCGGTTGATTTTGGCTATTTTGAAACCCTGGGGGCCCGGATTTTGCAAGGGAGAGAATTTGACGTGTCTTACAGTACCGACAGTGTGAATCATGTGATCCTCAATCAAAGTGCTGTAAGGTCTTTGGGGCTTACCGACCCTGTTGGGCAGGTAGTCCGGGGCTTTTGGGATGTGGCGGATAAGCAGGTTATCGGAGTGGTAGAGGACATCAATTTCGAGAGTGTGCACAATACGGTGCAACCCACGGCTTATTTTATGAATTACAAATTTTCCTACTACGGTCCGGCAACCATGAAAATGCTGGTACGTTTCAAACATAACAATCTTAGCCAGGTAGTTGAAGCTATTGAGGAATCGTGGGAAGAAAGCATTTCAGGATATGCACCCAGCTATTATTTCATGAATCAACGCTATAACAGCCTTTACGAAAATGAGTTGCAAACAGCCGGTATGGGCAGACTCTTCAGTTATTTTGCCATCATCCTGGCAGTGCTGGGCTTATGGGGAACAACAGCCTATGTGCTCAATGCCAAGAGAAAAGAGTTTGGTATCAGAAAAGTGTTGGGAGCTTCATCTTTGCGTCTGGCTCGCATGATTTCCCTGGAGTTTAGTATCATGGTGTTCATCGCAAGCTTGATAGCCTGGCCAATTGTGTATTACTTTATTGATAACTGGCTGGACAACTTCGTGTATCGAATCCAGGTACCCTTTCTGCCATTCCTTTTGGTGGGGGTTTTGGCCTGGGTACTGTGTATGATTATCGTTAATACCATTGCTCTGAGTGAAGCCCGGCGCAATCCCATCGAAACGCTGAAGTATGAATAAGGCACGAGCCTATATCTTCTGAGGAAATTCCAATTTTCTTGAAATCGTCTGACGGTTGCAGCGATGTCCGACAGATATTTCTTTTACTTGTCGAAAAACCTGCTGTCAAGAGAGTTCTTATCCGACCCATTGATGATAACAAAGAGTGATGTCAGCAGCATGGAAATATCCAGCCTGGCGGCATGGGCAAAGCCCCAGAAACCGTCTGAAAGTTGCGGGAATTTGGTGGTGATAATAGCCACAGCCATGGTGATGAACAGCGGTATGGCAGCCAGGCGTGATGCCAGTCCCACCAAAATAAACAAGCCCCCAAGGGTTTCAAAAAAGCCTACAAAGTATGCCGTAAATGCAGGAAAGGGAAACCCCATCTCCATAAACCTTCCCGGGCCCATAGCTTCGGGGAAAATAAACTTCTGTAATCCTGCCACCAGAAATACATAACCCAGGATAATACGGATAAAAATGTAGCCTTTAATGTCGTTAGTACGAAGTAGATTTTTCATAATGCCATTTGATTTATAGATTGTTACATCAAAGGAAACAGTAACGCTTGTATATATGTTCAAAATGTGTTTCCGGAAAGTGCTGGTAGCGGTTTTAAAACAAAGGCATCCCTTATTATAAAGGATGCCTGTGGGAGGTGGTTGTTATTGTAA
Organism: Bacteroidota bacterium; assembly: GCA_007694165.1. Classification (GTDB taxonomy): domain Bacteria; phylum Bacteroidota; class Bacteroidia; order Bacteroidales; family UBA7960; genus SKVR01. The sequence goes on from RECE01000301.1 coordinate 7,038, forward strand.
CGTTCGAACCCATTACCAGCATGAAGACAGGTATGGCAATACCAACGCTTAAATCAGCTGATTCCATTATGATATTTGTACATTTAAGATGTTGCCGGATTTTGATGTCGGGTAAATCGCCAGCGGACCTTCCGCAGGCCCTTTTATTACATGGCCATTGGTGAGTTTGAAAGCTGAATGACCAAAACTGCTGCACTGTAATTGCTCTTTTTCATGCAGGTAGTTCAACTCCCGGCCACCATGCGTGCAGCGATCAGAAAAGGCTTTGTATTGACCCGGAGAATGGTGAACTACAATGATTTTTGTTTGATCTTCGTCTTCAAGGCTAATTTTTCCGGCCCTCCCGGTAATCTGCAAAAAGGCTGATTGCTCCAGGTCAATCATTAGAAAATTGCCATTGTGGGTTATGGCTTCAGATGGGATAGGGGTGGTTTTAGAAACTCCTTTTATCATTGAGCAGCTGTTGAATCCGGCTGCTCCGGTGCATGCACACAGGGTAGCTATACCCATTGTTTTAAGAAATTCTCTCCTGTTGGTTTCCATTGCGTTTTAAATTTTTAATTGATAATTTCCTGCATCCATTCGTGCAGAACATCTACCAGGTTGTTGTTGAAATGGGTGTACTGGTACTCCCAGTCGTTTCTTATGTCAATGGCATGTTGCACATCCTCCACCCTGACAAAACCATGGTCGATGCTGGGCATGCTGTAAAAACGGGCTTTGCCGGGGTTGTATTGATTTACAATGTCAGCAATCAGTTTATGCTCAAAAGGATTCAGGGCGACAAACTCCCCCTCACCCCATATGGACAGCACATACGCCGGTGTGCTGGCCCATGCGGTAAAAAGGCATGTGTCCTGCAACTGTTGCCAGAATGTATAATGGCGGCCGTGAAATCTGCCTTCCCCGTCGTAGCTCCATTGGTTGTACATGAAATCTTTCAATTCGGGATCCAGTTCCATTTCTTCCGGGCTCATTTTCTCTATCATGAGTTTGTAGTAAAACGGAATGGCGCGTGCTACATGCTTTTCATTTTCAAGGTAATCCTGCCCCACCATAAGTCTTTGTTTGCGGGCAATGTCAATGTAATATTCAAACCAGGGGCGGGCAACGGTGCCGAATACGGCAATCCCTTTGGGCAGAAAATCGGTTTGCATTAAGGGTGCCTGCACGCCGCCCATGCTGTGTCCAAAAACAAATACATTGGATGTGTCGATAAAATCATATTGGGAAAGCTGGTTGAAGCTTGCTGTAAAAAGCCGGATTTCGTAATCCAAATCACAATCTGTACAATGAATGTTGTTTCGACTGTCGCCTACACCCGCTTTTTCAGTTTTCACAACCACATAGCCTTTTTCGGTGAGTCCTTCCAGCAGCATTGCCACAGGTGAGCGGGGGTTCATCCCATCAATGGAGCCACAATGGGCCCCCTGGATGAAGAAAAATGCCGGGTGAGGTCCTTCTCCGGGTGGTTTTCTGATGATGGTTCTTACATAGCCCCCATCATAAGGTACTGCATCATAAATGACTTCCGCATGTTCAGAGGTCTCTTTGGGAAAACCCTTCAGAGGTGCTTCTGCATGTTGAAGTTCACCGTTTCGGTAATAGCTGAATTGTATCACATCTCCCTCGCGGTAGCTGCCAATGGTTTCAACAACCTCAAGATGAGTGGCAATATTCTTGTCTTGTACCGATACAATTACATCTCCGGGTTGAAGGCCAACTGACTGTGCCGAGCTGTTCTCAACCACTCTTTGTATGAGTGCGCCTTGGGCATCAGGCAATTTATAAAGCCGTGCCACAGAGTCATTGACGGTGTAAAGTTGTGTGCCCAGAAATGCTCTTCGGGGCAATTGGGCAAAAAGGCTGGTGGT
>RECE01000269.1 GCA_007694165.1 Bacteroidota bacterium
ACGAAAAAAGGCGAAATACCTGCTGTATTTCGCCTTTTTGTTGACCGACAAGGATTCGAACCTTGACAGACAGCTCCAAAAACTGTAGTGCTACCGTTACACCATCGGTCAATGATTTGTAATGGGACTGCAAAAGTATAACTTTTTTTTATTCACCACAATTTTTTTTCAAAAAAGTTGCTTTTTTTTCGCCCCTTCTTCTCAAAACCTCTCAACCCCCATAAACAAACGTTTACAACCGCGTACTGTAAGAGAAACCCTGTGCAGAAAATCCATTAGAATCTTCTTCACAGGGTTTCTGTTGGGGTGGAAAATGTTTTATCCTTGTGCCTTTCTTATCAGGCACGCATAATAAACATGGGTTTTCCTGCAGGCACTATTTTATCGGTTCACCCGGTTTTCTCCAGCGAACATCAAAATATCCGGGTCTCTCTTCCACTGCTTGTCTGAAGAAGTTTTCAGGATACCCTACTCCCTGGGGCCAGGGCCTGAGTTTGTCTTCTGTGCGGATATAACGATCGTTGTATTTTGAGAAGATGTGGTATCCCAGTTCTCTCCAGCGCTGCACGGTATATTCGGCATTGTTTACGCTGAAATCGGTGAGGTATTCATACATCATGTCTTTGTCCGTTTCATAAAGTGATTTGGCGGCCATGTCCACAGCTTTTGTCATGGCATGGGAGCGGTTTTCCACTTCCAGCTGCACCTCTTTGATATCGACGATGATGTAGCTGTACAAACCATAGGCATAATTGGCCACCAGGTTGAATACCCAGAAAGCCGAATCCCAGTCGAAGTCCACTACGTTGCCGGTGGTAAGCGAAATGGGGGCTCTTTGTGAGCCTACATACAGGGGCATATAGGCATTGGAGTAAGTATCATCCACACTGTACCAGAAAATGCCTCCTATGGCGTCAGGAAGGAAGTTACGTGACTGCGAAATAAAGGAGAATCCTGTTTGTGGTTGTGAAATGGTACGGGGCCATGCATACTTCTGGTCATCCAGTTCGAAATAGATGGGTCTCCAGCGGTAGGGATTGTTAAAGGGGCCTGCATCAAATCCTTCGGCAGTATAGTAAGGTGAATCGTGAAAATGGTCGCGCACCAGACCAATCATAGCCTGCACTGTAATTTTGTTTGCAGGCTTTACAAAAAGAGGGTAAGGTTCTGCACCTTCCACGCAACGCCAGTACTCAGGGTTAAACTCCTGCTCGGGAGCAGCATTTCTGAATACACTCCATACGCGGCCTTCGCACAACAGCAAAGACTCACAGGTAAGCGGGTTGTAGGCATCTACAAAGCTAAACTCTTCCCTGGGTTGATCAGCACCAAACCAGCCCATTTCAACGGCAAATTCAACCAGGTCGTCACTCCACATCCAGTTTTCGGTGTCGTTCCAGTCAATCTGACGGACGCGCGCCTGGTTGGCATGAGCAGCGATGTACCCGTCAGGTACCCTTGCAGCTACCCATACAGCACCTTCACCATGCTCACCTTTACCGATGAACTCCATGATCCATGCTTCATTTTTGTCGGCAATAGAGAAAGACTCACCGGTACTTTTGTAACCGTGAGCTTCCACCAGGCCTGTCATAACAGCAATGGCTTCGCGGGCAGTTTTAGACCGTTGCAATCCAATGTACATCATGGCGCCATAGTCAATAAAACCATTTCCACCGTGCAATTCATCACGGCCTGTGAAAGTCGTTTCTCCGATGGCCACCTGGTGTTCGTTCATGTTGCCGATTACCCGGTAGGTTCTTTCCACCTGGGGAATGCGACCTATGAGGGTACCATAGTGCCAGTCAATAATATCAACGGAATCGCCAGGCTCGTAGGTACCGCCGGGATAATAATACAGGGGGTCCATAAACCCGCCGGCATCGGCAAGGTAGCTTATCATTACACTGCCATCGGCACTTGCACCGGCAGATACCAGTACGTTGGTACATGCATTGGTCCGCGGGGCTGCAAAAGCCAGCAAAACAAATGCAAAGGTTACTTTTAATAAACTGATTCTTTTCATAGAAGTGAGATAATTATTGGTTATTAGTTATTATTTGATAGGTTCGCCCGGTTGGCGCCATCTTACATCAAAGAAGTTGGGTCTTTCTTCCACAGTACGTCTCAGATATTCATCAGGATAGCCGATTCCTACCGGCCAGGGGCGTATGTTGTCTTCCAGGCGGATATACCTGTCGTTGTAACGCGAAAACAATTCCCTGCTGAAGTCTCTCCAGCGGTTTACCACAAATTCGGCATTGTTGACACTGAAATCGGTCAGGTATTCGCGCGCCATGGCTTCGTCCTCACGGTACAAAGCAGCAGCGGCATTGTCAATGGCTTTGGTCATGGCTACTGCCCGGTTTTCCAGTTTTGCCTGTTCTTCCTGGATATCGTCAATCATGATACCATAAAGACCGTAGGCATAATTGGCCAGCAAATCGAAGGTCCAGAAGGCGGATTTCCAGTCAAACTTCATCGGATCCGCGATGGTTAATGATTTGGGCATCTTTGTCATACCCATGTACAGGGGCATGAAAACATTGGTATGGTTATCATCCACACTGTACCAGCAGATACCTCCCACTTCGTCGGGCAGCCAGTTCCTGGCCTGTGTTACAAAAGTAAAAGCCGTTTGAGGCTGAGAGATGGGCCTTTCCCACGAGTATTCTGTATCATCGCCCTCCAGCTTAAAAGTAACCGGACGCCAGCGGTAAGGGTTGTTATAAGGCCCCGCAGCAATACCTTCTCCTGTGTAGTAGGGAGTGCCGTGGAAGTGATCGCGGATAAGACCAATCATGGCATCAATGGTAATTTTTTTGTCGGGCTTGATAAACAATGGATAGGGGTCAGCACCTTCCACACACCTCCAGTAATCGGCAGAGAACTCACTGGACGGAGCAGCCCTGTTGTACACACTCCATACGCGGCTTTCGCAAAGCAGCAATGACAGAGGGGTTGGAGGGTCATAAGCTGCCTGGAAACTGAAATTGCGGTTTCTCCCTTTGTACCATCCCATTTCTTTGGCAAAGTCTACTACATCTTCAGACCACATCCAGTTTTTGGTGTCTTTCCAGTCAACTTTGCGTATGCGCGACTGGTTGGCATGGGCAGCGATGTAACCTTCGGGTACTCTTGCGGCTACCCAGACTGCGCCTTTGCCATGCTCACCTTTTCCTATGAAGTCCATAATCCAGACTTCATCTTTGTCTGCAATGGAGAAGGTTTCACCGGTGTCTTTGTATCCGTAGGTGTAAGCCAGATCGTTCATTATCTGTATAGCTTCGCGTGCAGTGGAAGCCCGCTGAAGCGTAATCCAGATAAGGTTTCCGTAATCCAGCAAACCGGGCCCGCCGGAAAGCTCAGGACGCCCCGTGAAGGTGGTTTCCGCGATGGAGACCTGTTTTTCATTCATGTTGCCAATCACCTTGTAGGTGCGGGGAATCTGGTGTATTTTCCCAAGAAATTCGCCTTCATGAAAACCGTACACTGACAAGGAATCTCCTTCAGCATATTCGCCCCCGGGATAAAAATGCAAGGGTTGTGCAAAACCGCCTACATCATAAGTCCAGCTGGTCATAACACTCCCATCCGCACTCGCACCGCGCGAAACCACTACATTGGTACACGATTGGGAAAGTTTAGGAAAAAGCAGGAAAACCAACAGGGAAGCAATAAATACATTCAAAAAAAAGTTTTTGTTCATGTTGTATATTGTTTTGGATGACTAAGAGTTAAGGCTACAAAAATAACATTTTGAGGGAATCCATGGCCATGAATACTCGCGGAATACTTTCATATTTAACTGAATTTTCTACCAAACCAATCCCGCAGCAGGTAAAAAAAACAAATTGCACAGTAAAAATAAATTCTGCATCCAAAATGATCTTTCTTTCCAAAAAATCATTAGGTTTGTATAACCCTATAATCGCATCAACTTAATCCAACCCACATGACAACAAAATACTTCGGAATCCTTGCAGCAATTTTCTTCCTTTTATCATGCAGTGGCACTCCGCGCGAGCAGGAAAAAACGAAAGAGAATGACGCACCGGCAATGGAAAGCTTTATGACCAACCTAAGCCTGTATTGCGGAGAAACCCTTGCCGGGGAAGTTTTTGCGGATCATCAGAGACCTGAACTGGCGGGCAGCCCAATGGAATTTATTTTTGAAAAATGCACTGAAAATGAAGTGAGAATCCGTACCCGTTTCCCTTCAGAAGAACAGGTAATCATTATTCTTACCCTTATCAATGATGAGCTTTTGCTTAAGCACGATGTCAGAGATGCAAACCTGGCTCCCGGACAATTCACTATGTACGGAGGATTTTCAGACCAGCGGGGCAGCAGTCATTCCCAGATTTTCCCTGTACACAACTTTGGTGGAGACATGTGGCCGGGATATGAAAATTATTCGTGGGAGATTTGCATTGATGAGGAGAAAGGCAGTTTTGAATACATTGAAACGGCAGAAAACATCATTAAGAAGCATTTTAAAGCAACGCTTCCTTCACTTTAATTAATGAGCAATGAGCCCAAACCCCAAACACCCGAAGCAGAAAAAATTCCTGAACCTTCCACGGATAAGTGGAGGCAAGGAGGAATTGGTAAAATTCATCAGGGAAAACCTTCAGTATCCTGAAGAAGCGCTGGAAGCGAAAGTGCAGGGCGATGTGATCATAAAATATAAGATTACCGACAACGGAGAAGTTTTCAATCCCGAAATTGTTAAGGGAATAGGGCATGGCTGTGATGAAGAGGCCATGAGGCTTGTGATGTTGCTCAAATATGATGCAGTGAAAAACCGCGGTGCGAGGGTAACCGCCAGCAACAAGCTGAAGATCCCTTTCAGATTGCAGGAAAAGAAAGCATCCCGGAAAATCAATATGGTGTACACACCTGCCCAAAAAGAAGAACCAGCAGGAGGAAAAGAGGGAAAAACCCCTGAAACCCCCAAACCTAAAACCTACTCTTACACCATAAAAATCAACCCCTGAAGCAGCACCTGCCCGGCAAGAAATTAAGGGAACAGATCAGGCTAAAAGTTTTTTTCTGCAATCGCCTCTTTATTTGTAACTTCATACAAAGTTTTCAAACGGCTTTTCAAATTCCTTACCCGTTGCAGGTAAGGATATTGCATAAATTTACTGCAATACCCAAAGCAATCTTTTCAGTAAAAAAAGACAAACCCTAGCATAATTTAAATATGACTCCCGCAAACATTCGTATTACCAAGCAGTTCAGGTTCGAAACGGCCCATGCCCTCTGGGGTTATGATGGCGCATGCCGCAATATTCACGGTCACAGCTACATTCTCTACGTTACACTCCTGGGAAAACCCATCAATGACCCCAACCATCCCAAATACGGAATGGTGATGGATTTCTCTGTATTGAAAACCATCGTCAACGAACAAATTGTGGATCAGTTTGACCATGCCCTGCTGGTGCGCCGCGGCACACCCCATGATCAGCTGGCCAACTCCTCAGAATTGTTTGGAAAAATCATGAAGCTGGATTACCAGCCCACCTGCGAAAACATGATTACAGATTTTGCCCGGCGCATATCAGCACAACTCCCACCCGAGGTGAAGTTGTTCAGCCTCAAACTGCACGAAACCGCAACGGCCTATGCCGAGTGGCATGCAACAGACAATGAGTAAGTTTTAGCTTTGACGCTGCAGCTCATTTTTTGAGTGCGATCAGGCTTAAAACTCACTCCCCCACCGTCAATTCCAGCTCTGCTGCTATTACTGCATCCCTGTCGCCATAATCTACCACACCCAGCACCGAATATCTTCCCGGGCCCAGGTCATCGGGCAGTTCAAAATGGATAACCCTGCTGTGTCCGGGCAGTGTAGTAAACGCCCTGGCTTTTTCGCGACGGCTTTCACCGGTTCGCATATTGGTCAGTTCAAGGTAGGCCGCCACATCGATAATGGCATCGCCGGTATTCTCCACGTGGATTCTAATGCGCCGCTCTCCCTCTGCTCCCCTTTCACCCTCTTCAAAAGCAAGAATGCGTGCATTGCGGTAGGTAACGCTGCGAGGGGTCTGAAAAATATGCACCACAAACTGAAAGGTATGCATGATACCAAATCCCATGGCATCATTGCCCAGTCCGGGAGCATCGGTTCTTTCCCGGGCAAGCTTAACCAGTGCTGAAGACCATACTACACGCCTGGCCTCGGGGATATTGGGAACCTGAAGGATAACATCCACATCGCGCGACTCACCGGACTGCAGCTCCACAAATGAAGGGGAAGCACTCAACCATTGCGAAGCAGAGTTTACATTTTCGCCCGGCTCCATCAATTCAGTTTTTCCATCCGTGCCGGGGGAAGCAAAGTCAGAGAAGGTTATGGTAAAGTTCTGGGGAGATTCAGAATTATTGGTGATGGTAAGTTGTCTCACCTGGGTTTGTCCCGGCTCAGCGTTATAATAAACCCTGGAGGGAGAAACAGAAGCACTTTGAGCCCACAATCCCACTGCACAAAAAAACATCAGCACGCCTAAGGAAAAGGTCTTTTTAAGAGTATTCATAATGATTGAAATTTTAAGGGTTGATTATATCTTTTTTTTTGTGTTTGCATTCAGCTTTAGTCATTTTCCGGCTGCTCACCCGGCCTTTGTATCCGGATTTGCCGGGTTCGTTCTCGTGCTACAAAATTTACAGTAATTACCTCATGCTCATAAACTACATCAATGGGGATGTTGTTATTCTGCAAGGTAAACAAGTCAGAGAAAACGTTTTCATTTACAGAAATTGTATAACTCCCTTTTTGCAGGTAGAGACTGAATTGTCCGTTGTTGGTGGTAAGGGTACTGAACTGTTGCCCTTCCGGATTTGTGGCGGTAACACGGATATTATTCACAGGAAAATAATCCGCCTGGGTATACTGATCTCTTTCCAGTACAATAGCACCCGCTACCCTTGCTCCGCGGTCGATAGACAAGTCCAGGGTTCTGTCGCTGCTCACCATCACCTCGTAGGTTCTTGCTTCAAACCTTGCTCCGGAAGCTGCTACGGGTAGCAGGGTTAACAAATAATTTCCCGGCGGTATATGGGTAAAAAAGGCTTTGCCATCGCGGTTGGTAACTGCCTCGAAGGTCTCCAGGGAGCTTAAAGACAGGTGCTCTGAACCCGAAGAAGGTTCGATATACTGCATCCTCACCCAAACTTCCGAAACACCGGGATCCCGTGACTCTCTGCTACCGGTGCCCGTAACATCCCTGTATACCAGAACGGTGAAATCATAAAAACGTCTTCCGGAAATGGGTACATTCAAATCTTTTTTTACACTGAACCCAAACTCGTACCTGCTATACTGATAAATTTCGTCACCTACACTCAAATCGGGCAATCCTGCCATATCCTCCTGTTCCACTGACATTCCGAAAAACCGGCCATACACCCCGAATCTTAACCCTGAATTGACAAAATAATAAAGCTCCGGCCTTACAGACACCGAACTCTGATGGTTATAGGTGGAATAGTTGTACAACGAGGAAAACCGCAGCATCACACTATTGCGGAAAAAATACTCCTCAAAAAATAAATTGGCAGCAAACCGGTTAAAGCTTCTTCCGGTATCGGCAAACCGGCGCAGCTCATTGGAGAAATAAGGGCCGTAGTAATACCTGAGGTTGAGGTTGTATTGAAAGTAGCGGAAATTGGTCCTGATATTGGCAACAAAAAACGGGTCAATCAAACTATCGGGAAGGGTACTGTATCCCAGGAAGGTGTTTACAGAAAACCGAAAGTCGCTGCTGCTGAGAAGTCTGTAGTCAACTTCAGCACCCGAGCGGGTGAAAGAAAGAAACCGGTCTTCATAATCGTAATGAACCGGAGAAAACGAGACACTGGAAACCGTGCCGCTATACTGGTAATTAAGCCGGTAGGTCTCTCTTACCCTTTCCTGGTTCAACTCTCTGGGTTGTCCCCGGAAGTAATAGTTGGGTTGCGATTTGCTGCTGCTCCAGGAGGCTGCAAGTCTGTTTTGCCGGTTAAACCTCCAGGAAGCCCTGGCCGACAGACTCTCCATCCCCTTTCTGATGAGGTTGTCGGCAGTACTGCTGGCATACATCATTCCAAGCCCCAGGTTGTTGAATCGTCCCGAATAATTGACCGAGTACCCCAGGCCTTCCACGGTAAAGACACTGTCGGGGTTCCATAAGTGACTTTGTTGTGTCATATTGGCCGTAACCCTTACAAACTGGGTTCCCAGGAAACGGTAACTAAGGTTGCCACCCATGAGCTGGTCATCTGTTTTCTGAATGAAATTTTCGGCACGCTGAAAGAAGGTTGAACCTGAGACTGTTCGCCCGGCATAGACATATTCGGCACTTATCCCCTCCCTGATTTTCAGAGAGTCGAACACACCTGGGGATGCCACATAGCCCAGATGCAGCCGATGGTTGTCATATTTACCCGTTACCTTTACACCATCACCACTGAGTGCGTATCCGGTGGTTCCGATACTTGTTTTACCCAGTTCTACCCCAAAATATTTTGATTGAAAATTGATGTTCAGGTATTGTCCCAGGAAAGCCGTTGGATTGAGATAATTGCTGATAAAGTTGGCTTGAAAAAAATAGGACAAAGTAGTGTTCTCGTTAAAAAACTTGCTGCCGTAGAGAAAAAGATCACCGTAAGCATTTTCAGACAGAATATCCATGGCATTAAACTCTATTGTCAAAGGCAGGGAAGCATAGGGGAGTTTATTCTGAACCCATTTATCAGAGAGTTTTCTTATTTCAACGTTGGAGTTCCAGCTCCTTCCTGCCCCCACCCTGGGTTCAGCCGAAAGACTCACCCTTACCCGTTTTCTGCGGGCACTGCCGGTAGCGAATCTTTCTGTTTCTGTTGCGGCCTCATCAACAACCCTGTAGGAAAACCTGATGATGGTATCCTGCAAAGGTTTGAGAGAAAACCGGCTGCGCAGGCTCTCTGAGATTTCGCCCTTCTCGTCCAGCAGAAAAACACCGGGAGGTTGTTCTGTTTCCAGGGTAAACCATTCAGTAATATCTCCGGTATTGACCACATTGATGGTGAAAGATGCAGTATCCGCATATTCCGTAAGGATTATCTGGTTTCGCGATGCAGAAGCATTCCAGGCTGACTGCAATACCGGCAATACAACCCAGCTTTCAGAAGAAATCATGTTGCGCTGTTGCATAAGAGATGCACTGATAATTTGCGGCTCTGGTTCCTGGATTCCGGAGAAGGCAATTACCCTGACGGGGAAAAACAATGTATCTGCGGGCCCCATAGTAAAAACCCTTTCCCTGAACCCCACAACCTGCCATCCGGCAGGGGCATCAATACGAAGAGAGAACTCTCCTGCCCTGCGGGTGGGATTTACTACCCTCACCACATTGGAAATAAGCTGCCCCGGGCGAACTTCTGCTTCTCTATCGCGGAAAGATGCCGGATTGTTTTGCTGATAATGATCCTGCCCCATAACCTGATAGCCGGTCAATATTAATATTGCCGACAAGCAAATAAGAAAGTAATGGGCAGTTGAATGGGTCATCCCTTTTATTTCGCGGATTTTAAAGGTTTTCTGATATTACATATACTACCAGCAATCGATACAGTCCCGGTTGCATATCGTAGGTAGGTTTGAACCGGTAATCTATCCTGAAACGAAAACATTCGGGCTGGGTCAGGTATGAACCGGGTGAATTGGTTCCTCTTTCAGGACAGGTGATTGTTTCAGATACCTCTGGAATGATATACACCGGATTATCGGTATTTCTGAGGGGGAAAAAATCCAGGAAATCGGAGGTATTTGCTGTATTACGCACACGCACTTCAAGGTCACTGACCCGTGGAATGGTGCCGTGTTGGGAATAAGACAGTACCTGCTCCCACTCATCGGGGTTGGCGCTGTCTTCAGTATCGGCAGCTACATAAAAATTCCAGTTTACACCCTCAGCCACCACACCCAGCACTAAAGCATTCATGATGGTTTTTCCCAGCTGATAGCTCTGATGGGTATTGAAAACCATGTTCACATCCGAAGCTTCTGCCATTTCAAAAGAGAGTTTAGTTTCTATTATATCATCTTTGGAACTGCGAAATTGTTGTGCCGATAAAGTATCTGATAAAAAAGAGAACAACAATAACAGCATCAAAAACCTGTGATGTACAATCCATACTCTTTTCAATTTTACCAGCATATTCTCCTGATTTAGTATTACCCTGTTTATCAACGCGAATCCAACTTAAGATTGGCAGCATAAGGTGATAAATACAAAAATACGATATTTTACTTCACCTGCTGCTCAGAAAAAACTACTTCCCTGACAACCCCGTGTATGTGAATGTAAAAAAAAGCTGCCTGAAAGACAGCTTTTTCTACAGTGTATTTTGTGAGGGCAGTCGGTTATAAGTCTTCTACCAGGGTATACACTACTTCGAGGTAGTAATAACCGGCAGCAGCGAATTCCACATCATCAGGTCCTGCACCGTGCACATCGGGCCCGATGGGGTCTACTCCGGCAGCTACAAGAGCTGTATTGAAAGTAGCAGGAATTTCAGGGGTAAGGCGCATATCAAGACGGAAACGGTGTGAGTCAGGATTGGCAGCAGCGGTACCGGGAGCGAAGGATTCGCCTAATGCTGTACCCACTTCACCCGCCAGAAACTGAGTTTCTACGGTAGGTCCACCGCCAGCTTCCGAGTTACCTAATCCTCTCAGAGAGGTAAAACCATTCATATTCTGGGGTGCAGCACTGGTTATGCTGGAGTTCATTTGCAGGATTTCTGCAGGCAGCCAGGGATTTCCGTTGGTAGAATACTGATCTACCTGAATCCATGCATCAGAATTTGCATAAACATAAAGATCCCATGCCATGGTGGCATCCACTTCCAACTGTACAGCATTGAAACGGGTAATACCATTCTGGTATTCCTGGATGGTGCTGAAAACGAAATCAACCTGGGGGTTGGTGGTCATGGTAAGGGTAAGAATACCACGAAGGTCCATGGTTACATAGTTGTACTGCTGATCGTCGAGCTGCGCGTAACTCTTTACTGTGAAGAGGCTCATGGCAATCATGGCAACAAAAACAAATAAAAACTTTCTCATAGTTTATTCTTTTTAATGAAACTTAAATAAATTATACCTTATAATTTTGCTTTCCGGATTCTCATCTTAATGAATGACTCAATAAATGTCTTTATCTCTGAAAATAAAGGCTATCATCAGCAAAATTTCCAATGCTAAATTACGGTAAAATGATTTGGCAATCTTTAGGTATTTCACGGTTTTTCCAAGAGATTATTAAGGTAAAATACCTAATTTTCAACCTAAAACCCATCACATCAAGGCTATCTCTGTTGGTGTGGAAAAAAAAATACACGAAGCATTCGAGCAGAAACAACGCAAAAAGCCTCAAAAATCACAATGTATCATTGCGATTTTTGAGGCCTGTAAAAAGACTTCTGAGGGTTAATTACCTTTCAGCAACTTCTCCTACAATCCTGAAGATGGAAGTATTGGGGTCTGCATTGGAGGTAACGGTAACTGTACGGCTTATGCGATGGGCTCTTGGGGCAAGCCGAAATTCTATACTTACGATACCTTGCTCACCGGGCATAATGGGTTGACGGGGCCAGCTGTGAACCCTTGTACCGCAACATGCTCTCACATTCGACAAAATCAATGGCTCCTTGCCCTCATTGGTAAACTTAATATCCAGTTTGGTCTCAGGCAAATCATCCAGGTAAAGTGTTCCATAGTCATACCTTTCTATGTCCCATTTGAGCTGAGGCCCTTTCTTTTCCTGTGATGCGGCTATGCCTGCACCTACAAACATAACCAGGAATAAAATGACAATATTCTTCATTGTATTTACGTTTTTTTTTGATTAGTAATCGGCTAAATTAAATCTGTTCTCTTGCAGTGGAAACCCAAAGCAATTGAACTACCTTGATTATTGCCGGCGATAAAGATAGTATTTTTCTGATTGACAAAAAATATTCTGATCAAAGATCAGAATTTTTAACACCAAAACCTTCTTCAAGTCTTCACTTTACCTCCACTAAAAGCAAAAGCCCGTAGTTAAAATCAACTACGGGCTTTTTGTATACCTAGAGCTTTTTTAAGCGTGGCATTTGTTAATACACTCAACAATCTGCGTTACAGCATCTCCTTTGAGGTAATAAAATGTTTTCTTACCACTACGTCTTGAATCAAGAACACCTTTTGTTTTCAAGATGTTAAGGTGATGAGAAGCGGACGCCTGCTCAATCTTAAGAGCTTCATAAATTTCAGTAACATTCATTTGCTCTTTTTGCTCCAACATGTCAATGATAGCAATACGCATTGGATGTGCTATCGCGCGCAGTTTACTTGCTGCTTCTTCCAGTTTTTTAGGATCTAATTTGCTTTGTGCCATAATAATCAGTTTAAAGTTTTATAATCAAAAAATACTAACCACACAACAAATATATGAATATATTTCACACTGTGAGCATTTTTTTAAAAAAAATACCAACTTTTACTGGTGCATCAAGTCTCTTTTAATCAGATTTTTAACAGAACTACAGCACATAATCGTATAGCCCAAAAGGTCTATGGAAAGAACAACCGTTTAAAATGTCCTGATAATCAACAATATAAAAAGGGAATATATTCCAATATACTCCCTTTTAAACAACTGGATTGTTAAATTTATTTCTTATGGCTGCATACTTTTGCGGAAAAGAACTCGCGATTCATCTGGGCGATAAATTCAACAGAAATCCCTTTGGGACAGTCAAACTCGCAGGCGTAAGTATTGGAGCAATATCCAAAGCCCATTTCGTCCATTTTTGCCACCATTTTTTCCACCCTTTCTGCAGCTTCTGTTTTCCCTTGTGGCAGCATGGCAAACTGTGAAACCTTGGCAGAGACAAACAAACTGGCAGAGGAGTTTTTACAGGCTGCCACACAAGCACCACAACCAATACAAACAGCAGCATCGAAAGCCCTGTCAGAAATCTTCTTATTGATAGGGGTCGTGTTGGCATCCAGTGCCCCACCGGTATTGATATTCACAAAACCACCGGCAAGCATTACTTCTTCAAAAGAGGAACGGTCAACCACCAGGTCCTTAATAATAGGGAATGCTTTGCTTCTCCAGGGTTCGATAACAATGGTACTGCCATCTTCAAATTCGCGCATGTGCAATTCACAGGTGGTGGTGTTTCTGAGGGGTCCGTGAGGACGACCATTGATATACAATCCGCAACTCCCGCAGATACCTTCGCGGCAGTCGTGTTCGAAATGCACAGGCTGGCCGCCTGCGGTAATGAGTTTGTCATTGAAATAGTCCAGCATTTGAAGAAAGGACATTTCCGGAGAAACATCATTGAGGGTATAGTCTTCAAATTTTCCTTTGGCAGCGGCGTTTTTCTGACGCCATATTTTCAGTTTGAAATTCATATCTTGTCACTTAAGGTTATTTATAACTTCTTTCTTTGAGCTCAACATTCTCAAAAACAAGGGGTTCTTTATGTAAAACCGCTTTCTGTTTGTTACCTGCATATTCGTAGGCAGACACATGGGCAAACTCAGCATCATTTCTTTGGGCTTCACCCTGGGGGCTTTGGAACTCCTCCCTGAAATGTGCACCGCACGACTCATCCCTGTCAAGAGCATCCTGACACATCAATCTGCCTACCTCAAAGAAATCAGCTACGCGCAAAGCTTTTTCCAGCTCCTGGTTGTATTCGTCGGCCGTACCGGGCACTTTCACCTCTTTCCAGAACTCTTCTTCCAGCTGGTCAAGCATCTCAATACCTTTTTCAAGTCCTTCTTTGCTTCTTACCATTCCGCAGCTGTCCCAGAGTATTTTGCCAAGCCTTCTGTGGAACGAAGTAACCGTTTGGGTTCCATTCACAGCCATTACCCTGGCAATACGTTCTTTCACTTCCTTTTCAGCCTTTTCAAACTCAGGGGTATCGGTAGAAAACCTGGGGGTTCTGATTTCATCAGAAAGGTAATCGCCAATGGTATAAGGCAGGATAAAGTATCCATCGCCTGAGCATTGCATGAGCGAGCTGGCTCCCAGCCTGTTGGCACCGTGGTCAGAAAAATTGCTCTCGCCCACAGAATACAAACCGGGTATAGTGGTCATCAGGTTGTAATCCACCCACAAACCACCCATGGTATAGTGCCCCGCAGGGTAAATCCGCATGGGTTCTTTGTAAGGGTTGATTCCGGTAATTTTCTCATACATCTCAAACAGGTTGCCGTATTTGTCAGCAATGACTTTTTCGCCCTGTTTGTTGATGGCATCTTTAAAATCGAGGTAAACCGACAAGCCGGTATCTCCAACTCCATAGCCGGCATCGCAACGCTCCTTGGCAGCCCTTGAGGCTACATCCCTGGGAACAAGGTTTCCAAAAGCAGGATATCTTCTTTCCAGGTAATAATCTCTGTCATCTTCAGGGATATCATTGGGTTTGCGTTTTTCGTCCTTTTCTTTGGGCACCCATACCCTGCCGTCATTTCTCAGGGATTCCGACATCAATGTCAGTTTCGACTGGTAGTCATTCAATACGGGGATACTGGTGGGGTGAATCTGGATAAAACTCGGATTGGCAAACAGGGCTCCCTTTTTGTGGGCTGCCCAGGCTGCTGAGGAATTGCTCCCCAATGCCAGTGTAGAGAGATAGAACACGGTTCCGTAGCCACCGGTAGCCAATACCACAGCATGTGCAGAATGGCGCTCCAGCTCACCTGTAAGCAGATTGCGGGTGATGATTCCCCTGGCTTTGCCATCGACCATGACCAAATCCAGCATGTCGCGACGGGTATACAGGGTAACGTTTCCTTTGGCTATCTGCCGGTTGAGAGAAGAATAGGTTCCCAGCAAGCATTGCTGTCCGGTTTGTCCTTTTGCATAGAAGGTGCGGGAAACCTGCACCCCACCAAAGGAACGGGTATCCAGCCCTCCGCCGTAATCTCTGGCAAATGGCACGCCCATGGCAGAAAAATGGTCTATCACAAGATTGCTGACTTCGGCAGCCCTGTAAACATTGGCTTCACGGGCACGGAAGTCGCCCCCTTTTATCATATCATAAAACAGGCGATACACACTATCCCCATCATTTTTATAATTCTTGGCGGCATTAATCCCGCCCTGGGCAGCCACAGAGTGTGCCCTTCGGGAAGAATCCTGGAAACAAAAGACCTTGACATTATATCCCAGTTCACCCAGTGCGCTGGCAGATGAGGCTCCGGACAAACCGGTTCCCACTACAATTACATCTAAT
Source organism: Bacteroidota bacterium (assembly GCA_007694165.1). Taxonomy (GTDB): domain Bacteria; phylum Bacteroidota; class Bacteroidia; order Bacteroidales; family UBA7960; genus SKVR01. Next base: position 15,274 of record RECE01000269.1, read on the forward strand.
TTTTTCTTGTTGGCCGGACTCACCAGACTCAAATGTGATTTATAATTGTTCCACTTGTCGGCCAAAGGCCCTTGTGGTATTTTAGAATCAAGCTTTATCATTGCTTTCTGTATTTAATTTCCGAAAATAGTTGACTTAGTAAATGAAATAAAAATAAAGCGGGATAACCGAAAAGCCAAGGGCAATGGCAATAGCATAAATAGTCCCCACCGCTTTAATCGCCGGCATGTATTTGTCATGGTTAAGCCCAAATGACTGAAATGCCGAATGAAAAGCATGTTTGAGATGAAAACCAAGCACAATGAAAGAAACCAGGTAAATGGCAACCATCAGGGGGTTTTTAAATACATGCACTACCATGGGATAAAACTCATGCCCTTCCTGAGCGCCACCATACAAGGGCACCAGGCCAAGTTTTACAAAAAAGAAATGGTACAGGTGGAGCAATAGAAAAATAAAGATAATGATTCCGGAATGGATCATAAATTTAGAAAAAGTGGAAGTGCCGGATTTAATGCTGACATGATAGCCTACCGGGCGCGATCTGCGATTATGCATCTCAATTATCACTCCCAGCAGTATGTGTATTATAAAGCCGGCAAACAGCACATATTCCATTACTTTGATCAATGGATTGGTCAACAAAAAGTCAACCGCTTCCCCGAATTTTATCCCCCCGTCGCCGGCAATCAGCAAAAGGTTGGTAGCTAGGTGCATCACCAGAAACAACATTAGAAAAGCTCCGGCGGCGGCCATAATATACTTATGGCTTAGCGAGGCAATACTGAATCCTTTTTTACTCATAGATTTGAAAATTAAAAAAGAGAATAATTGATTTTAACTATCTTAGTGCTTTGAAATATTTTTACAATTGCCTGGTTGTTTTGAAATCATCAATAGAAAAAAAGGGGTAGGAACTTTTGTCAATTCTGTATGATTTCACAAACAAAAGTATGTTTAAAAACAGTGATTTGCAAATAATTTGCTTATTTGAAATAATTATAAATAAAAAGCAAAAAGTCTCATCAAAAAACTCAATTTTATGTTTCACAAAGATATTTATGTTCAAAGAAGAAATAAGCTGACCAAACTGGTAAATAATGGCATTGTGCTGCTATTGGGCAACACAGATGTCCCTATGAATTATGCTTCCAATGTTTACCATTGGAGACAAGACAGTACCTTCTTGTATTTCTTCGGACTGGATTACCAGAACATGGCTGCGGTAATAGATACCGACAATGGCACGGAGCACCTTTTCGGGAATGATGTAAGCCTGGATGATATTATATGGATGGGCCCCCAAATCAGCACTGCTGAGAAAGCTCAGGCATGCGGAGTTTCCAGCCATCATCCCTACAGCAAATTACAGGATGTGGTTGCCGGGGCCCTAAAATCGGGCCGCAAAGTGCATTTCCTGCCTCCCTACCGGGCCGAAAACAAGATTCTGCTCGAAAGCCTCACCGGCATAAAACCTGCACAACAAAAAGAGAAAGCTTCCACTGAACTGATCAAGGCAGTGGTAGCATTGCGTTCTGTAAAAGATGAATTTGAAATTGCCGAACTTGAAAAAGGGATGGATACAGCCTGGCTCATGCATACTACAGCCATGAAGATGGCCCGCCCGGGAGTGTATGAAAGGGAAATTGCCGGCGCAATAGAAGGGATAGCCCTGGCAGCAGGAGGTATGCTCTCCTTCCCTGCCATTGTAAGCAGACGGGGTGAAACACTTCACAACCACTACCATGGCAATAAGCTGGAGAAAAACGACCTTTTGCTGGTGGATACCGGAGCTGAAACCTCCCTGCACTATGCCACGGATCATTCACGCACCACTCCTGTGGGAGGCAAATTTACTCCCAAACAAAAAGACATTTACCAGGCCGTGCTCGAAGCACAAGTACTATCCATTGAATCCATGAAACCCGGAGCAACCAATCTGAGCGCACATTTGCTGGCAGCAGAAACCCTGGCCAACAGGCTCAAAGATCTGGGATTGATGAAGGGCGACATTTCTTCGGCTGTGCAGCAGGGTGCGCATGCATTGTTTATGCCTCATGGGCTGGGTCATATGATGGGCCTCGATGTCCATGATATGGAAGACCTGGGCGAAAACTATGTGGGATACGATGATGAGGTAAAACGATCGGATATCTTTGGCACTGCTTTTCTTAGGTTAGGCAGAAAATACCAGCCCGGGTTTGTGCTTACCGTAGAACCCGGTTGCTATTTCATTCCTGCTCTCATCGACCAGTGGCAGGGCGAGGGTAAATTCAGGGAATATATCAATTATGACAAGGTGAACGAATACCGCGATTTTGGAGGCATCCGCATCGAAGATGACATACTGATCACTGATACGGGTTATAAGATGCTGGGAAAACCCATCCCGAAAACTGTAGAAGAGGTAGAAGAGATTGCGGGGAAAGACTAAATCACCCCATCAACCCGGCAGGGTTTAGATAGTAACGGGAAAACTTCCCGGAACACAAAGGAGCATCGTCAATTCCCAGACCGGTATTTCCGGCGGGCAGGCCGATGCTCCTTTTTTTTTTCAAAACCCCGATGATTTATTCACAAAAGATCTCATATTCAGGAGCGTATCCTGTAAACAAACCGCCTATTCGAAGTTCAAGTACCTGATTCATGCACTCACCAGCTCCCCATATTTCGGTGCCCAGTTCTTTAAACCCATCGTAATTGTGTTCCCATTTGCCGGTATCGAGGTTGTAAAGATAAGCCCTGTAACTCAGGCTGATGGTATAAGCCACTCCCTGGCTGAGAGGTATGGGTCTGGATACCTCTCCAATGGTTATGTCTGTAAGGACCTTTTCGTTAAAAAATATTTCAAGAACATCAAATTCCTGGAAGGGCAAATAGTGCCCGGAAACGAATATATCAGCGTACATAAGGTTGTGCACGGTGATTCGATAATCCGTTGACTCGTGGATTGTACATGAGGTCATTCCTATTCCCGCAATGACTATCAACATTAAAAAGGGTAAACGAGTTTTCATAGTAGTGAGATTTGAACTTATCAGTAAACATGATTTTTAATATCCCTGCCGGTAAACCGTAAATTCCGGGACAAGGATTTAAAATTGGCCGGGAATTACAATGGCTAAATGTTAAATTTCTTTTCAACCATTAATCAAAATCAATGCCGAAACGGAAAAATCCTTTCGTATGTGTTTGATTTTATCAATATTGTTATGCTGTCGTCCGGGCCGGAACTGTATTCCGGGCCGGAAAAATAATTGTTGGTTTTCGTCAGGGCATGAGCTCTGGCCATTCCCCGATCGCTCATCCCCTGCTGGTGGAGATTTCAATTCAAAACCTCGCAAAAACCCCATGAAGCAATGATCAAGAAACCCCGCCACAAGTGACGGGGCTCTTACCTTTGGGGAGGCTGTTGCACCATGATTTATTCGGAGCAACGAAATAACTTTCCTGATGTTACCTATTGTCGGATTCTTAGGCGATTACTGATCAGTTATTCTCGTAATTAAACTTTTTTTTTAAATAGATCTTTGCAGGTTCAGCTTCTTCAACTTTTACAAATTCAATGCCGTGTACCTGACACCAATTGGAAAAATTCTCACTGGTATTTCCATTTCCAGAAAAATCGCTCAACAGGTGTTGTTCTACGCAAACAAGATCTCCCCTGGTCTTTAACAGTTTTAGTACAATGTCTCTGTAGGTCATAGGGTGTGGTATATATATAGTATTTAATGGAATCATTGTGCAGCAAAACAATCAGTCACGACTTATCTGCATTGCATTGAGCTGGCGTTGTATCTCTTTATAGCTGCGTATAAGCTTGGCAATCAGCTCACACTCACGTGTATTGAGCAAATAAACTACCTCTTTATTGCTTTCCAGATCTTTCAGATACTCCAGTTCTTTATCGGTTAACATCATGGCCTTTTATTTTTGGTTTTATTGTTGTATTACTTCAGTAAATCTTTAAAACAAAATTACAGGAAGCCTAAACAAAAAACAGCATGGAATTTACCTGATTTTTATAGGTGAAAAACGTGGTAATATGTGAATTCTAGCAAATGGTTGTGGGTTACCATTCAGATGGGAAGTCGGGATAAAACAAAACACCCGGCCAATTAACCGGCCGGGTGTTGCATATATTTTGTGTTTGCAAGAAACGCCAATTGCTGCGTTAGGCTTGCTGACACTATTGAAGTTTTCGTTCTCTTTGTCAGGATATTCTTTTCTTTATTTCTGCCGTTTCTTTTTCAAAACCGGGTTTTTCCAGCAGGGCAAACATATTCTTTTTGTAGGCCTCTACCCCGGGTTGATCAAAAGGATTCACTTCCAGCATATAACCACTAATAGCGCATCCCATCTCAAAGAAATAAATCAACTCACCCAGCACGGATTCATCAATGCGTGGGAGTATGATTTCAAGGTTAGGAACCTGTCCATCAAGATGTGCCAGCATGGTGCCTTCTTCGGCCATTTTGTTAACATAACTCATCCGTTTGCCGGCCAGGAAATTGAGCCCATCAAGGTCATTGCTATCATGGGGGATTTCCATTATGTATCTGGGATTTTCCACCCTTATAACGGTTTCAAAAATATTCCGCATTCCATCCTGGATGTATTGACCCATGGAGTGCAAATCGGCAGTAAAGTTAACTCCGGCAGGAAAAATACCCTTTTGTTCTTTTCCTTCGCTTTCTCCGTAAAGCTGCTTCCACCATTCCACCATATACATGAGGTTGGGGGTATAGGAAGCCATTATTTCTGTAGTTTTTCCTTTTCGGTAAAGCATATTGCGCACCACGGCATAAAGAGCCGCAGGGTTCTTGAGAAGTTCTTTTTCCTGTTGCAGATGTTCCTGCATTGCGCGTGCACCTTTCACCAGTTTTCTTATATCAAAACCAGCTACAGCTATGGGCAAAAGACCCACCGGTGTAAGTACAGAGTATCTTCCGCCAACATCGTCGGCTATCACATAACTTTTGTACCCTTTTTCGGTAGCCAGGGTTTTGAGTGCGCCACGCTGCGCATCTGTAATGGCATAAATTCGTTCACCTGCATTTTGTTCACCCACTTTTTTCTCCAAATGGGCCCGAAGCAGCCTGAAAGCGATGGCGGGCTCAGTGGTGGTCCCTGATTTGCTGATGATGATGATCGAATAATCTTTGTCATCAAGAAAATGCAACAGTTCTGCCATGTAGTCTTCACTGAGATTCTGCCCGGCATACACCACCATGGGGTTATCCGCTTGCTGGTATTGCATCTGGTAAAAATTGCTGCTCAAAGCATCAATAACTGCTCTTGCACCCAGATAAGATCCACCGATACCCACCACAACAACCACTTTCGACTGTGCCTTGATGCGTGCAGCGGTTTCTTCAATATCAGCTATGAGTGCATCATCCGTTTCTGCAGGAAGGTTTACCCATCCCAGGAAATCGTTTCCGGCACCTTTTTTATCGTATATTTTATTTTGCAGCAGGGCTGCTTCTGATTCAAACAGTTTGATCTCGTTGGGATCAACAAAATCCAATGTTTTGTCAATCCTTAATTTCAATTCTACCATGTTATGGATTTTTAATCAAGTTTACGGGCAATTTCTATGGTTTCGTATGCCTCTATGATATCACCTACTTTAATATCGTTAAAACGATCGATATTCAATCCGCATTCATAACCTGCCGAAACCTCTTTTACATCGTCTTTATAGCGCTTAAGAGAGCCCAGGTATCCGGTATACACAACAATGCCATCACGGATAATACGAATGCTGGAGTTTCTGTGGATTTTACCGTCCAGGACTTTACACCCGGCAATGGTTCCAACTTTGGTGATTTTAAATGTTTCTCTGACCTCAATGTTGGCGGTAATTTTCTCTTCAATTTCCGGAGAGAGCATCCCTTCGATGGCCGATTTGATTTCATTGATAGCATTGTAAATGATCGAATAAATGCGAATATCAATTTCTTCATTCTCGGCAAGTTTGCGCGCTGCCATTGAGGGCCTGACCTGGAAGCCAACGATAATTGCGTTGGATGCAGATGCCAGCAATACATCACCTTCAGTAATAGGACCTACTGCCTTGTGAATAATATTAACCTGGACTTCTTCGGTGGAAAGTTTGAGCAAGGAGTCTGCCAGGGCTTCTACTGAGCCGTCAACATCCCCTTTGATAATAACATTAAGTTCCTTGAAGTCTCCAATGGCAATACGACGTCCGATTTCATCCAGGGTAATATGTTTCTGGGTTCTGAGTCCCTGCTCACGGACGAGTTGTTGACGTTTGGAGGTTATAGATTTGGCTTCCTGTTCATCTTTTACCACGTGGAATGTATCCCCGGCCTGCGGAGCACCGTCAAGGCCAAGAATAAGAGCCGGAGTAGCGGGGCCAGTATCTTTGATACGGATATTCCGCTCGTTAAACATCGCTTTCACACGACCGTGGGTATTGCCGGCCACTACAATATCGCCAATGTTGAGTGTTCCGTTTTGTACAAGTATAGTAGCCAGATAACCACGACCTTTATCCAGTGAGGATTCGATAACGGTACCGGAGGCTTTTTTATCGGGGTTGGCCTTCAGGTCGAGCAATTCTGCTTCTAGTAGTACCTTCTCAAGCAATTTGTCGATGTTGACACCATTTTTTGCAGATATTTCCTGACTCTGGTATTTCCCACCCCAGTCTTCTACCAGGATATTGATTTTGGCCAGTTCTTCTTTCACTTTTTCCACATTGGCATTGGATTTATCAATTTTATTGATAGCAATAACCAGTGGAACGCCGGCTGCCTGAGCATGGTTGATAGCCTCAATGGTCTGTGGCATAACGTTGTCGTCGGCGGCTACCACAATAATTACCACGTCGGTTACTTTTGCCCCCCTTGCACGCATAGCAGTAAATGCTTCGTGACCGGGAGTATCCAGGAACGTTATCATCTTACCATCTTCCAGCTGCACCGAATAGGCTCCGATGTGCTGGGTAATTCCACCCGCTTCTCCGGCAATAACGTTAGCATGGCGAATCTGGTCAAGCAAAGAAGTTTTACCATGGTCAACATGGCCCATTACAGTAACAATGGGAGCCCTGTTTCTGAGCTGCTCGGGGGTATCTTCCTCTTCCTGAAAGGTTTCCTGGTCATCTATACTGATAAATTCTACGTCAAAACCAAACTCATCTGCTACAATGGTAATGGTTTCTGCATCGAGTCGCTGATTGATGGAAACCACCAGTCCCATGCTCATGCAGGTGGAAATAATCTGAACCACCGGTACTTCCATAAGGCTTGCCAACTCATTGGCAGATACAAATTCGGTAACCTGTAGTATTTTCTCTTCCGTCTCAGCCCTTTCCATATCCTGAACCTTCTGCCTCTGCTGCGAATCGCGCTTGAGTTTCCGGTGCTTGGCTGCTTTGGATTTTCCGCCACCACTCAGTGTGGCAAGGGTTTCCCTGATTTGACGTGAAATTTCTTCATCACTTACTTCAGGTTTAACAAAGTCTCTGCGCACAACTTTCTTCCCTTTAACCGGCTGTTGCTGCTGGGCGGGTCTTCTCTGTGGTGCTGGCTTCGGACCGTCAGTTTTCGGGGCTGCTTTCTTTTCAGCACCTCCTTCTACGGGTTTCCTTGGTGCCTTATCTGCCTCCTGAACACGTTCTTTACGGATTCTTTTCCGTTTTCTTTTCTTGGGTTTGTCAGCATCCGTGCTGGAAGCAACAGGTTTTTTTGATTTGTCTTTGGGCGCAGGAAGTTCCATTTTTCCTAAAATGGTAACCCCTTCGAGTTTTTTCACCTCGGTTCTATGGAAGTTGGCAGGGCTTTTCAGTGTAGTTTCTTTTTTCGCCTCCTCTGCTTCTGCTTCTTTTGCGGGTTCAGCCTTTTTTTCTTCCTCTTGCTTTTCAGCTTTTTCGGAAATGGGCTCCTTCTCTTTCTCTTTTTCCTTCTCTTGGCTTTCTATTGCTTCGGACTTATCTTTTTTCTCCTCAACAGGAGGCTCGACAGGCTTCTCCTGGGGGCTTTCTTTCTGCTCGACTGGTTTTTCAACTTTGGGAGCTTCGGCTGCAGGTTTTGTTTCTTCCTTCTTCTCCTGCTCTTCCAATTTTTCTTTCCTGGTTTCCTTCACAGGTTCAGGAACCTTTTCAACAGGCACTTCCGGGGGAGAAACCTCCTTTTCTGCAGGAACATCGGGTATCTTTTCGGCAACAGGCTCTTTCTTTTGCTCCACAGGCTTCTCAGCTTTGGGCTCAGGTTTTTCCTCCTTTTTCGAGGGAGCTTTCCCGCTCAGTGTTTCCGCGTCCATTTTTCCCAAAATTTTGGGACCCGATAGTTTTACCTTTTCGGCAGGCTCAGGCTCAGGCTTTTTCTCCTCCTCCGGCTTTTTGCTCTCTACCATGGAAGATTTTATATCCTTGATGAGCAGTTCCTTCTCTTCGGGTTCTTCCTCCTCTTTATCCCTGGTGGCAGCAACCTCTTTAACATCATCCTGCTCCTTGCTGCCTTCGGGCATTGTAATGCTCTCCCTTTTGGAAAAGCTTAAACCTGTTTTGCGTACTTCATCTTTCAGGCTTTTTTCTTTTTGAAATTCCTTGGCCAACATTTCATAAGCCTCCTGAGATAACTTGGTATTGGGATTAGAGTCTATGGACATACCTTTCTTAGCAAGAAAATCAACGATGGTAGATGTACCAATGTTAAATTCCCGTGCAATTTTACTTAATCTTAATACTTTGGTGCCCTCAGTCATATTGGAATTTCGATTTACAAAATAGTTTTGAAGCCTTTGAAAAATGTTTGCAAAGTTATATAATTTATTCAAATTCTGCTCTTAATATGCTTAATACTTCCTTAATAGTTTCTTCTTCAAGGTCTACCCTCAACACCAGGTCAGAGAGAGACTGGTTGATGATACTTTTGGCAGTATCCAACCCAACAGCCTTAAACTGATCGATGATCCACTGTTCGATTTCGTCGGAAAACTCCTGAATATCAACATCTTCAGAGTCATGCTCGGAATCCCGGTACACATCGATTTCATAGCCGGTAAGACTGCCGGCCAGTTTGATATTAAAACCTCCTTTGCCAATGGCCATAGAAACCTGATCAGGCTTGAGGAAAACTTCTGCTCTTTTGGCCGCCTCATCGATATTGATGGAGGTAATCTTGGCAGGACTCAACGCCCTTGAGATATACAGGTTGGGATTGGAAGTATAATTGATTACATCAATATTTTCGTTCCGCAGCTCCCTGACAATGCCATGGATTCTGGAACCTTTCATGCCCACGCATGCGCCAACAGGATCAATACGGTCGTCATAAGATTCAACAGCTACCTTTGCTCTTTCGCCGGGTGAGCGTACAATTTTTTTAATGGTTATCAAACCATCATGTACTTCCGGCACTTCCTGTTCAAACAATCTCTCCAAAAAAACATTGGATGTACGGGAGAGGATAATCAAAGGGTTGTTGTTTTTGATTTCTACCCGTGCCACAACCGCTCTTACCGTATCACCTTTGTGAAAGCGGTCGGAAGGGATTTGTTCTGTTTTAGGCAAAATCAGTTCGATATTCTCATCATCAAGGGCGAGCAGTTCTTTTTTCCATACCTGGTATACCTCCGCGGTAATAAGCTCCCCAACCTTCTCCTGGTATTTTTTATAAATACTGTCTTTCTCCAGCTCCAAAACTTTGGTGGCAAGATTTTGCCTGATGGAAAGGATCTCGCGCCTTCCAAAGTCGGACATTTTTACCGGCTCCGATACTTCTTCTCCAATTTCAAAGTCGGGTTCAATCCTGATAGCTTCCGAATATGCAATTTCCTGATTGGGGTCTTCTACAGCACCATCTTCAACGATCACACGATTTCGCCATACTTCAAGGTCGCCCTTGTCGATGTTTACGATAATGTCAAAATTTTCGTCAGAGCCATATTTTTTCAGCAACATATTGCGAAAGACATCTTCCACGATGATCATCATTGTGGAGCGGTCGATATTTTTTAACTCCTTAAATTCGGAAAACGACTCTACCAAATTTATACTTTCCATTTGCCAGTTATATTAAAAACAGATTTTACTAAATATTTTTATTGCTTATCATCGCTTTTGAAAGATACCTGAACCTTTACTTCCTTAGCCGTGGCATAGGGAATGGTTTGGATAGGGTCTTCCTGAGGTTCTTTGTCTTTTTTTTTCTTTTTGGGAAGCTCCTTTTCAATGGTAAAGCCCTCATCATCGGCTCCCAGCAGCTTTCCTTTTATCTTTTTTCCCTCCTCATTTACAAATATTATTTCTCTTCCTACATTCTTCCTGAATTGCCGGGGCATAATCAACGGCTTTGAAACTCCTATGGAAGAAACTTCCAACTCATAGTCTTCAATTTCGCGGTCAAAAGTGGATTCAATGAGTTTGCTCACCTGTGCACATGAACTGATAGGAACACCCTCATCTCCATCCAGAAAAACAGTTACCTGATTACCTGAAGCCACCCTGACCTCCACAATAAAGAGTGAAGTATCTGCAAGATGTTCTTCAACCAGTTGGACAATTTTATCTTTTTCTAACATAAATATGCTTGTTTCAGCTTTTTAACAATTTGAAGCTCTAACCGGAGCACCTTCCATATGCTGATTTTCAGCACTTTGACAACCTATTCCCGGCATACTCCAATAAAACAGGGGACTGTAGGTCCCCTGAACATAAGATGCTTACGCAAATTATGCGGCAAAGTTAATCAAATTTTATAACAATGCAAAAAATGTTCTGAATTTTAGGCAATTACATGCAAAACCTTTAAAATCAGGTGGCCGTTACCCCGGTTTGCGGCAAGAAAGCCGTTGCTGTTTTTCTGTGACAAAACGTAATTGCCAGATTCCCGTCAGAAAACCCGGGCAAGGAGAATAAAAGAGGCTGAGCTTGTCGAAACGTTGGTTGTAAGCCACTCGCTCACACGCTGCAACAGGCTCAGCCTTATAAATTTTAAGCATCACGGGATAGACGCCGGGATTGAAAATCAGAAAAGTCGCATGTACAACTGGTAATAATATTCAAACACTTCACCCGATGTTTCTGCAAGTTCGGTTTGCTGCTCCATGGCAGTCAGATGGCTGATGCGTTGCAATATGGCCAGCGATTCCTGCATAGCGCTTTCAAGATTTCTCTGGCGGTTTTGACTAAAAGAAAAATACCATGCAAGGTTTTGCTCTTCCCAGTCAAGCATGCGCTCAAAAATCGCATTGCCCTTTTCAAAGGCACCTGCACTGTAGTAGGTTTCTGCCATGAGAAGGCTGAAATAGTTGTAAGGCACGTTGTGTTCGGGCATTATCTCAAAAGCATAATCCAGCACCTCAATGGCTTTTTCGGGTTGCCCTTCATTCAACAGAGCAGAAGCCAGCCTGTGAAAAATGTTTCTGAAGTTTACCGTCAGCCTTACATGGTCTTCGCTCAGGTATACCGAGGGATCGTACATATTGCCCCACTGGAATTTGTTCATGATGTTATCGTACAGGATACGAGTATTGATTCTTCCGGTTTCTGCGCCGGATCTTCTGCTTTTGATGGGTACCAGCCTGTAAGCCATCCCTTCGAGCTGAAAATATTCCTCCAAACCAATGTAAGCTTCTGCCCCGGTAGTGATGGCAAAATATACGGGTCGTTCCCAGTTATTGGTAGCCAGGAAGTCGAGCACCATCAGGTTGTTTTTCTGGATGCCACCGGCCGAAGCAGGAAACTCCCACTCCACAGCATCAACAATCAGATGGGCATCTTCAGGCGCTACCGTACCGTTTTGCACCACAGTGGCCGAATCCACCGGGATTCGAAACTTTCTTGTGGGCACAAAGTTCTCCATACGTCTGCCGATGCGTCTTTTGTTGTCTCCTGTAACAAAGTTGATGATGCTTCTCAGGTTGACATATTGCCCTTCCAGACGCGGATCTTCCACAAAATAGAGAAAATCTCTTGTCCCATCAATGTATTGATGAGGTTCAAGGCTAAAGGGAACCGGATCTGCATCGTAGGTTTTTCTTCTCATCATTCCATCTATGTACCAGTCAGTATTAAGAAGGGAGAGGTTTACTACTTTAATGTCCGTTCGTATGCCTTCCACTTCCTGGGCATACCAGAGGGGGAAGGTATCGTTGTCGCCCATGGTGAAAATGATGGCATTGGGAGCGCACGATTCCAGGTAGTTAATGGCTACATCCCGGGTTACATAACGGCCGGAACGATCGTGATTGTTCCAGTTTTCTTTGGCCATGATGGTGGGTACCAGCAAAATACAAAGTGCAGTACCCGCGATGGCTGAATATTTTCCGCCCAGCTTTTGCTGCAATGCATGAATGAGCGAAAGTGCACCCAGCCCTATCCAGATGGAAAAGGCATAAAAGGAGCCAATATATGAATAATCCCTTTCTCTGGGCTGAAACGGCGTTTGATTGAGGTATACGATGATAGCAATACCGGTCATCAGGAACAATAACCCTGTTACAAGGGCATCATCTGGTCGTCTGCGGGCCTGAAACACCAGACCAATCACCCCCAGAATAAACGGCAGCATATAGTACTTGCTGTGTCCGCGATTGGAAGTGATGCTTTCCGGGAGATTGTCCTGGGGGCCCAGAAATATATTGTCAACAAACTTGATTCCGGTCATCCAGTTGCCCCGTGTAGGTTCTCCATGCCCCTGCAAATCATTCTGCCGTCCTGAAAAATTCCACATCAGGTACCTCATATACATGTGTCCAACCTGGTAGCTGAAAAAGAATCTGAGATTTTCAGTAAAAGTAGGCTTGTTGATTACCTGGGTACTGCCATCCCGGCGTTGCACCCTTACCGGTCTTCCCTGCACCTTTCCCCAGCTTTCATAGGCCCTTACATGGTGGGCACGGCTGCTCCACATACGGGGAAAAATGGTCATAAAGTCAGGATTATAAACCGGCACAGTTCCCTCATTGCGATTGATCACAACATACTTGCCCTGTTCCGAATCTTTTCGCCATACCAGGTGTCCGTCATCAATCTCATCTATCGGCGCATTGTAATAGGGACCAAAGGTTAATGGCCAGGTTCCGTATTGCTCTCTTCCCAGGTAAGCTTTCATGGAAAGGGCATCTTTGGGGGCATTTTCATTGATGGGAACATTGGCATTGGAACGGATTACCAGCATCAAAAATGATGTATATCCGATGAGGATAAACATAAAAGCCAGAATGATGGTATTAAAAAGTACTTTTTTCTTCTTGTGCGTCCAGTAAAGTCCAAAAACGATCAGTGAAATAATTAGTATGAAATAAAAGATGGTTCCCGAGTGGAAAGGCATTCCCAGGCTGTTGACAAAGAATTTCTCAAACCACCAGTCCAGGGTCAATACTCCGGGAATAAAAACGTTCTGAATAAAACCAAGCAGCACAAAGGCTACAATACCAGTAAGAATGATTCCCTTCCGGGTTGCTTTGAATTTCTTGAAATAATAAACAAATACGATAGCCGGAATTGCCAGCAGGTTGAGCATGTGAACACCTATAGACAACCCAATAATAAAAGCAATCATCACCAGCCATTTCAATGAATCGGGCTCATGTTCGGTAGCTTCCCATTTTAAGATGGCCCAGAAAACAAATGCCGTGAGAAACAATGAGGTAACATATACCTCGGCTTCCACTGCCGTAAACCAGAATGAATCACTAAAAGTGAGCGTTAAACCCCCTACAATGCCTGCACCCCATACTGCCCATGTTTTGGCACTGGTAGCATCAGCTGCAATTTTCAGCACTCTGTGCCCCAGCATACTTATGGTCCAGAAAAGAAACATTACCGTGAGGCCCCCGGCCACTGCCGACATGGAATTGATCCAGAACGCCACCCTGGTAACATCTCCCAAAGCAAGCAAAGAGAACATCCTTGCGAGCATCTGGTAAAGAGGGGCTCCCGGGGGATGAGCAATCTGCAGTTTAAAAGAAGTGGCAAGCCGCTCTCCAGCATCCCAGAAACTGGCGGTAGGTTCAACCGTTAACATGAAAACCGTTGTGGCAGCCAGAAACATTGACCAGCCTAAGATGTTGTTAACACTTTTATATGATTTAAAGTCCATTGGATGTGAGATTTGTGACAGAATTGCAATTAATGTTTGACATGCAGATAATTTACAGCCTGCGAAGATAATAAGAAATTCATACCACTTGCTGTGATTTTAACAATCATTTGGGGATAGTTACTGTTTATTTGCTATCCATTCAAGCGTTATCTGCTTCAGACTTCCCTCATGAACAAATCATAATAATATTCGAATACTTTCTCTGCCTTTTGTGCCAAATCCTCCTGTCCAAAAAGTTTGCTCAGTTGAGTTATCCGCTGAACAACAATCAATGACTCCTGTTTGCTGCTCTCCAGTCTTCTTGCCCTGTCTCCCGAAAATGAATAATAATAGCGCAGGTTCTGTTCTTCGAGCTCAACCAATCTGCTGAAAATCTCTTTTCCCTTTTCCAGGGCTCCGGCGTCATAGTAAACCTCAGCCAGGAGCATGGAGAAGTAATTGTAGGGAATATTGTGTTCGGGCATCACTTCCATGGCCCTGTCCAGCACTTCAATGGCTCTCTGGTTATCACCTTCAGCTACCAGTGCCTCTGCCAGCCTGCGGAAAGTATTCCTGAAGCCGGTACTCAGCCTTACATGATCTTCCTGGAGATACACTGACGGATCGTCCATATTACCCCACACAAACGTATTCATAAGATTATCGTAAAGGATACGGGTATTGACCCTGCCGGGTTCCGACTGGCTATCCATAGGCGTCCTGATGGGCACCAGCCTGTAAGCCAAGCCATCCAGCTGAAAGTATTCCTCCAGGCCGATAAAGGCTTCGGGCCCGGTGGTGATGGCAAAATAAACCGGACGTTCCCAGTTGTTGGTGGCCAGAAAGTCAAGCATCAGAATAGTGCTTTTGGTAACTGCCCTTGAAGGAAATTCCCATTCTACAAAATCTACAATCAGGTGGGCATCTTCAGGAGCAACAGTACCGTTGTCAACTACTTTAGCCGAATCTACCGGTAGGCGAAACTTGCGTGTGGGGAAGAAATTGTCTGTAAACTGTCCGAAGTTTCTTTTATTCTGGTCGTTGGCTATAAAACTGATAACACTTCTCAAATTCACATACTGGTCTGCCAGTCGAGGATCTTCCATCACATACAATACATCACGCGTGCCATCACGATACTGCAAGGGTTCAAGGGTAAAAGGCATGGGATCTGCCTCATAGGTTTTACGTCGCATCATCCCGTCGATATACCAGTCGGCATTGAGCAGACTCAGGTTCACCACTTTAATGTCGGTGCGCACTCCTTCTACCTCCTGGGCATACCAAAGGGGAAATGTATCGTTATCCCCCAGGGTAAAAATAATGGCATTGGGAGCACATGACTCCAGGTAATTTATGGCCACATCACGAGTAACATACCTTCCTGATCGGTCGTGATTGTTCCAGTTTTCTTTGGCCATCACAGCCGGAACCAGCGCAAGACAGAGCACTGTGGCCGCAATGGCTGATAGCTTTCCGTTGAGCTTTCTCTGCAAAAGGTCGGAGAGTGCCAATGCGCCCATTCCCACCCAGATTGAGAAGGCATAAAAAGAACCTATGTAGGAATAATCCCTTTCGCGGGGTTGCCAGGTCTGGTTAAGGTAAATGATGATGGCAATGCCGGTCATGACAAATAAAAGACCTACCACCAAAGCATCTTTGGGATTTCTTCGGTATTGAAATACAAAGCCGGCAATGCCCAGAATAAAGGGAAGCAGGTAATAGCGGCTGTGGCCGGGATTTCCGGTTATGCTTTCGGGCAAATGGTTCTGTGGGCCGTGGAATAGCTGGTCTAAAGGTTGTATTCCACTGATCCAGTTGCCCCGATGGGGTTCGCCATGCCCCTGCACATCATTTTGTCTTCCTGAAAAATTCCACATCAGATATCTCATGTACATGTGTCCCACCTGATAAGAAAAGAAGAACCTCAGGTTTTCGGCAAAGGTAGGTTTGTTTACTATTTCCATATTGCCATCCCTTCCCTGCACCCTCACGGGTCGCCCCTGCACTCTTCCCCAGCTCTCATAGGTTCGGATATGGTTGTTGCCTCTGTTGCTCCACATGCGAGGGAAAATTGTCATAAATTCGGGGTTGTAGGAATAGTCCATGGCATGATTGACAATCACATACTTGCCTTTCGCATCATCCTTGCGCCAGATGGGCCGTGTTTCTTCAACAGCTTCTACCGGGGCATTGTAATAGGGTCCGTAGAGCAAAGGCCAGCTGCCATATTGCTCCCTCCCAAGATAAGCTTTCAGGGCGAGAGCATTTTTGGGCGCATTTTCATTGATGGGCACATGGGCGTTGGAACGAATTACCAGCATCAGAAAAGAGGTATAACCTATCAGGATAAAGGTAAAGGCGAGAATAATGGTATTGAAGATCACCTTATTCTTTTTATGGGTATAATACAATCCGAAAACAATGGCGGAGATCAAAAGCAGAAAATAAAACAGGGTTCCCGAGTGAAAGGGCATACCCAGTGCATTCACAAAAAACCTCTCAAACCACCAGTCAACGGTTAGTACTCCCGGAATAAAAACATTCTGAATGAAACCCAGCACTGCAATGGCAACAATACCGGTAATAATGATTCCTTTGCGTGTAGTTTCAAATTTTTTGAAATAATAAACAAAAACAATGGCCGGAATAGCCAGCAGGTTAAGCATATGCACACCAATAGAGAGTCCTATCACAAAAGCAATAAGCACGAGCCATTTGAGCGAATCCGGCTCATGTTCAGTGGCCTCCCATTTGAGGATTGACCAGAAAACAAAGGCAGTCATAAAGAGTGAAGTAACATATACTTCTGCTTCCACTGCGGTAAACCAGAATGAATCGCTGAAAGTGAGGGTGAGCCCTCCAACGATACCGGCACCCCAAACGGCCCAGGTTTTAGAACTACCGGCATCAGCAACCGCTTTCAACACACGATGGCCGAGCATGGAAATGGTCCAGAACAAAAACATTACCGTCAGACCACCGGCCACCGCCGACATGGCATTGATCCAGAATGCCACCCTTGACAAATCGCCCATTGCCAGTAAGGAAAACATACGTCCCAGCATCTGATACAGCGGGGCACCCGGCGGGTGCATAACCTGTAATTTAAAAGCACAGGCAATCCGTTCGCTGCAATCCCAGAAACTGGCGGTGGGTTCAAGGGTTAACATAAACACCGTGGTTGCCGCAAAAAACAGCAGCCAGCCCAGCACGTTGTTGACAAAAGTGTAAGACTTGAAATTCATGAGTTGTACGATTGATTAGGTAGCTTTTTGATGGATTATTTTCCGGCATTTCCTTTCCTTTACCGGGCAGGGAAATTTCTCCATATGGACTCACAATAAAGCCGCAACAGCTATTTTATTAAACGCCCAAACCGGCCATTTCTTGTTCTCCTGAGCAACAATACATTTCCCCGGGCAGTTTCCCTACCTCAGGTTCCTGATGGCTCTATGTACATGTTCTTTGATTCGCAAATAAACATCTTTGGTGCAACCTTGCCCATCTACATCTACCAGTATTTTGTGATTCCGATAATAATTTACAATAGAATCATTGCGCTGTGCATGCTCCTCCAGCCTGGCAACAATGGTGGCAGCACTGGTATCATAAGGCATTTTCTCATCGGTTTTACTGCGTGCATCCAGCCTTTTAACGAGCTCCAGCTGTGGCACCTGGAGGTTTACCACGCAATTGATGGCACAGTTTTTCTTTTTCATGATACCGTCGAGAATATATGCCTGGACCAGGGTGCGGGGGTAACCTTTGAAAACATATCCGCGATTTACACCGTCCGATTCCCGGAGCTTTTTTTCTATCATCCTGATAACAATTTCATCAGGCACCAGCAACCCTTTGGCCAGATAGGGTTTGATTTGCTGTGCAAGGGGAGAATCGGTTTCTGCCTCTGCTTTCAACAACTCACTGGTAGAAATATAAGTCAGGTTAAATTCATTGGCCAGCTTTTTGGCCTGGGTGGTTTTTCCCGAACCCGGGAAACCATACACCATGATATTTACAGGTTTGCTATTGATCTCCTCGGTAACATGATGGTTGATTCGGTTAAAGACCTCGTCGGTAGTTCCCATGCCATCTACCTTTACCAGCTTGTCGGTATCCTGGTAAAATTCGAGCAATGGAAGTGTTTTCTCATGATACTCCTGCAAACGCCGCTTAATTACTGCTGCATTGTCATCACTCCTTTCCTGCTCTTTGGCCCGCTGCAAAAGTCTCTGGGTGCACTCTTCATCCGATATCTCCATGATGACGATCTTACTGAGCGAAGTTTGCAACCCGGTAAACAATCCATCAAGAATATAGGCCTGCACATAGGTTCTCGGGAAGCCATCAAAGAGAAAACCATCGCTTGATTTTTCCGCCTGAATAGCATTGCCAATGATCTGTACGATGATTTCATCGTCTACCAGTCCACCAGACTCAATGATTTTCCGGGCTTGTTGTCCCAGGGGTGTATTGGCTTTGAGTTCATTTCGCAGGGCTTCTCCGGTAGAGATATAAGTGAGATTGTATTGCTTCATCAGCAAATCCGACTGTGTCCCTTTCCCTGCTCCGGGCGGGCCGAAAAGTATAAGGTTGAGCATAGTTGTGTTGTTGTTTGGATATAAGGGTTCTGTTTTGATATGCTATGCATGCAAAAGTAAAAACATTATTCAATTTAGGAAGGAAAAATCACGATTAAACTGAAGGATCCGGAATTTTACCCCAGGGCGCACCACTGCCCTGCCAGATATGGTTAATATGTTAATCCGGCCTCCGGGCATACAAGGTATACAAGGGGCATTTTCAGTTGCAGAACTTTAAAATAT
>RECE01000266.1 GCA_007694165.1 Bacteroidota bacterium
CATTCATGTAAGTTCCATCTGACCAAATACTTAAACTAATTTTATCCAGATGAAATACCCGGTTATGAATATCATGAACTAAAAAATGAGGCAGGCACTTTTACCGAACTCATTTATGAGAAAGATCCGGACCTTGTCAACGAAAATGCAGAGCAATACCTGATCGGGAAAATCCGGGAATATTATGAAGAAAGGGAAACGAAATATGCATAAAGATTCATTTGAGAAGATACCCCATGGTTTTTTAAAAAAATGGCAGGAGATAGCTGACTTAATTGCAAATATTTTGAACGTGCCGGCAGCATTGATTATGAAAACTGAAAACGAGTTTATGGAAGTTTTCACTTCAGGCAAAGCCGAAAACAATCCATATAAAGTGGGTGATAAAGAACAATGGCGGGGATTATACTGCGAAACGGTAATTAAAACGCAAAAAAAACTCCGTATTCCCAATGCCCTGAAAGATAAGAATTGGAACAAAAACCCCGATATAAAACTGGGAATGATAGCCTACCTGGGTTATCCGATAAATTTTCCGAATCAAGACCCTTTTGGAACCTTATGCGTGCTCGATAATAAGGAAAGACATTTTAGCACTGACAACGAAAGATTATTAGTGCAATTCAAAAAAGTATTAGAACTGGATTTGGCGTTTATTCTTTCGCTGGAATTAAAAGGGAATTACAGCCACGCCGGAATTATTCAAAAACTATCAAAGGACAATGAAAAATTACGAACAACAAATAAGGAACTCAAAAAGACCGAAGAGGCACTTATAACAAGCGCGAAAAAACTGAAGCATTCGCATGACTTAATGAATTATATCATTAAGCATAACAGAAGTGCTGTTGCGGTTCATGACAGAGACCTGAAGTATATCTATGTGAGCCAGAGATATATTGATGATTTTAAGATAAAAGAGTCAGATTTGATTGGCAAACAACATTATGAGGTATTTCCCGACATACCTCACAAGTGGAGGGAGGTACACCAAAAAGCGCTCGCCGGTGAAGTAATCAGTGCAGAAGAGGATCCGTTTTATCGTGAAGACGGCAGTATTGAATGGACACGCTGGGAGTGTCGCCCATGGCACGAATCAGATGGTTCCATTGGTGGCATAATCATTTATACCGAAGTTATCAACGAACGCAAACAGGCTGAAGAGATAATCCGCCAGGCCCACGAAACCTACCAGGGAATAATCAATGGCGTTACGGAGTCAATATATATCCAGGACGAAGAAGGTGTTTTCCTTGAAGTGAACAACGCTGCTATAAAATCTCATGGTTTAAAGCGCGAAGACCTGATCGGCAAAACCCCGGACATACTCTCTGCCGAAGGGAAAAACGACATGCCATTAATAGCTGAAATGATTAAGAAAGCTTTTCATGGTGAACCTCAGCGTTTCGAGTTCTGGGGAAGGAACGCTGATGGAAAAGTTTTTCCCGATGAGGTTACCCTTACCAAAGGAGTCTATTTCGGTAAAAATGTTGTTATTGCCCTGACCAGGAACATTGCAGAGCGCAAGCAAGCCGAGGAACGGAATAATCTTCTCGCATCCATCATCGAACGAAGCAACGATTTTATTGGCGTAGCAGACGCCAATCAAAAGCCTATGTTCGTCAACAGGGCCGGACAAAAAATGCTGGGCCTGGATGGAGAAGAGGCCGTTAGAGCCACAAAAATCGAGGACTATTTTATGCCCGAAGACCTCCCATTTGTCCGTGAAACCATTACTCCAACCTTAAACAAGCAAGGGCGTTGGGCTGGTGAGTTTCGTTTGCGTCATTTCAAAACAGGAAAGCCTATACCCGTGCTCTACGATGTTTTCAAAACCATAAATCACCATACGGGGGAAGTAACAAATATATCTACCGTAACAAGGGATATTTCCCGGATTAAGCAAGCCGAGGAGAAAATCAGGCGAAATCAGCAACTGCTGCAGAGTATCTCCGACAATATGTTCGATTTGGTTGCTCTTACCGATATGAATGGGAACTACACCTTTGCAAGTGCATCGCACAAAATTCTTGGTTACGAAACAGACAAGCTTATAGGAACCAATGTGATGGAGTATGTGCATCCCGATGACTTTCCCGTTGTCATGGATGCTTTTAAAAAGTTTATAGCAAATAAGGAGGACACCCGGAAGGTTGATTATCGAAACAGGTGCGCCGATGGTTCCTACCTTTGGTTTGAAACCATCGGAAGATTTATTTGCGATGAAAAAGGAAATCCCCAACAAATTCTTTTTAATTCAAGGGATATAACAGAAAGAAGAAGGGCTGACGAGGCCCTCCATGAGAGCGAGGAACGGTTTCGTATGCTGGCAGATTTGGCACCTGTGGGAATCATCATTACTGATGAGAACCAAAATCCGGCTTATGTAAGCCCTGCATTCACCAAAATCTTTGGTTATACAATCCAGGATATACCCACTGTTAGCGATTGGTTCTGCCTGGCTTATCCTGATGAGGATAGAAGAAATAAGGTAAAACTGAAATGGTTTGAATTCACAGAGCGGGTTAAAGATGAAACAGGTGATAGCAAACCATTGGAACATCCTGTTCATTGCAAGAATGGTAGTGAAAAACACATTGAATTCAGGCTTGCAATATCAGGCGGTATTCATGTAATAATTTTTACCGATATTACCGAACGCAAAAAGGTTCAGGAAGAGATGGCCAGGGAGAGAATGCAGCTTCTATCCATTTTCAACAGCATCGATGAAATAATTTATATCACCGATATAGAAACGCATGAAATACTTTATATAAACAAAAAAAGTGAGGAGATTTTAAAGAAGAACTGCATTGGTAAAAAATGCTACAAGGAATTTCAAAACCTCGATTCGCCATGTAGCTTCTGCACCAACAGTATCATAAAGAATAATAATGAACAGTCTTACTACTGGGATTTTCACAACCACTTTATAAATAAGCACTATGCCATCACCGATCGTTTAATTGACTGGCCCGATGGCCGTAAGGTCCGGTTCGAAATTGCTATTGATGTAACCCAACAAAAAATTGCCGAGCAAGCCCTTCGCGAAAGCGAGGAGCGTTTCCGCAGCCTGTTCGAAAACGCCACCATAGGTATTTATCGCACCTCCCCCGATGGAAAAATACTCATGGCCAATCCAACATTGGTTAAAATGTTGGGTTACAATTCTTTTGATGAATTAGAAAAACGAAACTTATTACCAGAAGGCTTTGAGTCTAAAACTCCAGGAAATATATTTCAACAGCAAATTGAGGAGAAAGGAGAGGTTCGTGCCATAGAGTCAGCATGGAAAATCAAAGATGGCTCAACTGTGTTTGTATCGGAAAGCGCCCGGGCTTTTAGAGATAAAAAAGGGGACATTTTATACTACGAAGGTACTGTAGAAGATATAACCAAGCGCAAAAAGGCCGAAGAAAAAGTACTGATGCTTTCCAAGGGTATAGAGCAAAGTCCTGCCATTTTGGTTATTACTGACCGGAATGGAACCATAGAATATGTAAATCCAATGTTCACAAAGGTCACAGGCTATTCTACTGTGGAGGCTTTGGGTAAAAATCCACGAATTCTTAAATCAGGGAATCATAGCAAAGAATTCTACCGAGACCTATGGGAAACCATTCTTAGAGGCAAGGACTGGCAGGGCGAAATACTAAACAAAAAAAAGGATGGTACAACCTTCTGGGAATCGACAATTATTTCACCCATATTTGACAAAAATGGCCAAATAACCCATTTTATGGCCATAAAAGAAGACATCACCTATCGAAAACAGGCTGAGGAAGTACATAAGGAACTTGAAATTGCCAATAAAACCGCCCGGTTCAAACAAAACTTCCTGGCCAATATGAGCCACGAGATCCGAACACCCCTCACCGGTGTGCTGGGCATGATTGAGATTATGGAACAGACTTCACTAACTATTGACCAGAAAGATTACCTGAATACCATCAAAACATCGGGAGAAAACCTCAGGGAAATCATCAACCAGGTGCTGGATTACTCCAAAATTGAAGCAGGCAAGGTAAGCATTTATCCGCGTGTTTTTGAATTTACATACCTGCCCCAAAGTGCTATGTCCCTCTATAAAAATAATGTCAATGCAGGGGTAAAACTTCAAAGCACCATCGACCCGAAAATTCCGGTCTGGATTGAGGCAGACAAAGCCCGCTTATCGCAGGTGTTTAACAACCTGTTGTCCAATGCTGTAAAATTCACATCGCAGGGAGCCATTACCATTGAGTCTTCCCTGGTATCCTCCGAACCCGATACGGGGCAAATCATTATCAAAGTGGAAGTTTCCGATACGGGATTAGGTATTCCTGAGGATTTACAGAGGAAACTCTTTATCCCTTTTTCGCAGATTGAGGCTATAGACATACGCAATTACGAAGGCACCGGCCTGGGTTTGTCCATTTGCAAGCAATTGATTGAACTTATGGAGGGTGAAATCGGGGTAATCAGCCAGGAAGGGAAGGGAAGCACATTCTGGTTTACCTTCCCTGCCAAAACAGCCCATAAACCCAAGGAGCCCATCCAGAAAGATGGTGCATCGGTATCCGCAAAAAAACTTCACATCCTTCTTGCCGAAGACAAAATGGTCAACCAAAAAGTGGTGAAACTGATGCTTACCTCCATGGGGCATAAAGTCCGCATTGCCAAAAACGGACAGGAAGCCATAGAACTTTACCAACCTGACCGGTTCGATCTGATCCTTATGGACATCCAAATGCCCGTAATGGATGGCGTAACCGCCACCCAAAAGCTGAAAGAAATGCACAAAAACCTCCCTCCCATTGTAGGTCTCAGTGCCAATGCCTTTGAGGGCGACCGGGAGAAATACATGACCCTGGGAATGGATGAGTACCTGACCAAGCCGGTGAAGAAAAAAGATATCCTGGCGTTATTGGAGAAGTTATAACCCTGGTACATAGAAGCACGTCGTGCTTTTTGAAAAAAGACCTTCGTAATGGCCAATACTTATTATCTTAGCACTTCAAAAAAAACAGTGCAATAACCAGAAACAATGCAACCCGATAAACAACTCAAACTATCCCGATATATCCTCAGGCAATTGGGCTACCAGACCTTTGAAGACCTGCGCGACAATTACAATGGCCAAACCCTGAGCATCACTTCCATGGGCTACACTTCCTTTGCTGCCCGCCTGAGAACGAGCCTTCGTGGTATCAAGGCTCCCCTCATTTTTATGATTGGCTTGCTCCTTTTCTCAGGCTGCAGCCGCACCAAAACTTTTTTCCAGGAAGGGGTTTCCCTGGAGCTTGCCAGGTATCGAACAAGGCACATTTATGATGTAGCTTATCAACTGCACTTCACCCTGCCTGAGCAAAAAGAGATGCCGGTGGAAGGTGTTGCCAGAATACATTTCAAACCGCTTAAGGCCCGCCACGGAGTAATCCTTGATTTCAGCCCCGGAAAAGAGCATGTACATTCCTTAACGGTAAACAATGACTCTACCGTGTATTCTGTCAGCAACGGGCATATTTATATAGACGCCAACAACCTGGTGCCAAGGCAAAACAATGTGATCGAAATTGCTTTTACGGCCTCCGACCAGGCACTGAACCGCTCGGATGAGTTTATGTACACCCTTTTGGTACCGGATCGGGCCTCAACCGCATTCCCCTGTTTTGATCAACCGGATTTGAAAGCCACCTTTGAACTAAGTCTCGATATTCCTGCACACTGGACAGCCCTCAGCAATGGACAGGAAACAGGCACGGAAGAAAAGGAGGACAGAAAAACAGTGCATTTCGCCCCCGACCAGCCCATCAGTACCTACCTTTTTGCTTTCACCGCCGGTGAGTTTGAAGTCATTTCCCATACAAAAAACGGAAGGACACTCCGCATGTTTCACCGGGAAACGAATGAGGAAAAAATCAATAACAACGCACCTGCCATTTTTGAACAACATTTTGCTGCCCTGAATTGGCTGGAAGATTACACCGGAATACCCTACCCCTATGCCAAATTTGACATGGCCATATTGCCCGGATTCCAATATAGTGGCATGGAGCATCCGGGAGCGGTATGGTACAGAGACACCCGGCTGCTGCTTGACGAAAACGCCCCCCTCACCTCCCGAATCAGCAAGGCCTCTCTGATAGCTCATGAAACGGCTCACATGTGGTTTGGAAATCTTGTTACCATGCAATGGTTTGATGATGTATGGCTCAAAGAGGTTTTTGCCGGGTTCATGGCCGACAAAATGATCCGGGAAGAATTTCCCGAAGAAAACCACCAGTTGCAATTCGTACTATCCCATTATCCTCGTGCTTATGCCGTTGATCGCACCCAAGGCACGCACCCTGTAAAACAACATCTTGCCAACATGAAAATGGCGGGCACACTCTACGGCGCCATTATCTACAACAAAGCTCCTATTGTATTCGAACAACTGGAGAAAATTATGCAACCCGCACCCTTTCGTGCTGCAGTGCAGGAGTATCTTTCCACATATGCGCACGCCAATGCCGACTGGAGTGATTTGGTAAACATATTAGACAAACACAGCCAGCAAAACATCTCACGCTGGAGCGAAGCATGGATCAATGGCAAGGGGATGCCGGAGATTGCCTTTGACACCGATCTGGCCACCAGGAAACTCAGAATACAGCAAATGTCAGAACATGAAAAAAACAACTTCCCTGCCCAGTTTCTTGGAGTGAAAATTACCGATGCAAACAAGGAGACAAACAAAACGGTTTGGTTTCCTGAGCAAATGGTTGAAACAAAAACAGAAGAAGATTGGCAACAACCCTACCTGGTAATGCTTAACGGCAATGGCGCCGGTTATGGCTTTTTCAGGCTCAGGGAAAGCGACATTGCATTTATTACGGCACACCTTCAAACGCTGGAAGACAAAAACCTTCGTGCGGCCATATACATTAATATGTATGAGAATTTTCTCAACAGGGTTATAGATTCCGATGCTTTCTTTCAATACCTCATCACTGCCATTGAACATGAAGCACATCAACCCCTTCAAAGTTATCTGTTAACCAATCTTCGCACCTGGGCCTTCAACTTCCCTGCCTATGCAAAGAACATAGGTTACCAGCAACAAACAGAAGCGTTGCTGTGGCAAAAGCTTGAAGCAGCAGAAGCTGACCAGGCAGAGATGTATTTTGAGAGCTGGATAAAACTGGCCCGAAGTCCGGAAGGCATCCGGAAAATGAGAAAAGTTTATCTTGGCACCCTGATGCCTGGCAACCTTACTATCAGCGAGGCCAACAGAACACAGCTTGCGTTGGAAGCGGCCATAAGAGACACAGCCAATACGGACTTGACAGTAATGGAAATGGAAAGAACGGATAATCCCGATCGATTGAGAAGATTGCGGTTTATGTTGCCGGCGGTTTCGCATGAGAAGTCCGTGAGGGATGCTTTTTTCATCAGCCTTAAGCAGCCTGAAAACCGCCGGCCCGAGCCCTGGGTGCTGGAGGCATTGTATTTCCTGCATCACCCTTTTCATCCCGGGCAGGGCAAACAGTACATTGAAGAAAGTTTACTTATGCTGGAAGAAATACAGGCAACCGGAGATATCTTTTTCCCACTGAACTGGCTCAATGTCACACTGCAGAATTACCACCAGCCAGAGGTGGCATCTATGGTAAATACCTACCTCGACAATCATCCCGAACTGATGGAGAATTTGCGGTTAAAGGTTTTGCAATCAGCCGATCTGATTTTTCGCGCTGCGGATAATTCCTGATTTATTCGGGTCTTTCATTGTTCACCCGGCGTGAAATCCCGATAGAAATCTCATAAAGCACATACAGGGGTATCCCCACCAGTATCTGACTGAAAACGTCCGGTGGAGTGATGATGGCTGAAAGACCAATAATGAGGATAAATGCAACTTTTCTGTTGCGTTTCATAAACTCCGGCGTAAGCAAGCCTACCCTGCTGAGAAAATATACGATTACCGGCAGCTCAAAAACAATCCCGGTGGCAAAGGTTACCATCGTTACGGTTGTAATATAGGATCGCAGGGCAATCTGGTTGGCAACCATACTGCTCACCTGGTAGCTGCCAAGGAAATTTATGGTAAGAGGAGCAATAAGAAAATAGCTGAAAGAAACCCCGGACAAAAACAACAATGAAGTTACCAGCACCGCACCCCGGCTGTTTGCTTTTTCCCTGGGATGCAGGGCCGGTTTAATGAACCGCCAGAATTCCCATAGAATATAGGGAAAGGCCACTATAATTCCCACTATCAGAGAAACAATGATATGGGTTTTAAACTGACCGGCAAGTTCTATATTAATGATTTCAACCGGATTCTGATTGATGCACAATGCAGGTGTTGAAATCAGCCTGGCAAACCAGCAGAATGCCCTGTTGGTAATAAAGTAAGGTTCTTTGGGAGCAAGGATTATATGATCAAATACAATATCCTTGGCAATAAATGCTCCTACTGCCAGTATAAAGATTGCAATTGCTGAGCGAAAAAGGTGTCCGCGCAACTCTTCCAGATGCGACCAGAATGACATGGCATCCTGTCCCCCTTCATTAGTCTGATGTTGTTTTTCTTTGCTGCTCAATGTTGTTTTTTTAAAGGGTGCTAAATTAATACAGAAATAATTAACTTGCTTGCGTTTTGCAAGATAAAAAAACAAGCCAACATAACTTATAAAAGTCTTTGCATGATCAATTGCCTGGTCCTGCGCAACAACAAAGAAAAAGGCTGAATCCTTCTGGAAACAGCCTCTATAAGTTATCTGCCTAAAGCAGTCGCAGGAACTTATGCAGGATGGATTGCCTCAACAGGGCAAACGTCAGCACAAGAACCACAATCTGTGCACACATCAGGATCAATTTTATAGATGTCTCCTTCAGATATTGCGTCAACGGG
>RECE01000393.1 GCA_007694165.1 Bacteroidota bacterium
AGAGTTTGCACCATGATTAGAAGAAGTATGTGTAATTTATTCTACACTACGACAAACAATCTTTTTCACTGTTGTTCTGTAAAAAGAGAATATTGTATTTCTTTTTATCAGTCTGAAATTTTTAATCTTTTGATATTAGTGCATTTATGCTATAAAAAACAATAATATCAGCGCTACGCGCCTTGGTTTTCCTGGGATGCATTAAGTTTCTACCATAATTTCAGCGCTACGCGCTTTTTTCGGTGGCATTATCTTTCGTTCCCTTATAGTCATCCTTCCTAAAAATTCAAGACAAGCTGTATGTGTCGATAGTTATTATCATGCCTTGGTTCACTTTAGATTTTTAACTCCATTGCCTTTCTTGAGACCACTAATTAGCAGCGAAAATCCCCTAAGTTTTAAAGAACACTAACTATTAAAGAATCATTAGTTCTGCTTTGACACATTAAGAAAAAGACATAAACCTATTTTAATCAGCTAGAAGAAACCTTATTTCGAGATTCATTTAACCTTAGTAGAAACTTACTGGCAAAACAACTTTTAACCTTATTACCTTATTGCACATCCTCAGGTCAATCTTTTTCCAATAAGGTAATAAGGTTCAATTAACTGCTTATAATTTCCTTTCTACTAAGGTTGGCGGATGACAAATAAGGTTTTTGAATTGAAAGATTGTTTCGAATAATCGCTAACTTGTAAAGGCTTTATATGTTACAGAAAGTAAGATTTGAATTGCAAAAAACATAGGCGCACCACGAAAATACAGGTTCACACCTGTCTTACAGAGAAAGCAAAAACGTAACCAGGAAAGGGACTAAAATGGATAGCAGAATACCATGAAAAAAAGCGATAAGGGCAAACTCTTTTCCGGAGGCGATATTGATAATAGGAAGGGTGGTATCCATGCTGGTGGCACCGCCTGAAGAAACCGGTGCCAGTTTGCCAAACCCTTTTACCATCAGGGGGGCAAACAGCAGGGTAATGATTTCGCGCATTACATTGGATAGCAGGGCAATTACCCCAAGCTCGGCTGAATGCAGTTCGGTGATGATAACACTGGAAAGGCTGTAATAGCCAAAACCTGCACCTACTGCCATAAGCTCTGTGACAGTGATTTGTTTGACAAAAAACCCGATAACCGAAACGCCCAGCAAAGTGCCCACAATGGTAGAAACAGGAACCATAAATATTTTCAGGTCGAAGGTTGTGAGGGTCCTCATGGCTTTTTTGTCTGCCCCCACGCCCACACCAATGAGAAACATCAGCAAATAGAGAACCCACGTGCTGTAGCTGTCGGGACTGACCCATGCAGGAAAATTGTTGAACTGTCCGACAAAAATCCCTACAATGAAAAAGCCCAGGATAATAAAACTACCTCTCATCCCCTTGCCTCCTTTTTGAACATAGTTTTCCAGAGCAGCCAGGCCGCAGATATACTTCCCAGCACAGCCATGATGGTGATAATGAAAGCCATGAATCCCAGTTCAGGCAGTTGCTGCATGATGTACTCATCATGCCCGATGACCATACCCATGAAAAACAACAACAGGTAAATGGTCCACATGGTCATTCTGGAGTTGATGCGGAGAATTCGTTTTCTACCCCTCAGCAGGTATCCGGCAAGCATTCCGGCAAGCATTATAACAGCAACAATCAGCATAGGCTATTTTTGCCGCAAAAGTACTAAAAATCGACATACCAAAACACCCCCAATCACAAAGGCGCATCATTGCTCTCTATGGCATGATAACTGAAAAAAGTGGTTCTGTTGGCTCTTATGCGGGTTTGGAAATCAACAACTCTTCCTGCAGATCCCCCTGGCCGCAGCAGATCCATTTGAAGGGTATGGTCTCCGGGGGGTAAGGATATTCTTGTATAGTGAATGCTATGTGGAAGTGTTTGCCAGTTCCGGGTATCAGCTCTTTCGGTAATGGCATTGAGGATACTCAGTATTGCACCCACGTTTTCATTTTCACGACGCACAAGTTGTTCGGATGTCTGCTTGATGGCCAGCCTGAGCAATGCCGAACCCAACTCTCTGAGCATCCTGTCCTCAAGTGATTGAAAAGCAATACCGTTAATATCCTGAGCTATTTCCATGGAGTGGCTAACACCTGCGCTTTTTACTGTTGCTCCCTGATAGACAGGCCTTCTTTCCACAAATCTGGGGAAAGCAACCCTCACAACCCTCAAATCTCCCAACTGTCCGGTTGCTGCCTGGGAATCTCCAGTAAAAAACGGAAACGACAGACCGAGTTCTTCGTTTACAAAATCCACTCTTCCACCTACACCGCGTACTACCGTAAAATTGATGCTCCGTTCAGCTTTAACCGGACCCAGGCCGTTTTTCAGAAAAACCACTACATCGCCATGATCCTGTTCCTGTGGTGTGTGCTGCATACCAAACTTGTTCTGAAAAAAATCGAGCTGATCAAAGAATCTCAAACGGTAGGCCGAGCGGAGCAAGTCGCGCTTGAGCTGTTCGGGTGGTTCAACATCAAAAAGGACTGAATAATCCTCACTATAGATATTATAGGCATTTCGATAAGCAATAAAGGCATTGTTCAAATCTCCTGCGGCCTCGTATATGATCCCCATGAGATTGTGGATGAACGCATCACGTCGATAGGTGTTTTCTCTTTTGTTCTCATCAGCAATGGTATTGAGCCGGTTATTCAATCTACGGCACTCTACAAGAGCGGCATCCAAATCGCCAAGATGGATAAAATTCATTGCTTTGTAGAAATGG
This sequence comes from Bacteroidota bacterium, assembly GCA_007694165.1. Lineage (GTDB taxonomy): Bacteria > Bacteroidota > Bacteroidia > Bacteroidales > UBA7960 > SKVR01. The sequence continues at coordinate 2,750 of RECE01000393.1, forward strand.
ATCATCAACAGTTCAAAATCCTCACCACGATATTCTGTCAAACGTGGATTAGCAACCAAAGCGGCAGCAATATCAACGGGATTTTGTCTAAAATCTTCTGTTGTGATAAAAGCTCTTTCAAAATACTCGTTGCTCTCCTGGTAATTTCCCATCAACTGATGCACCACACCATTATTGAGCATGAAAAGCAATCTCGTGCGCCTCTGTTCAGCTCGCCGGTCCTGAGAAAGGACACTTTGTGCCTGTTCAAAATCCGCCTGCCTGAAAAATTGATGGAAATCACGCTGGCTCTGATAGAAAGAACGACAGCCCGACAAAGCAATAAAAACAAATACAACAACCAACAACTTCTTTAGCATAATCTTAGCGAATAAAAAATCATAAAAAGCGGAAAAGGATTCCGGCAATCAGGGTATCCGGAACCCTTCACTTTCCTTTTTGTGTTCAACCCTTACCAGTTTACTTAATTGGTAACGAGTTTTCTGATTTGTTTTTCCCCAATCCACACTTTTTCATTGGTTTCCATGTCGGTAAGTTCCAGGTTTACCTGGTAAAACACAACCTTTTGCCTGCCCTGCTGGTCGACTATTGAGTTGATGGTACCAGTAATCATATAATCAGCGCCCAGTTCACGCTGCCACTGCGCGATGGTTTCCGGTGAGGCAAAAGCCTGCTGGTCTCCTCTTTCTTCCCGGACCGATTCGCGAAACTCTCTGCCCTGAACCAATCTGATCGCTCCGCTATTGAGCAACTCACGTTCCATGTTGCGCATGAAAGTTTCTGAATCGATATGTTCGTGTGTACGATTCCTCACATCAGCAACAATCAAAACCGGCTGCCTGTCACTCCGGGTTTCAAACCTGGTAAGCCATGGACGGCTCAAAACATCATCTACCATTTCACGGGCTACCAATCTTGAATCTGAATCATTCCAGCGACCACTTAAATCTACAGTAGTAGTGGTATCAAGCCGCGTTACTTTTCTCTGGCATCCAGCCAGCACAATTATTAATACTAATATTCCTATAATACGTATTTTATTCATGGGGTCAAATTTTTAAATGTTAATCAATACATCTAATCAAATTTTCTGCCAATTATTCAACCAGGCAGTCGTATTGAGATCCTTTTAACTTTTTTAATGCTAAATTGAACTGGCTAACCGCAAGAAAAGAGTTATCTCCTCCTGATCAAGAATTCCTTCAGCCAATAATTCTTTCGAATTGGGTCTCAGGGTCAACGCTTTTCAAATTGACCAACAAAATTCATGGTGAGGGGTTTAAGTGATATTCCTGTCAAATCGTTAATAGCAGAAAGATCATAAACACCTGCCAGACATTTAGCTGGCAGGCAAAAGAATATGCATTTGCTTTTTAGAACTCCACCAGCCACTGGCCCGATTCTTTGGACAATTCCACCAGCGAAACGGCAAATTGGGACAGGGTTTCATAGTAGTTCATGTACACTTCATTCATGGTTCGTTGAGCTTCCAGCACTTCCAGCAGGGATAAATCTCCCCGCTGATAGGAATAAACAATGGCATCTCTGACCCTTTCGGCATCCTGCAAAATGCTTTCTGTGAACAGGAGCCTCTTTTGAATCAGTAGTTGATACTTTTGCCAGGCAGTTTGCAATCCAGCTTCGGCATCCAACATGGTGGCACTTAGTTCTGTGTCAGCCTGATCCAGTTCGAAACGGCTCATACGAAACCCGCCGCTGTTCAACCCTGAAAACTTCAACGGAATTATCAGCCCGCCATATACAGCAGAAAACCCCGGGCCTGGCCTTACCGCATCTTCATTGTGATAACCCAGGATGAGGGAAATATCAGGCAATCGTTCGGCACGCGCCAGTTTAACTGCAAATTCGCCTGCTTCCACCTTGCGTTGCGCCGCAAGAATATCAGGTCGGTTTTCCAGGGTTTGTCGCCTAAGTTCATCGTAGGTAACCAGTGACGGACTGATCTGCAAATCACCTGTAAACACCAGCGAATCGCTGGTAATACCTCCCATAAGAAAATATACCTCACCCATCAGTTCTGCATAATCTGTTCGTAAATCAAAAATTTCTGCCTGAAAATTACGTGCTTCAAGGCGGGTCTGGATCAGATCTATTTCTCCTATTTCTCCCGCATTAAACAGCGCCTGGTTTACCTCTATAAGCTCATTGAGCTGATTCATGGTGAGATTCATTCGTTGGGAAACTAACTGATGGGTGAGCAAATCCACATAAGTGCGGGCTGCATCTGCCCGGAGGTAGCGCAGGAAGTCATCCAGTTGTGCCCGGGCAGCATAATTCTCAGCACGAGCCTGCCTGATGCGGTTGCGACGCTTTCCGAAAAGCTCAACAGGTATTTCCATTTCAAATTCAATGTTGCGTGGAAAACCTGAGAATTCATCCTCGTCAAAAACCGGAAAAATCATTTCCAGCTCAGGATCTTCAAATACCCGGGCTGCTGCCACAGCTGCTTCAGCAATGGAGACGTTGTAATTTTCAACAATTAGTTCCAGATTGTTGCTGAGCACTGTTTGCAGGAAATCATCAAAGGTAATTTCCTGCACCGGGCGTTGGGCAAGGAGGCTTTTTGCAGTAATCATAATCAGCAAACAGCCCATCAAAATTAATTTTCTAACCATCATTTTATCAACATTTTATAATGTTAAAATTTTCCGAATACATTCTTTTTATAATATCGGCGCTATGCGACTTTTGGGAATATGGGGTCATTTTGGTGCTACCATAATTTCGGTGCTATGCACCTTTTTTCAGTCGCTAGAGCTTTCAGCACCCTCCACCTTCGAGCTTCCACCTTCGAGCTTCGAGCCATCTAAACCTTCACCCTTCAAGCTTCGGGCTTCCAGCTTCCGGCCCTTCAAAATCTTCACTCTCCACTCTCCTTTCCACCAGGTAATACACAACGGGCAGTACAATCATCGTAAGGATAGTGGCTGTAATAAGCCCTCCCATGATGACGGTGGTGAGAGGTCGCTGGATATCGCTTCCCACTCCAAAAGCGAAAGCAGCGGGCAGCACACCGAAAAGAGTTGTCATTGCAGTAATCAAAACGGGTCGCAGGCGCATCACCGAGCCTTGCAGAACCGTTTCTTTCAGGCTTAGCCCTTTTTTCATTTTTACCCTGTTGAGGTTGGAAATCAGGATTACCCCGTTTTGTACGGCCAGCCCTGACAGGGCTATAAATCCAACGGTACTGGCAACATTTACCGTCATACCTCTGAACTGCAGGGCCAGCAAACCTCCCAAAATTGCCAGCGGCAGGGAGGAGAGAATAACCATAGGATGCCTTACGGTACCGAACTCGGCATAGAGCAACAGGAAAATAATGGCAAGAACCATGGCGAGAATTATCAGGGCACGCCCTTCTGCCCGTTCTTTATTTTCAAACAAGCCACCCCATTCTATTGCGTACAGGTCTTTGTCATAAACCAGACTCTCATCAATTGCCCGCTGGGCATCTCTCAAAAAGTGAGAGAAATCGCGACCCCGAAGGTTGAGTTTTACCGTGGCATGGCGTCGGTTCATTTCCCGTGAAATGGTACTTTCACCGGTTGTGTTTACGATATCAGCCACCTGAGACAAGGCAATGGTAGCGCCATCAGGCGAAGTAAGCAGCAGGTTGCCGATTTTTTCGGGAGTATTGCGCACCTGCTCAGGGAAGCGGAGTATCACATCATAGCGGCGCTGGCCAAGGAATATTTCTGATACTTCACGCCCGCCAATTCCTACTTCAATTAGTTCTGAAATATGAGAAACGTTGATTCCAAAACGCGCGGCAGCATCCCTGTCAACTACAATCTGCATCTGGGGAAGAGGAGGCTCCTGGTCAATGGCAAGGTCTACTGCACCTTCAACCCCTTCAAGGATTTCAAGGATATCTTCGGCAATCCGGCGGGTTTCCACGAAATCTTCTCCGAAAACCTTTACAACCAGTTCACTATGGGCCCCTGCCACCTTGTCATTTACCCCGTCAATCATGGGTTGAGAGAAACCTACGGTAATACCGGGTATCTGCTGAAAACGGGCATCCATCTCATCAATCAAATCCAGTTTACTTCTGCGGGGCCTCCAGGTATTGTAGGGATGCAGCCCCACCATTGCTTCAATATGGGAAGGTGTAAACGGGTCAGTACCATCATCGTTGCGCCCCAGCTGGGTAACAATAAAGCTAACTTCCGGGAATTCCCGGGTAACGTCTCTTAATTCTGAAGCCATTTCTGCACCCTTTTCGATGGATATACCCGAGGGTAGTTTCACCTGCAGCCAGATGGATCCTTCATCAATATAGGGCAGAAACTCCTTTCCGATGCGTATGAACACGAAAGCCGTCAACAATACCGCCAATAAAGCTGGTAAGATGGCAAACCTGGGAAAGTCAAGCAGGAAAGACATCAAATCCCGGTATCTGTCTTTCAACCATTCCATGGGTTTATTGACAAAAACCTTAGAGGGCTTGCTGTAGGCCCAAAGCATAAGTCCGGGAATTACCGCAAGAGAAAACAACAACGCACCCCCCAGCGCATAGGCTACTGTGTATGCCATGGGGATGAAGAACTTCCCTTCAATTCGTTCAAAAGCAAACAAAGGAAGGTGTGCCGCAATGATAATCAAAACAGAGAAAAATATGGGTCGCGCAATTCTCAGGGTACTGTCGGCCACCCTTTCTTCGGTAAATACTTCATCAGGATTTTTCTCCCTTCGTGCCTGAAGTGATTCTACAATAACAATGGCCGCATCCACCAGGATACCAAAGCTCAATGCACCCAGCGAAAGCAGGTTGGCAGGAATATCCGTAAGATACATCAGGGCAAAAGCAATGAGCATGGCAAAGGGTATAACCGAAGCCACTATCAATGCCGACTTTACACTTCCCATAAAAAGCAGAAGGATGAGAATGACAAGCCCGATGCCTTGCAGCAGCGTAAAGGAAACTGAACGTATGGTGGTTTTGATGAGATCCGTGCGGTCATAATATACATCTATCCATACGCCATCGGGCAGTATCCTGTTGTTGAGCTGTTCTACCATCTCATTAACCCCTGCCAATACGGGCGATGGGTCTTCGTGACGCAACAGTACTACGATACCCTGCACCAGGTCATCTTCATCGTCGCGGCCCAGCATACCATTGCGCTCCATGGCACCCAGTCTCAAATCGCCCAGATCACGGAGGAATACAGGCGTTCCTTCGATGGATGTAACAACTACATTTCCAAGGTCTTCCAGGGAACGAACCAGTCCAATTCCACGGATAACGTAAGCCAGGTCGCCACGAACCACACGCCCGCCACCGGCATTGGAGTTATTGATTTCAACAGCTTCTATTACATCATCCAGTGATAGATTGTATTTTACCAGCATTTCAGGGTCTATTTCACACTGAAACTGCGTGGTTTCACCTCCATGACTTACCACCTCGGCTACCCCGAAAATCTCCCTGAGTTTTGGGATGACCACCCACTCCTGCAATTCTCGCAACTCTCTCTGGCTGTAGGTATCGGAATGCAATGTATAGCGGAATATCTCACCCGTAGGACTGGTGAGAGGCTCCAGCTCGGGGTCGGCCCCTTCGGGAAGTTCTGCCTCTATGAGTCGTTCGCGAATAAGCTGCCTGGCAAAATAATCGTCCATCCCATCGGCAAAAACCAGGGTAATCATGGAAAGGCCAAAAGTACTTTTGGAACGCATTACTACCAGCCCGGGCATGCCATTCAGGGCTCGTTCCAGCGGGATGGTTATTTGTTCTTCTACCGTTTCGGCGGCATGACCCGGATACTGCGTTACCACCATAGAGGTTACATCGGCAATATCGGGATAGGCATCTATTTCAAGCTGGGTAAATGAGTAGTAGCCGAAAACACCCAGCAGCAAAAACAAAGCGGCCATGATGCCACGCCGGGATAAGCAAAAACGTATGAATTTTTCTATAAACATGGTGGGTATTGGGTTATTGGGTTAAGGGAGCATTACGGCGTTGTGCATAATTACTTTTTCACCTTCATGTAAGCCTTCCAGAATTACAAGTTTATTATCGATCA
>RECE01000394.1 GCA_007694165.1 Bacteroidota bacterium
TCCCAGCTACCTGAATGCTTGCCCAACCCCAAATTTTTTTTATCATCATATTTTTACCCCCCATCCAAACCCATTGTTAAGGTTTTTTTCTTACTTTTAGCCGCGATAAAAACACCAAAACAAAACCTCATGACAAATTATACCTGTTTCAAAAGAGGGATGGCTTTCATTGCTATCCTGTTATTTCTGGCGTCTGGCCTTAAGGCACAGCTGATCACTCCCAAAGAACATTTCGGTTTTACTCCCGGCGATGACCGGCAGATGTTTCTTTACGAAGATTTGATGAAGTATATGCAGACGCTTGCCGATGCTTCTCCCATGGTACATGTGGAGCAAACCGGTCAAACCGAGCTGGGGCGACCCATGTACATCGTTTTTGTATCTTCAGCAGCGAATATTGCCAAACTGGAACGATTAAGGGAAATCAACCGCCAGCTGGCCCTGGATGATATTCCTGAGGGAACAGACCGCAAAGCATTGCTGGAGGAGGGAAAAGTGTTCTTCCTTTCTGCCCTGAGCATGCATGCCAATGAGGTGGGGCCGGTGCAGGCTTTGCCACTGGTGGTGTATGAGTTGATTGCCGGAGAAGATCCCCGCCGGGAGAAAATCCTTGAGAATAGCGTGGCCATGTTTATCCCCCACAATCCTGACGGGATGAATATGATCGTGGAGCATTACAACAAACACAAGGGCACCGTGCTCGAAACCAGCAATATGCCAGGAGTGTACCACAAATATGTAGGACATAACATCAACCGTGACTTTGTAACCCTCACCCAGAGTGAGAACCAGATGGTTGCCGGGGTGTATTCCACTGAATGGTTTCCGCAGGCCATGGTGGAGCGCCACCAGATGGGAAGCAACGGACCGCGGTTTTATATTTCACCGCCCCACGATCCCATTGCCGAAAATGTAGATGCCGGCATCTGGAACTGGATGCGTGTGTATGGTTCCAGGACGCTCACCGAAATGACCGATGCCGGTTTGTCGAGTGTATCGGTCAATTACCTTTTCGATGATTACTGGCCGGGGGCTACCACTACTTCCATCTGGAAGGGGGTTATCGGTATGCTGTCGGAAGCTGCCAGCGTAAATATTGCATCGCCCATTTATGTTGAACCCAATGAACTGCGCCCCTTCGGCAAGGGATTGGGCGAATATGCCATCAGTATCAATATGCCCAAACCCTGGGAGGGAGGCTGGTGGAGACTTTCTGATATTTTGAAATATGAGATGGAGAACACCCTTTCTTACCTGCACACTTCCTCCATCCATAAAAAAGAGATTCTGCAGTTCAGAAACGATATCAGCCGGCGTGAAATAGAACGGGGAAGGCAGGAAGCTCCCTTCTATTTTATATTGCCACAAAAGCAGCATGACGTGAGTGAGTTGGTGACCATTGTCAACCTGCTGGAAAAGCATGGGGTAAGCTCCTGGCGCCTCACCTCGGATATTGAATGGAACAACCGCCTGTTTCGTGCAGGAGATGTGGTGATACCGCTGGCACAGCCTTATCGTGCTTTCATCAAGGAGGTACTTGAGTCGCAGAAGTTTCCTGCGCGGCATTACACCCCCGGTGGAGAGCTTATCAGACCTTATGACATCACCTCATGGTCATTGCCGCTGCATCGTGGTGTAGAGGCTGTTGAAATCACTACGATGGTGCCAGGAATGGAGAATCACCTTGAGCCCATCGTGTACCCTTTTGCCATGAGGCATGAAAGGGAAGATGAAGCTTCATGGGCTTTGTTCTCTGCCGGATCCAATGAAAGTTACAAGGCAGCTTTTCTGGCACTGGAGAGAGGAATAAAGGCAGAACGTACCACCGAATCTTTTTCCTTTGAGGGGAAGATTTATCCGGCGGGAAGTTTTTTGATTCCGGTAAACAACAGGTTTGCAAATATATCTGCTGAGTTGATGGTCAGCCCGCTCTGGTTAAACCAGAAACCAGCGGTTGAAACCCGGATTCTTACAACTCCCCGGGTAGCCATTGTCGAGACCTGGTTTCACGATATGGATGGAGGATGGATTCGTTACATCTTTGATCAATACCACATGCCTTACAAAGTGCTGCGACCCTATGATTTGCAAAGTGCAAGGTTACAGCGCGATTATGACATCCTGGTTTTTACGGACAGGGCTAAATCTGTTTTTATGAATGGCCGGTTTGAATCGGATGGCGAGCCTTTTCCTTCCCGATACCCTCCTGAGTATTCCCGTGGGATGGAGAAAAAAGGTTTCGACAACCTGATGCAGTTTGTCAACAACGGGGGTAAAGTAATGGCATGGGGTCCTTCTGTGGAGTTGTTCATGGGCTCTTTATCCATTGGGGAAGACGACAAGAAGGAGGAGTTTATGCTTCCCGTAAGCAATGTCGGTAGCCAACTTGCCTCACAAGGGTTGTATGTTCCGGGCTCATTGCTCAGGGTAAATCTGCGCGAGGATCATCCGCTCACCCTGGGGATGCCCCGCGAGTTGGGTGTTTTTCACCGGGGTGCACCTGTATTCAGAACGTCTATTCCTTACTTTGATATGGACCGCAGGGTGATTGCCACATTTGCTGAAGACAATATTTTGATGAGTGGCTATGCTGAAAAGGAAGATTTGTTGAAAAAGCAGGCAGCGCTGGTTTGGTTGAAAAAAGGGGAGGGGCAAATTATCCTTTCTTCCTTTAACCCCCAGTTCAGGGCGTCAACAGCCATCACTTACAAACTCCTGTTCAATGCTATATTGATGGAATAGAGTGCTGGTAAAAACAAAAAGCCAGTCAAAGTTATTTTATGCTTCTGACTGGCTTTTTCTATTTTCCCGGGATAGAAAAGTTGTTAGTTATTATTAGAAATGGAGGAACTTCCAGCTTCCGCAGGAACTGGAAGCTTTCGGATTGGGATCGCACCCCCCCATTTTTCACTTTTCACTTTCCACTTTTCACTTCTCACTTCCCAAAATAATTCCTCAAAATCGCCGCCCGAGCAATACCCACCTCAGCGGCCAGTTCCCCGGTGCTGGCCTCTTTGATGCCCTGCACCGACTTGAACTTTTTCAGCAGGGCAGTGGCGGTTTTTTCGCCAATACCTTTGATGTCAGATAATTCTGATTTGAGGCTCCCTTTTTGTCTTTTCTGCCGGTGATGGGTGATGCCAAAACGGTGGGCTTCATCGCGCAGATGCTGGATGATTTTGAGGGTTTCCGATTTCTTGTCTATATAGATGGGGATGCTGTCGCCGGGAAAATAAATCTCCTCCAGGCGTTTGGCAATGCCAATGATGGGCAGCTTGTCACGTAGTTGTAGTTTTTCAAGTGCATTTACCGCCGAGCTGAGCTGTCCTTTTCCACCATCTACCACCACAAGCTGGGGCAGGGGCAGTTCTTCATCTATCAGCCTCTTGTATCTGCGGTACACCACTTCTTCCATAGAAGCAAAATCGTCGGGGCCTTCCACGGTTTTGATGTTGTAGTGCCGGTATTCTTTTTTGAAGGGGCGTGCATCTCTGAATACCACCATGGCAGCCACCGGATAGCTGCCTTGTGTATTGCTGTTGTCGAAACACTCTATATGCTCCGGTAGTTGCGATAGTCCCAGGTCTTTCTGCATCTTCTCAAGGATGCGCAAGGTATGGCGGCGAGGGTCAACCAATTCCTTTTGTTTGAGCTTCTCCATCCGGTAGTATTTTGCATTGCGCTCTGAGAGCTCCAGCAATTTCTTCTTGTCGCCCCGCTGGGGAATGGTATATTTCAGGTCGGGTAGGGTGGTAGAGGGTTTGATGGGAACAATGATTTCAGGTGCGTTGCTCTCAAACTGTTCACGGATGTTGGTAATGGCCACTTCCAGCAAGGTGTTGTCTTGTTCTTCCAGTCGTTTTTTTATTTCCACCGTGTGCGACTGGACAATGGCTCCGCTCACAACTTTCAAAAAGTTGACATAACCGGTTTCTTCGTCAGATACTATGGAAAAAATATCCACATTGTTGAGGGCGGGATTTACTATTGTGGATTTGGCCTGGTATTTCTCCAGCAGGTCATGTTTTTCTTTTACAATCTGCGCTTTTTCGAAGGCAAACTCTGCAGCATATTGTTGCATCAGCTTTTTGAGCTGTTGCATCACCGTGTTGAGGTTCCCTTTCAGAATTTCGGTTATCTGATCTATCGTTAGCTGGTATTCTTCCCTGGTTTGTTTCCCTTCGCAGGGGCCAAGGCAGTTGCCAAGGTGATATTCAAGGCAAACTTTAAATTTCCCGGCATTGATATTTTCCCTGGTGAGGTTGAGCCGGCAGGTGCGGTACTGAAAGAGCTGCCGAACCAGCTGCAGCAGTGTATGCATCATTTTTCCCGAGGCATACGGCCCAAAATAGCGGCTACCGTCCTTGATAACATTGCGGGTGGAAAAGATTCGCGGAAAGGGTTCATTCTTGATGCAGATCCATGGAAAGGTTTTGTCATCCTTGAGCAGCACATTGTAGCGGGGCTGGTATTTCTTGATGAGATTGTTTTCCAGCAGCAATGCATCAATCTCGGTATCCACAACAATATGGCGTATCTGGTGGATGCGTTTTACCATCACCATCACTTTGCCGCTTTGTGTATTGTCGCGGTTGAAGTAGGAGGATACCCTTTTTTTCAGGCTGATGGCTTTCCCCACATAGATAATGTTTTCCTCTTCATCATAAAACTGATAAACACCCGGCTTATTGGGAAGGCTTTTCAGGATAAGCTGAAGGTTATCAGGGTTTTTTATCAGGGACATGGTAACGTATCCGGACAGGAAAAAACTCGCTTACGGGGTTGCAAGCTCGAATTTCAGGGGTATGTATTCTATTACAAGGGTGCCGATCCTGCGGTCGAAGCCCAGGATAGGCGAATACAAGGTAAGGACATTGTCTTCACCCTGTACAATGGTGGTGGCATTCATAGAAAGCATTTCGGCATCCACATAGTCTGTAGCTTTTTGACCTTCCTGCCTCTTGTTGGTCGAACTGAAGATTTCTCCTTCTGCATTGACCACAAAAATGTGCTGAAAATTATCCTCCCTGACGATGTCAGAGATCAGCATATCCACTTGTTCTTTGTTGCCCCTGAGCATTTCCGAGCGGATACTCCAGACCATGGGTCGGGTAAAGAGCCTGAGCATGTCGTGGTTGTTTTGCTCCACCCTTGAGGCAGCTTCATTTTCTAACCGTTTGAATTGCCTGTCTGACTGAAAATTCATCCAGAAGTAGCCTGCAGCCATAATAACAAGGCTGACGATGATGGTAAAGAACACAGGATTCTTTTTAATAAAACGAAGCAATGCAGAGCTTTCATTGCCTGCATTGCTTCGGTTTTCATTAGATTCATTACCCCTTCGCCCGGGCATAGTTAATCCTTTTTCGCTCATAGTAGTGAATCGTAATGTTAATAATTAATACTTACTGTACATCGTTAAAAAGATTGTCAACTCTTTCTTTTATCTCAGGATTAACTTCATAGGATTGCATGATGTTCTGATATTGTTCAACATTTAATCCTTCTTCGGTTATGGCTTCCATCATTTGCTCCTGCATCTGCATCTGAAGCGTTTGCACTTCATTCATGGCATTGGTAAAAGCAAGCAGTTCTTCTTCGGTTGCTTCTATATTTTCCTGCCCTTGCTGTTGTCCTTGCATGAGCATTTCATTAAAACGATCTACTGTAATTTCGTTCTCTTCTATTACAGACATCATTTGCATTTGACCCTCTTCTTGTATGGTCATTACATGGGTCACTGCACTGGCAAATTTCTCAAGTTCTTTATCCGAATAGTCTGATGGCAACTCCTGGGTTTGTGGCGCCATTTGTGCCATAATACCTGAGGCTGCAAAAATAAATACAGAAAGAATAAAGAATTTTTTAAAAAAAGCTTTTTTGGTAAACATAAATATAGGTTTTGATTGAAAATTTAATGAATTACAAAGATATGCAAAATGAACCGGAGGGCCAAAAACCTATTCATAAAAAGAAAAAAAATGAGTAGGTTTGCCAATTAAAAAAACCTGAAAAATTGACTAAAACAACCTCTAAAGCTGTCGAAACGCCATTGATGAAGCAGTACTTCTCCATCAAAGGAAAGTATCCTGATGCCTTGCTTTTGTTTCGGGTAGGCGACTTTTACGAAACTTTCGGAGAAGATGCCATAAAGACATCCCAAATCCTGGGCATTGTACTTACCCGCCGGGCCAATGGTGCAGCGTCATACGTTGAACTGGCCGGTTTCCCGCATCATGCACTGGATACCTATCTTCCCAAGCTGGTGAGGGCAGGGCAAAAAGTAGCCATTTGCGATCAGCTGGAAGACCCCAAACTGACCAAAACCATAGTGAAAAGGGGAGTAACCGAACTGATTACCCCCGGAGTAGCTTTCAGCGATAAGGTGCTTGATCATAAGGAGAACAACTTCCTGGCCGGCATTCATATGCAGGGAAACAATTGTGGTATCGCCTTTCTGGATGTTTCTACCGGAGAGTTTTACGTAGATCAGGGCAGCAAAGAATATATAGATAAACTCATTCAAAGTTTCAGGCCCAGTGAAGTGGTGGTGCAGAAAAACCGACTGCGCGAATTGCACGAAACATTCCCCGGTAAGTATTATACTTCCAGCCTCGAGGACTGGGTGTTTACCCGCGATTTTGCCGACGACAGGTTGCTCAAGCACTTTGGCACCCTTTCGTACAAAGGTTTTGGTATCGAGGAGATTGAAAACGGGATCATTGCCGCCGGGGCTGCCATGCACTACCTTTCCGAAACCCGGCACGACAAAATAAAGCACATCAACAAAATCTCGCGCATTGATGAAAGCCGCTATGTGTGGCTGGATAAGTTTACCATCCGCAATCTTGAGCTGTTGAGTTCTATGAATGATAATGCCACGAGCCTTATCCAGGTGCTTGACCATACCCTCTCGCCCATGGGAAGCCGAATGCTTAAACGATGGGTGATACTTCCCCTTAAAGACAGGGCCATGATACAGGAACGGCATAGCGTGGTGGAGTTTCTCTTTGACAACCCCGATGTATCTGAGCAGATAGAAAAACATGTGCGGCAGATTGGAGACCTTGAACGGCTCATATCCAGGGTTGCAGTAGGGAAAATCAATCCCAGGGAGGTATTGCAGGTGCAAAAAGCCCTGCAGGCCATTGAACCCATCCGGGAAGTTTGCCTGGCCTCCTCCTGCGAACCAATTAAAACCGTTGGCGATCAGCTGAATCTTTGCATACAGATACGCGATAGAATTGCAAGGGAGATCATTGCAGAGCCTTCATCGCTTATCACCAAGGGAAATGTAATCGCCCAGGGTATCAGCCAGGAGCTTGACGACCTGAGAGCCATCTCCAATTCAGGGAAAGATTACCTGGCACAGATGCGGCAGCGGGAGATTGAACGAACAGGTATCCCCAGTATAAAAATATCTTATAACAATGTTTTCGGCTACTATCTTGAAGTCACCAATACCCATAAAAACAAGGTGCCTGAAGACTGGATACGAAAGCAGACCCTGGTAAACTGCGAGCGGTATATTACTCCCGAACTGAAAGAGTATGAGGAGAAAATCCTGGGAGCAGAGGAAAAAATCCTAAAGGAAGAAGAGCGGATTTACCTTGAACTGGTTGCGGCCATATCGGAATACATCGAACCCGTGCAGACCAATGCCAATATCATTGCAAAGCTGGATTGTCTGCTCTGTTTTGCTTCTGTAGCAAAGCAATATAACTACGTAAAGCCCGAAATTAACGATTCATTCACCATCGAACTCAGTGACGGGCGTCATCCGGTGATAGAGCAACAATTGCCTCCGGGAGAAGAGTATGTGGCCAATGATATTTTGCTGGACAATGAAAATCAGCAGATGATTATGATTACAGGTCCCAACATGTCAGGTAAATCGGCATTGCTCAGGCAAACAGCACTGATTGTTCTGATGGCGCAGATGGGGAGTTTTGTTCCGGCATCGAAGGCAAAAATCGGTTGGGTAGATAAGATTTTTACCAGGGTAGGAGCGTCAGACAATATTTCGCTGGGCGAATCTACTTTTATGGTGGAGATGAATGAAACCGCAAGTATCCTCAACAACATAAGCAACCGGAGCCTGATATTGCTGGATGAGATAGGGCGCGGCACCAGCACCTACGACGGCATCAGCATTGCCTGGGCCATAGCAGAATTTCTGCATGAGCATCCCTTGTTCAGGGCCAAAACGCTGTTTGCCACCCACTACCACGAACTTAACGAGATGTCCGGTTCATTTTCCCGGATTAAGAATTACAATGTTTCGGTGAAAGAGACCCATAATACGGTCATTTTTCTGCGAAAGCTGGTCCCGGGCGGGAGCGAGCACAGTTTTGGTATACACGTGGCCCGCATGGCCGGTATGCCCAAATCCGTGATCAACCGTGCCAATGATATTCTTTCACAACTGGAGAAGAGTCACAGCCATGAAGAGCTGACCGGCAAACCCGCCAAAGGAAAGAGAAAAGGATCCAAAACAGATGACCAGTTTCAGCTGAGTTTTATTCAGCTCGATGATCCGCTTTTGCTGCAGATTAAAGAGGATATTCTAAGAACCGATATCAATACCCTTACCCCGGTGGAAGCACTCATGAAACTGAATGAGATCAAAAGGTTACTGGGAAAATAGTTTCTTTAACAAATATCAATAAAAAAAGGCTCCGGGTTTCCAGAGCCTTTTTTATTGGGAATATTTTTGGGGAGTGTATGTAAACCAACGTGTTGTTATCTGCGGTAGCCCATTTTTTG
>RECE01000395.1 GCA_007694165.1 Bacteroidota bacterium
ATGGTTTCGCAGCGCCCGTTGTAATTGCACATCTAACCCGGGGTTCCGTTGCATAGCCTGACGGCTATGTGTCTTCACCCCGGGCTTTGTTGTTTGAGCCTTTCAGGCTCAGTATATTTTTCTCTTTGAACTTTTCTCTTTGCACTTAATTACCGCTGATGCATTGTTTCAAAAAGGCTGCAAGCCTTGTACAACAGAGCCCGGGGCAACGCCCCGGGTTAAGGGCAAAATCATAAATGGCGCTGAGCACAAATGGCATGCAATGAGTGAATGCTGATGACAGCGCACTGGCAGCAAAGGTTGGAGCTTGAGACTTCCTGCCTGCGAATTGAATTTATAGTGGGTACAGGCTCTTAGTCCGGACCGGAACTGTAGTCCGGACCGGACGGGTGCGTTGAATCACCAAAACCCCCTCCGCCCCCTTTGAGGGGGAACTGATGCCCGCTCAACCATTAGGATAGGAGTTTTTGATTGGCACCCGCCGGGAAATACCCGCATCGCCTTAGTACTCATTCAAAATTCATAAATTATTGATTTGCTCTCGCAAAGGCGCAGAGGCGCAGTTTTGAAAAATCACGGGGTGATTTTTTGGGGTGGATTTCGCAGATTGGGCAGTATAGCAACCTCAATACCCTATAGTACAGAACATGTCAGGGTATGACTACAGTTCATGCCCTGACTAAAAGGATGGCTTCTCACCATACAATTTGTTACTATTTTGTAACTTACTTTTTTGTTAGTTACAATTATGTTAGTAACTGTTTGATTAGTTACAAAACAGTAAGTTAATTGTTGGTTAGTTACAAAAATGTTTATTATTTTTGTAATGCAATCCGGAAAAAGTATGGAAACACCGTTTGTTTTTGGAAAAATTGCTTCGGGCAAATCGTTTACCAACCGCAGGGAAGATTCCAGGCGGCTGATCAACAATTTTGAATCAGGAACCAATACCATTCTTATCTCACCCCGTCGCTGGGGCAAATCATCCCTGGTGCATCATTCGGTGGGTGAATGCAATGCGACCCACGGTAAAATCCGGTTTATCATGCTGGATCTTTTCAAAGCCCGCACAGAGGAGCAATTCTATGAAATGCTTGCCCGGGAAACACTCATAGCCTTCTCCTCGCGCATAGACGATATCGTCAAGGCAAGCAGAACCTTACTGGGACGTTTCCTTCCCAAAGTTACTTTCAGCCCCTCACCAGACATGGAGTTTGAATTGAGCATGGATTGGGAAGAAATCAAAAGAGCACCCGATGAAATATTGCAACTGCCGGAGAAACTGGCAGCACAAAAAAAGTGCAAGGTTGTCGTTTGTATTGATGAATTTCAAAACATCGCAAACTTTGAGGAGCCTTTGGCGTTTCAGAAAAAGCTGAGGGCTTCGTGGCAATTGCACAAAAACACCTCTTATTGCCTTTATGGAAGCAAGAAAAACATGATGATCCATGTCTTCAACAGCCCCTCCATGCCTTTTTACAAGTTTGGAGACATCCTTTTCCTGGAAAAGTTAGATGCCGAAGACTGGCATGCTTATATCCGGGGTCAATTCAGGAAAACAAAAAAGAAAATAACCGTTGGGGCCATAAAGCTTATCATCGGACTTGCCGTCAACCACCCCTATTATGTGCAACAACTGGCGCAATTGTCATGGCTGCGCACCACCGAAAAATGCGACACCACCATAGTACAGGAAGCTTTTGCCGGACTTACCCAACAGCTCAGCATGCTGTTTCATGCCCAGATGGACAATCTGAGCAACACCCAGATCAACTTCCTGAACGCTGTTACTGACAAGGCAGAACACCTGAGTGCAAAGGAAACCATCAATAAATACCGGCTGGGCACTTCTGCCAATATACAGCGCATCAAGCAGGCACTGCTCCTCAAAGAGATTATTGATGTAACGCCCGCCGGGGTAGAGTTGCTGGATCCGGTGTTTGAACACTGGCTGAAGGATTATTATTTTGCTTGAGGAGGGGAGTTCGGGCAGTAATGGCTTGAAGTTCAGAGCATTTTATAAAAAAATATTTAGAAAAAGTAGCTGACGGTTATTCTAACAAACGCAACTTTTCACTTTTCACTATTAATTTTTCACTTTAAAGTGGGATGTCCGAAGGACAGGGTGGGTCAGGCTTAACGCAAAAAAACAATCCTCTAACAACTTTTAGTCCGGACCGGAACTGTAGTCCGGACCGGACGGGTGCGTTCAATCAACAAGACCCCCTCCGCCCCCTTGGAGGGGGAACTTTTGCCCGCTCAAACATTGGGCTGGTAATTTCAGATGTTTAGCCGCCGGGAAATGCCCGCACCGGCCTCATTCATAACTCATAACTGACTGGTTTTGTCTCGCAGAGACGCAGAGACGCAGTTTTTAAAAATCACGGGGTGATTTTTGGGGTAGAGATGTCGTGGCAGGCAGGATAACAAAGCCCTAAAGTACAGAACAAGTCAGGGTATGACTGCAGTTCATGCCCTGACTAAACTTTTTTGACCCACCTCCAACTCCTCCCTGGCCCGCAGTGGCGGGAGGAGGAGAGTTCGGGCAGTGCTGATCTTAATGGCAGAGCATTTTATCAAAAGATTGTTTAGAAAAGGCTGCTGACGGTTATTCTCACAAATTTCACTTTTCACTATTAATTTTTCACTTAAAAGTGGGATGTTCGAAGGACAAGGTGGGTCAACCTTTCACCTTTCACCTTTGAGCCTTCAGCTCTACTCTCTCTCCCCCTTCCAGCTTCGAGCTTCGAGCTTCGAGCTTTTTCCCTTCCAACTTCCAGCTCCTTCGGTCTTCGGTCTTCGGTCTTCGGTCTCTTTTCTCTTCTCACTTTTCCCTCATCTCTACCCTCTCCACCCCATAATACTCCGCCATCATCCTGTTGATCCAGTGGTCGGGGTCGGGGAAGATGTCCAGGAAGTGGATGGTGCCGGGTGGGTTGTGCAGCCTGGGTAGTGTAAGGGTGGATTCTCCTTGCTGAAGGGCTGCTTTGATGAGGGCTTCGCGCTGGTGCATGGCACGGTTGTAGCCTGCCGCGCGGAAGGCCAGGTCGTGCCAGGCGCGGGGTACATTGCCGCCAAAAACCACCTCCCCGCCGGGGATTTTCACGAAATTCACCATCAGCGACAGGGCTATGAGCAGCACCATGGCTTTGAGTCCGGTGCCCCGGAAGACCGGCCATCCCACATCCATGAGATTGGCGAAATGGCTTCGGATGGAGGTGAGCAGCCACAATAACCACAACAACCACAAAGGGGAAAGGAAATTGTACACCCGCAGGGGCGGGTTGATGCCCATGCTCCAGGCAGGGACAAACAGCAGTCCCCACAACACGGCCTGGCCCAAAATAATAACCGCGACGGGATGACGCAAAAAATGAAAACACCAAACCGGGAGCCAGGAGTCTTCTTTGCTGCCTGCTGAAAAAACGGGAAGCCGGAGCTGATCCAACCATGGAAAAACCAACAGTACCAGCAGCCATAACGAAATGCTCTGGATATGGATGCCGTTGAGTTTGACAAGAGATACCAGGCTGATGCGCAAAGCATCCCACAGGTTGCTGTTGTTGGCAAAGAGGGCCATCCTTTGTGCGTTGCCCGGAGAGAGGAGGAGCAGCAACAATCCGGCGGTTACGGCCACAAGCAGCGATATTTTCAGGGGCACGTCCCCTTTTTTGTTGCCCATCAAAGCAAAAACAGCCACTGTAAGCAGTGCGATGATGGCAGCCATTTCGTTGAACCCCACCATGGCAAAAGCGGAGAGTATGAGCAGCACTTTAAGCCACCAAGGTTTTCGCTCTTTCAGCAGTCCTCCCGCCAGGAAGAAAAACAACACCAGCGGCCAGGTATATACCACCATCCCCGAATACCAGTAGAGGCTGTCGGCTGTGCCCGGCATCACCTGGAACCACAGCAGCAGAAATGCACCGGCCACCAGAGCGGAGAGACCCTTTCCCCGGTTCTGTGGCACCACCACCCCCCAGAACCATCGCACCGACAACACCAGCAGCACCAGCGTCGCCAGCACCATGAAGCGGTAGAGCCAGAGGTGTTTCACCAGGAAAGCCCCGGGAAGGGCACCGACCCAGGTACTGTACCGTCCGCCCCATTTACCGTACAAAGACTTTACCACTTCCGAAAATGATTCGCTACCCTCGTACATCACCGCCATGGCATAGTCATCGCTTGAGGGCCAGACGAAAAATGCCAGGAGGAAGAAGGGAAGCAGGAGCAGAAAAGCTGCCAGGGAATAATTTTGGTAAGAAGGGCTGGTGTTCATGGGCAGAATGTTTTCCGGCAAAGGTAGGAAGAAAGCAAGGAATACTGCATGTGGTATTTATTATTGACAGGCTCTTTGCAGTCGAAGGTTTTCTGGTCGGTTACTGGTCGTTTTACAGGTCGGTTTTCTGGTTGTTTTTTGGGTCGGTTTTGGGTCGGTTGCCATGCTAAATACAGTTGAGCAGAGCGTGTCAGGGTATGACTACAGTTCATGCCCTGACTAAACTATTTTGACCCACCTCCAACTCCTCCCTATCCCGCAGTGGCGGGAGGAGGGGAGTTCGGGCAGTGCTGGTTTGAAGGACTGAGCATTTAATCAAAGAGTCTGTAAATGTAGTAATTACCGGTAATTATCATCCTGCAATAGCTGGTACAATGCGCTCCCTCCCTGCTCGTAGGGAGGGATGTCCGAAGGACAGGGTGGGTCAGGCTTAACGCAAAAAAAAAAGAATCCTCTAACAACTTTTAGTCCGGACCGGACGGGTGCGTTGAATCAGCAAGACCCCCTCCGCCCCCTTTGAGGGGGAACTGATGCCCGCTCAAGCATTTGGATGGAAAATATCAGTTTGGTACCCGCCGGGAAATGCCCGCATCCAGTCCTCATTCATAACTCATAACTGATTGGTTTTCTCTCGCAGAGGCGCGGAGACGCAGTTTTTAAAAATCACGGGGTGATTTTTGGGGGTGGATTTCGCAGATTGGGCAGTATAGCAAACTCAAAACCTCAAAGCACATAACATGTGAGGGTATGGCTACAGTTCATGCCCTGACTAAAAGGTTGATTATCTCGTCTCTGCCATTGCGCTGTCATCAGCAGTGTGCTGCTAATTGTCATGGTTTCGCAGCGCCCGTTGTTACTGCCTCTTTAAACCCGGGGCGTCGTTCCATAGCCTGACGGCTATGACACTTTGCCCCGGGCTTTGTTGTTGGAGCCTTTCAGGCTCAGGTTGTTTTTCACTTTTCTCTTTTCTCTCTCATCTCAATTTTCAACTCTCTCAATCCCTTCCAGCCCCGCTTCCCTGCAGTCGCGGGATTTAGCTTTGCTGAGCTCGCCTTTGGCTCGGTTCGGGCTGTGCCCTCAACTTCCAGCTTCCAACTTCCAGCTCCTTCGGTCTTCGGTCTTCGGTCTTCGGTCTTCGGTCTCTTTTCTCTTTTCACTTTTCTCTCATCTCTACCCTCTCCACCCCATAATACTCCGCCATCATCCTGTTGATCCATCAAAGCCAAAGCCGGCATTCTCTGCCAGTTGGGTTAAAAAAGAATTGATTTAAGTTTTTCAATTTGCTTCTGGAATTTCGATGGATTAGTTTCCTTTAAATGTACTAAGTTTTTTATTTTCCATGCGATACCTGGATAACTGCCCCAATCGCCATATAGCCAAACCGGATTTGTTTCGGCAAAGTTTAGGATCATCGTTTTCTGATCCTTACTGAGAGAACTGATAATTGTGCTTATTAGTTTAGCCCTTACGGTTTCATACGTTTCAATTGTAAATGCTTCATTGGTCATCCCGAGAAATTGATTATTGATCAAATGGTTGTAGTTCATTGGATTGGGCTGCAGAATTTCATCTAACGGTCGCTTGCTGCTAAAAGCACAAAACAAGAATCCAATAAGCATTTTGGTGTCTATACTTCGGTATTCCATTAACTTTTTAATGTCAAATAAGTCTCGTGGGTGCTGCCGATCGAGAGCAGCTACAATTTTCCCTCCAAATAATTGTTCGATGGGTACAGTCTTTATTTCACACCAGGTATTGAATCTTTCCTGAGCAGCCATACACAAATATTTTTGTGAAGGAAGGTCCATAAGGCCCCGGTTAATTGTATTAACTTCTATTTTAACTTCAGAAGTATTTAATTTGCAAAATAGTTTTACCTCATCACCACCAGAACTGCCAGACTTAAGCGATATGCCAGGTATAGTTCTCATCAACCTGTTGGAAAGATGATTGAGCAATTTGCTAATCATTTTTAAATCCGTATTTCGATCACCAAAAGGAATGTAAGTCAGATCGATGTCTACTGAAAGTCGCGGCATGTTATGGTAAAATAAATTTATTGCTGTTCCTCCATGTAAAGCAAATTCATCTATTTTATTAATTTCAGGAAGAATTCGAAGCAATAATCTTACTTGTTGTACATACGTTTCGTTCATTGCGCAATTATTTCTGGTACTGTGATCTGATATTTTTTAATGAAAACACCATTTTTTACAATACTGCGTTTGCCACTACCCATGTCTATTTGGGCAATGTTGAGCTTTTTAAACCATGCGTGTTCAGCTTTTTCTGCAAGGAAAAGGAATAACCTTTTTGTTTTAATGGATTGGTTATGCTCAAGTAATTCCTGTACTTGTGCCGGAGGTAAATTATTCATACTTTCCATTATCAGCCATGCTTCTTCCAAATCCAAAACTTCAGGTGCTGAATCAAGGTATTCCATCATAGCTCGTGCAGGAGATGAAATTTTTACCTGAAATGCTCCAAAATCATATTTTATCAAGGATAAATCAGGAGGCAATAGATTTGTAGTTTTCAGCATGTATTTCCTATTCCATTGGTTTTGAATAAACCACTTTGGCAATTTGAAGCCAGGGTTTGCGAAAAGGTGCAGAATATCATTTCCCATGGCAACATAATGCGACAATCCCTGTAATGACAAGGATGATAGACCGCCAATATGGATTTTTTTTTCAGCCTGATGCTGCAAGGCGTATAAGGCTCCAAAAACAGTAACATCATCGCCAGCCCTTTTGTAAGCTCCGGTTCCTATGGATACAAGCCAATTGCTTTTTAAATAGCTTTGTTGTAAATCATGCGAATAGCCTTGCTTTAGAAGCCAAGACGACTGCAATACAACGCCCTTAGGCACATTTTGCAATAAGCGGTTTATTTTGGATGCTGATTTAGTACTCATAGTACAAATATAGGAATAAATTTAAACTTAGGTTATGGGATGGGACTCTGACAAAGCTAATTTGTATCAGGATTAATATCATCAAAATCATTGCTTTAAATTTTCCAAAAGGACAAATGATGTATTAAACTAAAGTCTAAGCCCATGGTACAGATCATGTCAGGGTATGACTACAGTTCATGCCCTGACTAAAAGGTTGATGACGTTCTACTGCCTTGATTTTCACTTTTCACTTTTCTCTTTACTCTCACCACTCATGGGTTGGTGCTCTGTAGTGCAGATTCTTTTCCTCTCGCAAAGTCGCAAAGACGCAGTTTTGAAAAATCACGGAGTGATTTTTTGAGGAGGTTTTCGCAGAGTGGGCAGATTGCAGAGCTCCAAATCCCATGGTACAGAACAAGTCAGGGTATGACTACAGTTCATGCCCTGACTAAAAGGGTGATGCGAATGGATGGGGGATGTGCGATTTCCCGTTAGTCCGGGCCGGAACTGTAGGCCGGGCCGGACGGGTGCGTTGAAGGAGCAGGACCCCCTCCGCCCCCTTTGAGAGGGAATTGTTGCCCGCTCAAACATTGGGATGGGAGTTTTTGATTGGCGCCCGCCGGGAAATGCCCGCATCGCCTTAGTACTCATTCATAATTCATAACCATTGATTTTCTCTCGCAGAGGCGCAGAGACGCAGTTTTTAAAAATCACGGGGTGATTTTTGGGGTAGAGATGTCGTGTCAGGTAGTATAGCACCATCCTTTAGTACAGAACAAGTCAGGGTATGACTACAGTTCATGCCCTGACTAAAAGGTTGATAATACGCAATCTTGCAATTCCACAATCTTCATTCCCTAAAAAAACCCCGTCACCCCCTCTATCACTCTCTCCTGCTGTTCCGTGGTGAGTTCATAATACAGCGGCAGTCTCACCAGGCAATCGCTAAAATGATCGCTGTGGGGAAGTTGGCGGCCATCGTGTTTGTTTTGGTAGTAGGGCGACTGGTGCAGGGAGAGGTAATGGAACACCGCCAGGATTTCATTTTTCTTCAGGTGCCGGATGAATGCATCCCGTGTATCGGCATCGGGCAATACGAGATAAAACATGTGGGCATTGTTGGTGCTGTAAACGGGCACTATGGGCAATTGCAGCAAGCCCTTTTCCTGCAGGGGGAGCAACGCTTCGTGGTAGCGGTTCCAGATGGCAAGGCGCCTGGACTGGATGGTGTCCAGGTGCTCCAGTTGTGCGTAAAGAAATGCCGCTATCACTTCCGATGGGAGGAACGAAGAGCCCACATCTACCCAGCCATATTTGTCCACTTCACCGCGCCAGAAAGCTGCCCGGTTGGTACCCTTTTCCCAGATGATTTCCGCCCGTTGGGCAAACCGCTCATCGTTGATCACCAGCATGCCTCCCTCTCCTGCGATGATGTTTTTGGTTTCGTGGAAGGAGAATGCGGCCATGTGGCCGATGGAGCCCAGGGGGCCGTCCTGTGACTTTCCTATATAAAAGCTGTCAATAGCCTGCGCCGCATCCTCAATTACCAGCAAGCCATGCTTTTCCGCCAGTTGCATGATGGCAC
>RECE01000144.1 GCA_007694165.1 Bacteroidota bacterium
TCTCTAAATAAACCCACTAACCTCCCCGCCACAACAAACATACAACCTGTGCATAGCCCGCGTGCAGGCAATATACAACATCCCCTTGTCCATTTCTGTTTTGTAATTGGCGCTGGTTACCTGGGGAACTATCACCCTGTCAAACTCAAGACCTTTTACGGTGTGGGCATTGGTAACTACCACCCCTTGTGCAAAAGCGCTGCTGTCGGTGGTGATCAGGCTGAGTTGTTCCCCTTGTACGCTGAGTTTTTGGTGCAGGGCCTCTGCCTGTCGGGCCGTTTTGCAAACAATACCCATGCTCTGGTGCTCGCCGGAGGTACGGAAGTCGGCAATCCATTCCTTCATTTTTGCCAGTTCTGCTGCAGCAGATTTGAAGCATTGCACTTCAGGCTTATGGCCCCTTCTTTCGATGGGGATGATCTCTTCTGCCGGAGAGATCTGCTGGGCAAACTGCGTAATCTCAAAAGTAGAGCGGTAGCTCTTTAGCAGTTTCACCGTATCGGCTTCGGTAAAAATCCGTTTAATGGCGTCAGCGTTGGACGAGCTGTAAGGGTTTACCGACTGTCCGGCATCGCCCAGGATGGTTTTTTTGCAGGGAAAAAGACGGGACAATACAGCATATTGTACCGGGGTATAGTCCTGCATCTCATCCACCAAAAGGTGTTTCACCTTTTCGAATGCTTTGTGTCCTTCCAGGCGGATTTTCATGTAAATGAGCGGGAATACATCGGCATATTCCATCTGGCCGCGTGCTGCCTGCTGGTAGAGATCTTCTCTGCCCAGCCAAATCCAGAATTCCTTGTATAGCTCGCGGATGTTGCCGGAGCGAAACATGCCGGTAACCGATTTCCTGATTTCGGCACGTTGCTGAGCGTCAATATCGTATTTGTAATAAAACCGGATATTCTCCTCTATATCCCGGGTAATTTCAGCAAAACGCTTCATGATGGGAAGCCGGTGGTATCCCTCCCAGCGCTCGCGGATAAACCACCCGGGAACAAAGTTCTTCCGCACCCAGATGTCTCCGGGCCGGAACATGTTGTTGTTGACATGGTTTACATATTCTTCCAGCTTGCTCAAAAAGGCATGGCTGGCTTTGAATTGGATGCGGTTGATGAAGCCCTCGTCAGGTTTTTCCAGCAGTTTTGCCACCTGCTGGGCAAAGGTCTGGAACTTGTATTTGTTGTCAAGCACCTGGTTGGCCAGTTCTTCCATCCCTATTTCCGGGATGCGCTCTTCCCCCAGCTCCGGGAGTACGTTGGAGATATAATCGGCAAACACCTTGTTGGGTGAAATGATCAGGATTTCTTCGGAAGAGAGATTTTCGCGGAAGCGGTAAAGCAGGAAGGCGATGCGGTGCAGGGCAATGGAGGTTTTTCCGGAACCGGCCACACCCTGTATGATCAATACCCGTGAATCTTCGTTGCGGATGATGGCATTCTGATCGCGCTGAATGGTGGCCACGATATTTTTCATCTTTTCGTCGGATGCCTTGCTCAGCTCCTGTTGAAGGATATCGTCGTGAATATTCAGGGAGTTTTCCAGCATAAACTCCATCTTTCCCTTGCGAATGCGGTATTGCCGCTTGAGGGTTACCTCTCCCTTTTTTGTGCCCGACGGGGCTTCATAGTGGGCCGTGCCCAGTTCGAAATCATAATACATGGAAGAGATGGGGGCACGCCAGTCATGAATAATATTGCTGTTTTCCTTCTCATCAAAAAAAGAATACAACCCAATGTAAACGGGCTTTACCTCCCTGCCGCCCTTTTCCGAAAAGTCAATACGCCCGAAGTAGGGGGAGTGGAGAAGTTTTTCAATCCGTTTTCTTTTTTCTACCGATGCTTCTCCGATGATGGCGCTGCTGGTGATGGAATAGCGCACGGCCTCCTTCTCCATCCTGTCCATGGCGTCTTTGTTGTCGTAGAGGTACTCCTTGCTGGCGTGCAGGTCTTTGGCCTGTTCTTCGAGTTTTTCAGTTACAGAAGAAATGGCCTGGTTGATTTTATCTTTAACTGTTTCCAGGTATTGGCGCTCGTCTTTTTCGGTAGGATGGATCATAGCCGCTGATTATGAATTTGGTGAGGCAAAGGTAAAACGACAGGAGCGAATAAAAAAACGGTTCTTTTTATCACTGGTGACCGGTAAAACTTGTGAATTTAGATTTTATCAAAAATAGACTTCTCACTGCGTTCGAAGTGACATGCAGTGTGGTTTTTGGGGGAGTGGTCTGTCATCTCGAGCGTAGCGAGAGATCTTGAATTCTTAACCGAACAGTAGCGACTTTATTTATACTTTGTCATACTCAGGAAAGGGCAGAGAACAACCACCTTTTATCACGACATTATGTATCTTTGCAGAGCAAAAAAAAATGCAATGCAAGAAAATTCCATACCCCCCAAACGCAAACCCTCCTGGTTGAAAATACGTCGCTCATCAGGAGAAGAGTTCAGCAAGGTAAAGAAAATCGTAGCAGAAAACCAGCTGCATACCATTTGCCAGAGTGGCAATTGCCCCAACATGAGCGAATGCTGGAATGCCGGCACGGCCACTTTTATGATCCTGGGTGAAATATGCACCCGATCCTGTAAATTCTGTGCCACCCAAACGGGCAGGCCGCTCCCTCCCAATCCTGCCGAAAAGGGAAAAGTAGCCAGGGCCATACGGTTGATGAAGCTGAAACACTGTGTCATCACTTCCGTTGACCGGGATGACCTGCCCGATGGCGGAGCGCAGATTTGGGCCGACACCGTGGAGGAAGTAAGAAAGGAAAATCCCGGAACTACCATCGAAGTATTGCTGCCAGATTTCAAGGGTAAAAAGGAAGACCTGGACAAAGTGCTGGCGGTAAAACCCGACATCACCTCCCATAACCTGGAAACGGTAAAACGCCTTACGCCCATGGTGCGCAGTGCCGCCCAATACGAACGCAGCCTCGATGTTATCCGTTGGATCCGTGAGGCAGGCCTGAAAACAAAGTCAGGCATCATGGTGGGGCTGGGAGAATCTTTTGAAGAAGTGCTGGAGTGTATGGATGATCTGGTAAGTGCAGGTTGTCAAATCCTTACCATCGGGCAGTACCTGCAACCTACTCTTGAGCATTTGCCTGTGGAAGAATACATCCATCCCGATGTCTTTGCCCGCTACAAAGAGGAAGGCCTGAAAAAAGGTTTTCAAATCGTTGAAAGCAATCCGCTGGTTCGTTCTTCTTATCATGCTGAAAATCATATCTGAACATGCAAGAAAAAGCAATAAATAAACAAGTAACTTTTGAGGACCTGGGTTTGATCGCCTACAAGGATGGCTGGGAATACCAGGAAAAGTTGTTCAATGAAATTACACGGGCCAAAAAGGCGATTAACGAAGGGGAAAGCAACAAAGAGGTCACGCCCAATTACCTTTTGTTTTGCGAGCACCGGCATGTTTACACGCTGGGGAAAAGCGGCTCGGCAGAGAATCTGCTCATCAATCAACTGCAGTTGCAGGCGAGGGAGGCTGAATTTTTTCACATCGATCGTGGAGGCGACATCACTTATCACGGACCCGGACAGATAGTGGGGTATCCCATCCTCAACCTGGAATATTTCGTGACCGGGGTGCGCGACTATATCTTCAAGCTGGAAGAGGCAGTGATTCAGTTGCTGGCAGACTATGGCATCCAGTCCGGGCGGCTGGAAGGAGCTACCGGTGTGTGGCTGGATACAGGCACTCCCCGTGTCCGGAAGATTTGTGCCATAGGCGTGCGCACCAGTCGCTGGGTATCTATGCACGGTTTTGCTTTCAATGTAAACACCAACCTGGAATATTTCAACTTTATCAATCCCTGCGGTTTTACCGACAAAACGGTAACCTCCATGGAAAAAGAGCTGGGTGCAGCGCAGGATATAGAAAAAGTGAAAAAAGAGCTCAAAGCAAAAATTGCCTCGGTTTTCGGGATGGAATTTGTGTAACGTGTTGTGGTTTTTTTGTTGATAATCATTATTGTCCGGTAAAAAAATGAGATTTGGCTTCGCTGCTACTTCGTGATCTCCCTTCGCGACCAATGACAGGCTGCGTAAATTGCTGATAATGTGATTATTAATTAGGTAAACTTATGTTTTTCAATGTGGAAGAATTATTAATAGCTTTTGTTTGGCATCTAAACTTTGTACAATGCGTCTTCCCGGCCTTGGAGAATTCCCGGTAACAAGTCTTAGTGAAACGGAGCTTTTTGAACCGAGCCTTTAGGTGAGCTCAATGTGGCCTATTTATTAAAATTAATATCATATTAAAAGTTTGCAGTTCCGCTAGCAGAAATCTCTATTTAAAGAAAAAAGCTTTCATTGCGGAACATTCAAACTTTTAGCGGAGTGAACTTAGACTTGTCGGGAATTATCCGAAGCCTTGACTTTTTGCTACTTTTTTGTTAAGAAAAAAGTAGAAGAAAGATATAAAAATGTAGAGATATTTATTCACTGTCTTTATCGCATTTAGGCCGCACGGGGGTGTTGAAACTCGAAGTAAACTATCTCTCAAAATTTATATCCCACAAAAAGTATAGGCGCAACAAACACCCTATCATTTTCAATTTCCTGAATAAAACTCTCAGGCTTGTTACCGGGCAAGAGCCCAAACCCCGCCAATACCTGGGGTATCAAAGAAAAGGTTTGATTTCCCACCCGAAAATCCCATACATAGCCGGCCCTGAATTCATTCCACAGCTCCAGCCCTTTGTAATACTGCTGTTCATTTTTTTCGTAAAAGGCATTCCAGGCGGGCCAGAGCTGATATTCCAGATGGGCACCCTGCCACAAAAAACGGCGATACCCCACTATAAGCCCCGGAGCATGCGAACGGCCAGAGTCATATTGAATGTTCATATAAGCCACACCCAGCATCCATTCGTTGCGGGGAGAAAATTCACCGGCCAGCTGCACAGCCCATATATTAAACAATGGCGAAAAAGGGCACAATTCAACAGAGTACTTGTGGGCAGACTCACGAGGTACATCAAACCCTGATGCCTGAACGGCGGAATGCATTTGCAAAGTGATACCAACAAGGAAAACAAAGAAAACTTTTTGATACATGACAATTTACTTGAAGTGAATAACAGGATGAATTTTTCATTACGATGCAAAATTATCCTGTAGTCTCATTTCAGGAGTATCAGAAAGCCCTGAAGGGGTATCAACTTATCAGAAAAACAGGTCTCACTTTTTTGATACCTGCAAAACACTGATCATCAGTCAATTTCAAAACCAGGCGTCTTCAACCTTTCACGGGAAAACAGGCAGGAATTCTCAAAACTATTGGGTTGGTGCCAGGATTTAAATTCATTTTCTGTTCTTACATGATGGAACCACTATTAAATCGATCCGACTTTAAACCAGGTTTTCATGAAACTCTCCCGAAAAAATTGACCGGGGATGCCTTTTTTTGAAAAATGCATTTGGTCTAATTCCGATAAAAGTATTATCTTTGCAGAGCAAAATAAGAAACAGGGTTTCGTGGCCGAGTGGCTAGGCAGAGGTCTGCAAAACCTCCCACAGCGGTTCGAATCCGCTCGAAACCTCAACATAGAGAAAAGGATTGGAAGCTTGGCTTTCAATCCTTTTGTTTTTTTTTGGGGGGGTGCTTTTAATCCGGAAGCTTCCAGTTGCTGTGCAAGCTGGAAGTTCCTGGTCAAAACCAAATGTTCCTCCAGTCAGGAACCGGAAACTTGCGGCGGAATTTGCGGCTGGTCATGATTTCCTTTAATATTCTTTTTCTCTTAAAAAAGAGTTAATTAACTGACTATTAGCACTTAATGTCACTTCTTTTTTACTTTTCTTTTTTGTTTCTTTTTTTTTCTGCCAAATTGTATTTGCGATACGTTTTTGAACCAACTCTCAAACCCGTTAAACCCAGGTGTATTTAATTTTTTACTGCCGGTTTTTCGCATGGTCTAAAAAGAAAAGACCCCCCAAGTGTGCATCAGAGAGAGGCATGGGAGGTGTATTATCGTTATTCTTGAGAATTGTCTTGAGAAAGACCCGTGAGCAGATCTAACGGGATGCAACACGGGTACTGTTGTTGCAAAAGTAATACTCATTTCAGGAATTCCAAACTTTTTTCATGTTAGAAATAGCTTTTAAGGCAGATGATTACAGGTTATTTATGCTTTCCAATCAAAGGCTTCAGTTGAACTGCTAAGATTTTCTCAAATGCCCCCATAAAAGGCGCCATTTCTTTTTCTAATCGAAAAAGATGCACATTGATTTTCAGTGAAGGACTCAATTCCCAGGCGCCCATGAGATCGGCTTTTTGTTTGAAGTTTTACATGTATTATTCAATAACTGTTTTGTATGTTTCGGTTGGGTGTCACTTCATGTGATTCTCAGAGGCCGACATGTTCAGATTAATTATTTCCCTGTTTGATAAAAAGAATCAAATATGTTCGCAATTTTCAATATTTTCGTCATATATATGAGCATCAGTGCAGATATAATTTCCTTGAAAACGAAATTGACCTGACTTTATGAGTTCTGATGAAATTCATCCTTATTATTCCTCCCCCTTAATCCCCTCCACCCCTTCCGGCACCCCCAGGTATTAAAAAATAACCACCAACCAAAGGGGAAGGAATTTGCGATGGTGAACATCCCAGTCTTTCAGGCTAAGGCAGCCTGCAGGCCGGGGGTGTCGTAGATTAGTTTTTTGAAACTTTCCGAATTTCTTTCCGAACCTTTCCGAACCTATACGAACCTTTATGAACCCGGGATTTTCACCAAACTTATACCGAACTTATACCGAACTCATCACCGAACTTATCACCGAACTCATCACCGAACTTATCAACGAACTTATAACCGAACCTCTTTCCAAACTTCTTTCCGAACTTGTTTCCGAACCTGTTTCCGAACCTATACGTACCTGAACTCATCACCGAATTTATCAACGAACCTATCACCGAACTCATCAACGAACTTTCGCCGAACTTCTTTATGAACCTATATGAAGTTATACGAACCTATACGAACTTCTATACGAACCTATACGAACCTATACGAACTTCTATACGAACCTACTTGATTTTCCAGATGCCAGAATGTTTGGTTCCAATTCTTTCAATTTTATTGACACTTTTAAGTTTAGCAATGTTTTTATCAATAGCTCTTGTTGACACACCTATTTTCCCGGCAAGATCAGCGATAGTTATTTCCGGGTTCTCTGCCATTAGTTGCAATATGATTTTTGCATTTTTACCTAATTCGATGGGGTCTAGCTTTTCAATGATTGGTAATTCATCTATTGGAAGAACTTCATTCCCTTCAAAATCAGGATGTACCAAAAACTGTACCTCAAAAAAGCTACGCTCATCATCGGTAGTAAAAACAGGCTCAGGAGAACCATTCTCCAGAAGTGTTTTTCTTATCATGGGTATCCCGGTGGCTTTGCCCTCGGTTAGATCAAGTTCTTTCAGGAAATCGCCCAGCCTGCGGTTGCGGTATCTTCTGGGTTTTACAACACCTTTTTTGAAAGCTTCCAGTTTGATGGAACGGTCAGGGCCGCCATAGTTGATGATGGTAATACTGTTGGGGTAAATCCTGATCTCAACAGGTTCGCGCACCTGGTAGTCCCGATGATACAATGCATTCACCACGGCTTCTTCCAGGGCTTCATAAGGGTAGTTCCAGGTTCTGATGGCTTCTGCCTGCCCTTTTACTTTCCTGATCCGCTCCTTTATCACATTGGTTTTAAAATAATTCAGGGTATTGGCAATCATTTGCTGCACCGGTCCTGAAAAGGGGGGTATCTCTTCAAATTCGGGGTCAGACTCACCCTTGGGAAACAACACCACTTCCACCCGTGAACAGGGAAAATACTTTTCAGGCTTATCGGAAAAAAGCATCAGAGCAACATTGCGTGGATACAATTGCTCGGGTGGGCCGGACAAAAGTTCCATCTGCTCCAGTAAATCGGAAATGGGCGCATGATCCATACTGCCTGAAAGCCGGCTTCCGGTTTGCCTGAGATGCTCTTTCAACAGCACATAGGAAATATCATTTACCGAAGCCTGGATATTGGGCCGGTCATCAAAAGGCACCTGGTTGGCAAGGCTAATCAACTCTTCTCGTTCCTCTTTGCTTGCTTTCACGGTACTTCCGTATCTTCGGATATAGTATGCGTACTTCTTTTCTTTGGCTTTAATTTCTTCGGGAACCTCATAAGGTCTGTTGGGCCCACCCGGCACCCATATCACAAGGATTTTCTTCCCGTCCATTTCCTCCACACCGAGTTTTGCATTGTAAACAGGATTGATCAGGTTGTTCAGGTTTATCATCTCCTTCTGGATACTGTCAATCTTGTTTTCATCTATACCGATGACCGGCCTGACAGCCATGCCGTTGGCCTCCTCCGCACCCAGAATGACATACCCTCCGCCAATATTGCTAAAATCGTTGGCAAAGGCGCAAATGGTGCGATATACGGCACCGGGGTTCCAGCCTTTTTTGAATTCGATGCGCTCGCTTTCAATGGTTTTGCCTGAGAGCAGGTTGTTTATGTTGATTGGGATGCTCATGTTTTAAGTGTAATAATGCTTATCGTTTTAGGTGAACCCTTTCAGAGTTCTTGATTTTGTTTGTCGGCTTTTTTCGTAGGTTACAGCTATGACTATTATTGTTGAATCCAGAAGGTTTAATTCCCAGTAGTCCTCTTAAAGGATGGATTGAACTGGATAAGTGGCTCAGGAATGTATTCATCCTTA
>RECE01000274.1 GCA_007694165.1 Bacteroidota bacterium
GCACATCCCTTTTAAGGATGGGGTCCTGGGTTCGAGCCCCAGCCAAGTCACTTTTATTTTAATCAAGGGACGACTTGGTAGCTCAGCTGGTAGAGCACATCCCTTTTAAGGATGGGGTCCTGGGTTCGAGCCCCAGCCAAGTCACAATAAAAACAGCTTTGTCGGTAATCAACAAAGCTGTTTTTTTATGTGCCTGAATTGATAGAGGTTTCTTTCGGTCCGAAGACTTCCTGTGGGTACTATTTCCTATCTTTTTCTTTTGTTTTCAAAAATCCAGGGTAAGAGGTCTTTTTCTGCAAATGCCGGGTCCCAGCTGTTATGGTCCACACCCGGATACTCGGTGTATATGATATCCCCACCGGCCTCTTGCAGGGCATTTACCATCATCCTTGATGCTTCTGCAGGAACCACACTGTCATCACTGCCATGAAAAACCCACAGCGGCAATTTACCGGCATATTTATGCACTTTTGAAGTGTCGCCTCCTCCACAAATGGGCACTGCAGCAGCAAACCAGTCAGGGCGGCGGTGAAGCAAGTCGAAAATTCCAAAGGCCCCCATCGACAATCCCATAACATAAACCCTGTCGTTGTCCACTATTTCTTTGGATAATATTTCCACCATCAATTCCTTCACGAGTTTCAAAGGCGCAGAAGCAGGATAATCATTTGCCGGAATGGTGTTGTTTCCCATTCTTATGTTTCCTATGACGGAAAGATCCACCCACCACTCATTTTCGGGGCATTGCGGGAAGATAACAATGGCAGGATAGGCTTTTCTGTTGCTATCATCGAGAAACAGCCCTGAGCCATGCACCAGCTGTTTTTCATTATCGTTTCCTCTTTCTCCTGCTCCGTGCAAAAATAGTACTACCGGATACTGAACCCCCTGTTGCAGATCTTCAGGGTACAATATGCGATAGGGCAGCACTGAACCGTCAGCTCCTGTAAACTCTTTTTTAAGGTATTGATCATTTTGGGCATATACCTCAGAGTGCCATAGAGCGACAACAACTGCTATAACAATAGCAGCCTGAAAAATGGCTTTGAGCGTGTTTTTTGTTATTGAAAAATAAGGGAATTGTATTTTTTTTTGCATACTTTGCGCAATTGATGTTTGAGTTTTTTTGAGATATCCCGACTTCTGTGCTTTACTGAAATGCTGCCATCAGCAACTCAATATCCTGGTAGGGAAGCTGGAAGCATTCTCCAATATACTGGTTGGTAAGGGTGCCGTTGAAAAGATATGCCCCTTGTCTCACTCCACTGTCTCTTTTGAGCATATTGACTATACCTCCCTGTTCACCTATATTGATGAGCACCGGGGCAAAGAAATTGCTGAAAGCATAGGAAGCGGTGTGCGGCACCCTGGAAGCAATATTGGGGACACAGTAGTGGGTAACATCATGTTTTTTGAAAATGGGTTCCGAATGGTTGGTAACCCTGGATGTTTCAATGCAACCTCCCTGATCAATGCTTACGTCAATAATTACAGACCCGAATTTCATTTGAGAGACCATATCTTCACTCACAACCACCGGTGAATGCCCGTAGGGAGAATGGATGGCTCCAATGACCACATCAGCTGTTCTGAGTGCTTTGGCCAGTACTTTGGGTTGCATTATACTGGTAAAGATGCGTGTGTTGAGATTGTTCTGAAGCCTTCTTAGTTTATATACTGAATTGTCGAATACTTTTACCATCGCACCCAAACCCATGGCTGCTCTTACGGCAAACTCACCCACTGTTCCGGCTCCAAGAATGACTACCTCGGTGGGCGTAATGCCGGAAAAACCACCAAACATCCTTCCTTTGCCGTATTTCTTGTCGCACAGGTACTCGGCAGCTATGAGAATGGATGTATTTCCGGCAATTTCGCTCATGCTCCTCACAAGAGGGAAGGTGTTGGTTTTGTCTTTGATTAGTTCAAAGGCTATGGCATTGACCTTCTTATCCATAAGGGCTTTAAAATAGGGCGCAGACTGCACAGGAAGGGCAACTGTTGACATTAGTGTCTGTCCGGACTTCAGATATTTAATCTCACCGGGAGTGAGGGGTGAGATTTTGATAATAATATCTGCCTTGTACACTTCTGCAGTTTCATAAACTATTTCTGCCCCGGCTTCACTGTATTCATTGTCGGAAAAATGGGCATTTACTCCCGCTCCTTTTTCAATCATTACCCTGTGTCCGTTCTGACAGAGCAAAGCCACTGCTTCTGGTGCCAGCGGAACGCGGTTTTCCTGAAAGGTTATTTCCTTGGGGATGCCTATCAACAGATTGTTTTTTCTCTTCCTTACTTCGAGAGTTTCTTCCTGGGGCAGTAGTTTTCCAGATGAACTGAAAAACATGTATTCTGTACCTTTGGTGTGCATAGCTTTGGGCTGTTTGGGTTATGATTGTTTTTCGTACCTGATATTGCGCAATCCATCCTGCTCTTCAAGATAAATTCTCAGGCAATCTTCAGGCAGCAATGATTCTATTTTCTCAGGCCATTCGATAAAACAGTAATTGCCATTGTAAAAATAATCTTCATATCCGATATCATAGGCCTCTTCCAGCTTTTTGAGACGATAAAAGTCAAAATGAAACAGCGTGTTGCTGTTTTTTGACAAGTATTGGTTTACAATGGAAAAGGTAGGACTTCCAACAATATCGGTTACCTTAAAGTATTCACAGAGAGCTTTGATAAGAGTGGTTTTTCCTACTCCCATTTTTCCGTAAAAAGCAAGAATGCGCGCCCGGGGATTGTCTCTGACAATCATTTCAGCTATGCTGCCCAGCTGTTCTTGAGTAAAATCTTTTCTAACTTCCATTATTTTAAAAGTGTAATTGAATTAACGTGCTTTGAGGTAAACAAATGGAATGAGCATTTCTTCCATTGAAACACCACCGTGCTGAAACGTGTTTTTATAATAATTTACATAATAATTGTAATTGTTGGGGTAGGCAAAAAAGCTGTCTTCGCGCGCGAAAATATAGCTTGAGCTAATATTGGTTCGGGGTAAAAAGATGTCTTGAGGTTGCCTGACTTCGAACACCTCATTGGCATTATACTGAAGGTTTCGGCCGGTTTTGTAACGCAGGTTGGTATTGGTGTTCTTGTCTCCGGTTACCTTGGTAGGATGGGAGACTTTTATTGCGCCATGATCGGTTGTGAGAATGATGTTGATTTTTTTCTCCTGTAAAATTCTGATGATATCCAGCAGAGGCGAGTGTTCAAACCACGAAAGAGTAAGCGAACGGTAGGCCGCTTCATCGTCAGCAAGCTCCTTAATTACTTCCATGTCTGTGCGGGCATGAGAAAGCATATCAACAAAGTTGTAAACCAGTATATTAAGCTTCTTGTCGGTATAGTTGCTCAGGTTTTCAAGGAGTTTCTTGCCGGCGGAGAGGTTGAGGATTTTATGGTAGTTGAATGGAATCTGCAGACCCTGGCGTTTGAGGTGTTCGGCAAAAAGTTCTGATTCAAACTGATTGCGGGTGCCTTCGTCTCCTTCTCCTACCCAGAATTGAGGATATCGTTTTTCTATTTCTGAGGGCAGCAAACCTGAAAAAAATGCATTGCGTGCATATTGGGTTGCTGTGGGCAGAATGCTGTAAATCAAGTCTTCCTGCTCAACCCGGTAGTAGTTCTCTATTACAGGTTGCAGGATTTTCCACTGATCAAATCTGAGGTTGTCAACGATGATCAGGAAGACCTTTTCGTCATTTTTCAAAATGGGAAAAACCTTTTCTTTCATGGCCACATGAGAGAGTACCGGTTTTTGAGAATCTTTGCCACTAAGCCAGTCGCGGTAGTTGCTCATTACAAATTTGCAAAAAACCGTATTGGCTTCTGACTTCTGCATCTTGAAAATCTCGCTCAATCCGTCATCCTGCGATTTGTCAAGTTCCAGTTCCCAATAGATAATTTTGCGGTAAATTTCATCCCAGGAATCCAGGTCTGGCCTGTCGCTTATATCCATGCTGATTTGCCTGAACTCTTGCTGGTATCCCATGGTGGTTTTTTCACTCATGAGCTTTTTGTTGTCCAGGTTCTTTTTCAGAGAAAGCAGAATCTGATGTGGATTTACGGGTTTGATAAGGTAATCGGAGATGTTGCTGCCAATGGCCTCATTCATGATGGATTCCTCTTCACTTTTGGTAATCATTACCACAGGCAATCGGGGATGTTTCCCCTTGATCTTACTCAGGGTTTCCAGGCCGGTAAGCCCGGGCATATTCTCATCGAGGAAAACTATGTCGAAATTATTGCTTAATACCAGGTCCAATGCTTCATCACCACTCTGGGCTGTGGAGACATGATATCCTTTTTGTTCAAGAAATATAATATGTGGTTTCAGTAGTTCTATTTCGTCATCTGCCCATAAAATTCTAACGCTCATATGTGGTAATTTTTTAGTTTTTAATACTTGCAAAATTGATTGTGAAAGTTGTCCTTCTGTATACTTTCCATTTGGATGGAACAATGATTTTACTTATTGTTAAACCATCACTAAGTAAACGATGAAATGGATTTTTATTGCTTTCATTTTCCAATTCTGCAATGTATTCAGTTGCTAATGAAGCCTGTCAATCAATCTGGCTGTACTTGTAAATTTGTATGCCTGGTGTTAGCCGACAACTTTCATTTTCGCTTCTCGTAAATGTCTTCCAGCCTGATTATTATAAGTTTTCAGGGTGTCTTTTTCTTTTCCAAAATCACATCATATATTGATTGTGTCACTTCGTCCTGATGCTCGGCTTCTGCTTTGCTAACACTAACAAAAGTAAGGATAAAATATGAATTTATTTTAGGAGACACAGGTGGATATGCCATAAAAAATGGTTTTTTTAGGAATGTTTTTATCAAGAGACAATAAAAATATGTAGGTTTGTATTCCCAATGTGGATTTGCAGGAAAAGTGAGTGAAGAAATCAGTGTATGAGTGAACTGAGTCGAAATAAACTAAAAATATTTAATGACCCTGTATATGGGTTTGTCAATATACCTGATGTGGAGCTGTTTGATGTTCTTGAACATCCTTACTTTCAGCGTCTCAGGCGAATCAAGCAATTAGGGTTGTCTCACCTTGTTTATCCCGGAGCTTTACATACCCGTTTTCATCATGCGCTGGGGGCCATGTACCTGATGAGTCAGGCCCTGGAAGTATTAAAGGCCAAAGGGCACATAATCACCCGGGAGGAAAGCAAAGCCGCTCTTTTTGCCATACTTTTGCATGATATCGGGCATGGCCCTTTTTCGCATGCACTTGAGCATACACTGGTAGAAGGCCTTGATCACGAAGAGTTGTCTTTTTTATTCATGGAAAGGCTCAGGTATATGCAGCCTGAAGGTATTGGCATGGCCATGGAAATCTTCAAAAACAAGTATCCCAAAAAATACCTTCACCAATTGGTAAGCGGGCAGCTGGATATGGATCGACTGGATTACCTGAACAGGGATAGCTTCTTTACCGGTGTTTCTGAAGGTGTAGTAAGCTACGACCGAATTATTAAAACGCTCAACGTGGCTGACGACAGGCTGGTGACCGATGAAAAAGGGATTTATTCCCTGGAAAAATTTATCATTGCCCGCAGGTTGATGTATTGGCAGGTTTATCTCCACAAAACCGTTATTTCTGCCGAAAGACTGCTGATTACTATTTTGCAGAGGGCCCGCGAACTTGCAAGCAACGGACAGGATCTCTTTGCCACCCCACCTTTCAAGAAATTTCTCTACAATTCGTGGTCTCTTCAGGATTTTCACCTCGATCAGGGGTTGCTCGAAGACTTTGCTTTGCTGGATGATTTTGATGTTTTTACTTCTATAAAGGTCTGGACAAGTCATCCGGATAAAGTGCTTTCTGATCTTTGCACCCGATTGGTGGCCAGAAAACTGCTCAAGATTGAAATCCAGAAAGATAAGTTTGACTCTCAGTGGGTAGAGGATATCAGGGAAAAGACCGCTCATTTGCTTAAGATCAGCCAGGAGGAAGTGAAGTACTATGTTTTGTTGGGCCATACTGAAAACAATGCCTACGATCCCGGGGTAGGAAATATCTGGATAATGCAAAAAAACGGCGAAATCAGTGATATGGCTGAGGTTTCAGATCAGCTTAATATCCGGGTGCTATCCAATCCCGTAAAGAAATATTACATTTGCTATCCCAAAGAAGTATGGGATTTGTTGTCAAAATAACTACTTTTAAACAACCATTTAGGGTCGTTTTGGCCTTTTAAGATTTAATCAGTTTTTAACCTAAACATAGTCAGTTGATGGAATTCACAGCCAGGCAAATAGCCGATTTTCTGAAAGGTGAAATAGAAGGTGATCAGGAAGTAACAGTTCATACCATATCAAAAATTGAGGAAGCAACTGCCGGGAGTTTAACTTTTCTGGCCAATCCCGCTTACACTCCCTGGATTTACAAAACCGGAGCGAGTATAGTGCTTGTAAATAAAGATTTCAAACCGGAAAGCCCCGTTAATAGTACTTTGATAAAAGTAGATAATGCCTACAATGCACTGGCTGGTTTGCTTAACCTGTACCAGCAAAGTTTGCCTCAAAAACAGGGGGTTTCTTCTCTGGCTTCGCTGGCAGATAGCTCCATACCCGGAAAGAATAACTACATTGGCGAATTTGTAGTGGTTGGTGAAAATGTAACCCTGGGTGAAAATGTAAAAATTTATCCCCATTGCTTCATCGGCGACAACGTGGTTATCAAGGATAACTCTACTTTATATGCCGGAGTAAAGGTGTATGACAATTGTGTAATTGGCCGCGAATGCAGCATCCATTCCGGTGCCGTTATCGGAGCCGATGGTTTTGGTTTTGCCCCCCAAAGCGATAACAACTATATGAAAATAGCTCAGATTGGAAATGTCATTCTCGAAGATCATGTTGAGATAGGAGCCAATACTACCATTGACAGAGCCACCATGGGGTCTACCGTAATCAAAAAAGGGGTAAAGCTTGATAATCTTATTCAGGTTGCCCATAATGTAGTAGTAGGAGAAAATACTGTTATTGCTGCACAAACCGGGATAGCCGGCTCAAGTAAAGTTGGCAAAAATTGTATGATTGGCGGACAGGTAGGCATTAGCGGGCATCTTTCCATTGGTGATGAGGTTAAAATTGCCGCGCAGTCCGGTTTATCTTCCAATGTGAAAAATGGCAAGATAATCATGGGATCTCCAGCTTTTGAACATGACAAATATATAAAAGCATATATCCATTTCAGAAATCTTGAAAAACTGGTTAAACGAATTGATGATCTTGAAAAACAAGTAAATACACTTACTGATAGAAGCTTGTAGACCCTAAAATTAAAATTTATATCTTTGCACGATTTTTCACCCCGGATTGGATTCCGGGGTCTTGTTATTTTTCAGGAATGACAAGTATGATGATTAACAATAATAATTCACTAATATTATGATAGAAAAGCAGAAAACTATCCTCGCTCCGGTCACGGTATCGGGAGTTGGTCTCCATACCGGACAAACGGTTACGTTAAGTTTTAAACCTGCACCGGAAGATTCAGGCATCAGATTTCTAAGGACCGATATGCAGGAAGAAAT
Source organism: Bacteroidota bacterium (assembly GCA_007694165.1). Taxonomy (GTDB): domain Bacteria; phylum Bacteroidota; class Bacteroidia; order Bacteroidales; family UBA7960; genus SKVR01. The sequence continues at coordinate 7,566 of RECE01000274.1, forward strand.
GTTTATTGAAGCAGATGCAGATTATGTGATTGATACTTCGCGAGGCACTACCATTGAGAAAGAAGGCGTCAGGCTTTTAACCGTAGAACATGTTCTTGCGGCTATTACCGGAATGGATATTGATAATGTCATTGTAGAAGTTGACTGCGAAGAAATGCCCATCATGGATGGCAGCAGTAAGTATTACGTTGAAGCCCTGGAAAAAGCAGGTATCCGCCAACAGGAAGCACCTCGTCAGTATTTCGAAATACAGGAAACCGTAAGGTTTTATGATGAGGAAAAGGATTGTGAGTTTATTGCTATTCCTGCAGATAAATACCGCTTATCTTGTATGATTGACTTCAATTCCAGTGTGCTGGGTTCGCAGTATGCTACCCTTGATGACATTAAAGATTTCAAGGATAATATTGCTCCCTGTCGTACTTTTGTTTTTCTGCATGAGCTTGAGGTTCTGCTTTCCAATAATCTTATAAAAGGGGGAGATTTAAGCAATGCTATCGTTTTTGTGGATCGACCAGTTGAACAACCCGAGCTAGACAGGCTCGCCAAACTGTTTAACAAACCTTCGGTGGAAGTGAAAACCGAAGGAATCCTCAACAATCTCGAACCCTATTTTGCCAATGAACCGGCAAGACATAAACTGCTGGATGTTGTAGGCGACTTAACCCTGGCAGGAAAAAGAATCAAAGGGCACATTGTAGCTACAAAACCCGGACATGCTTCCAATGTGAAGTTTGCAAGACATATCAAAAAACTCATCAAAAAGAAGATTGCCGAACAACATATTCCCGTTTACAATCCCGATGAAAAGCCTGTATATGATATCAATGATATCAAAGGAATGCTTCCGCACAGGTATCCCTTTTTACTTGTAGACAAGATTATTGAAATAAGTGATTCGCATATAGTGGGAGTCAAGAATGTGACCATGAATGAATCCTTCTTCACAGGTCATTTTCCCAACGAACCGGTTATGCCAGGCGTATTGGCGATCGAATCCATGGCCCAAACCGGTGGAATTCTCATTCTCTCAACGGTAGAAGACCCGGAGAATTACAGCACCTATTTTCTGAAAATTGACAATGTGAAATTTAAACAGAAAGTAATACCGGGCGATACACTTATTCTCAAATGCAGCTTGATTTCTCCGGTAAGAAGAGGTATATGCCACATGAGATGTATTGGTTATGTCGGCTCAAAAGTGGTACTGGAATCTGAATTAATGGCACAAATTGTTAAAAAACCCAACTTATAATGAATCAACCTTTAGCGTACGTTCATCCCCAGGCAAAAATTGCCCGTAATGTAGTAATTGAACCCTTTGTTACCATCCATAAAAATGTGGAAATTGGAGAGGGAACCTGGATAGGTTCCAACGTTACCATTATGGAGGGTGCGAGAATTGGAAAAAACTGCAAAATATTTCCCGGAGCAGTAATATCAGCTATCCCCCAGGATTTAAAGTATGAGGGAGAAGATACTATCGTGGAAATTGGCAACAACACCACCATCAGGGAATTTGTTACCATTAACAGGGGAACAAAAGCCAATTACAAAACCTCAATAGGCGATAACTGCTTGCTAATGGCATATGTGCACATAGCGCATGACTGCGTAGTAGGTAATAATTGTATCCTTGCCAATGCTGCTACTCTTGCCGGCCATATTACCATCCAGGATTATGCTATTATTGGTGGTTTATCGGCGGTGCATCAGTTTGTAAATATCGGGCCTCATGTTATGATTTCCGGTGGTTCTCTGGTTCGTAAGGATGTTCCTCCCTATACCAAGGCAGCCCGCGATCCCCTTTCCTTTGTAGGAATCAACTCCATTGGCTTGCGCAGAAGGGGTTTTACTTCTGAGAAAATCAACGAGATACAAGAGATTTACAGGATTATATATCTGAGAAAACTGAATGTCAGCAGGGCTGTTGCCGTGATTGAAACTGAAATGCCAGCCACGCCCGAGAGAGACGAAATTATTTCGTTTATCACAGGGTCAAGCCGGGGAATCATGAAAGGATATACATTCAATAAAGAATAGAATATCCCTTTTTTAGCAGATTGTTTTCTTGTCTTATTCAAAATCAGATTTGCAGTTTGAAAATAATTCTCGATAATATTGGCAAGAAATACAATTACCACTGGATTTTCCGGAATCTGAACCAGGAATTAGCCGGGCCTTCCCATTGGGGAGTTTTAGGCAACAATGGTTCCGGGAAATCCACTTTATTGAAATTACTTACCGGGTTTTTAAGTCCCAGCGAAGGCTCCATTAAATGGGATGAGGAACTAACCAATACCACCATATTCCGATACATAGGTATTGCGTCTCCCCACCTTGAATTGATTGAAGAGTTTTCCCTGATCGAAATACTAACTTTCCATAACAAGTTCAGAAGTTTTATTGATGAAAACACAGTCCAATCATTGGTTGGACTTTCCGGCCTGGGAAAAAATGCCGATAAACCCCTTAGGTATTATTCTTCAGGTATGAAGCAAAGAGTAAAGCTTATTCTTGCCATTATGAGCAATAACCCCCTTATTATTCTTGATGAACCCTGTTCTAATCTTGATGAACAATCTATAGCATGGTATCAACAGCTTGTGAAAGATTTTACCGCCGACAGGCTATTGATTATCGGTTCAAACGATAAGGATACAGAGTGTTTCAGCTGCCAGCATTTTATCAACCTGTCTGTTTTGTAAAATCAAATTTCAAACAATTAAAGCCTTCCTTACAGGGAGGGATCTCCTGTTTTTCCCATGAAAAGGATGGAGTTGTTGCTGTTTTCTTTAATGAAATACAGAAACGGTCGGTTTGCCCTGAAAACCGTGGGCTGTTCACCTACAACAGCTGATTTTCTTATGATTACAACTGCCGTGGAAGCTGCTGCCTCAGTACCTTCTTCATTGACATCAATATAGGCCTGGTGGATGATTTTGTCGATTTTCAAATCCAGCATTCCTGTCATCTTGCTGAAATCTGCCTTGTTGGTAAATGCCAAAGGCATACCCATTGCCGACATGGTTTGTTCAAGATCAAAGGAAGCCCGCACCTTAAATGAAGGCAAATACACTTCCACTGGCTGTTTTACAGTTGTTTCAGTTATTTTCGAGTATGTAGCAGGATTCATTTCTGCAATAAAACTGTCAATATTCTTACCTTCTGCCGGCAATACAATCACCATCGAGAAATCTCCTCCTTCATATTCCAGCTCAAGCATTTGAAATTTGTCATTCTCAAAATAAGCCAGAGTATCTTTCATAAACATAAAAGAAACATCTTTGGGAGTATCCGGAGTAACGAAAAAGGTATGGGTATGGGTTCCCTGTTTGTCAAAGGCTATTTTCCATTGAGAAAGAAAATAAATGGCATTGACCAGAACCAGCCTGGTATCTTCTATCAGAACACCCGGTTTTATGAGTTCTTCAATCAGGTTATTGGTGTTATCCATCACCCATTGGTTGATTCTTTGTCTGATAGCTTCCCGGTCGCCTGTATAATCTACCTCATAAAGTGCAGAATTATAGAATTGGTTTAAGATTTGAAAATAGGATTCAAGGAAATGGTAATCTTCCTGTGGCCAGAGTGAGTTGGCAATCTCCAGTCTGTCACCTTTTTTCCCTTTGGTTTCTATGGTTTTCATCCATTGACTAAAAGATTGATGAAAGATATTCTGGTCAGGATGAAAATGCAATGTTTTTGCCATTTGCTCTGCTGTTTCGCCTGCTGCCCCTGCATAAGTCATGGCAAGAGCTGTTGAAATGCTAAAAGGGGAGATGACAACATTGGCATCTTTTCCTGTATTTACTGCATTAAATATATCAAAAGCAAAATAATTATTCTTTTCAGCTATTGCATGTTCTGTCATAGGTTCATTGTTTTGGAGTGCTTTTTTCCCCTTTGGATTGCAGGCCATTATTGCTGTGGCCATTAAGAAATAAACGGTTAATCTTCTTATCAATACAGTCATAACATTGTTGTTTAAGTTGTTTTGGTGACCATGTTCCTGTTTAGGAGTCATTCTGTCTTTCGATCGTAAGGGTTTTCGGGGAGAGCAAAATTCTTTACAATAAGGTTTGAATTTTGCATCCCGGATTACCTTCTAACAATAGTTATTCCAAATCGGGTATTTTTACGGTAACTTTTACTCCATGGTGTTTTTCAGATTGAATGGTAATCTCTCCATCGAGTTTTTGAACCTGTGCCTGGCAGATTACAAGTCCAAGCCCGATTCCTTTTTCGTTGTTGGTTCCTATAGTTTTTGGGTGTGGAGTGTCGAGTTTGAAAACATTCTCCAAAACTTCTTTTTCCATACCCACTCCCTCATCTTCAACCATAATTATATTCACATTGTCAACCTTTTCCAGTTTCACAGAGATACCGCTGCCTACATAGGAGTATTTAATTGCATTTTTGAGCAATTCAGAAACAATGTCTCTCACAATCCTTTGGTCGGTATACATGGTTAGTTTTTCCGGAAGGGTCCTGCTCACTGTAATCCTTTTATCGTTTAGCAAGGGCTCAAAATCCTGAAGTAGCTCCATTAACAACTTCTCAGCATTAAAAGGAAGAACAGAAGGCAGTGTTATTTCTGTTTCAATATGATCCCATTTTATGAGACCATTGACAAACTGATACAGTTCAGTACTGTCAACAAGCAAAAAATTGGAAAGTTTTTTTATTTCCTCTATGTCAATGGTATTGTTTTGCAATTCATCGTGCAGAAATTCTGCCACTCCTTTTACTCCCGTAAGTGCATCTTTAATATCGTGGGTCATAATGGAGAAGAATCTGGTTTTGATGATATTCATCATCCTGATATCCTCCCTGGCTTTTTTCAGTGCCAGATGTGTTTGCACCCTTGCCAGCAGCTCTTCCGCATTGAAAGGTTTAAGAATGTAATCGACAGCACCGGATTTAAAGCCCTTGATTACCTCACTGCTATGGTCGTTGCTGGTGAGAAATATAACAGGGATTTTTTTGGTGATACCTCTCTTGTTTAACTCGCTGCAAACCTCAAAACCCGAAAGGCCCTGCATAAATACATCCAGCAGAATCATATCGGGCTCAATGTCTTTTATCGTCTCCAACGCTTCCTCTCCTGAGTTAACACTAAAAAAAAGATAGTTCTTTCTGAACAAAATCTTCTCCAGTGCTTTTATTACTGAAGGATCATCGTCAACGATCATTATTTTGAATGGGCTGATGGTTATATCTCTTTTTTCCATTTGACTTAATGCTGTGTTTATCGTTTCAATTTCGCTTACAAGATAGTAAAAATGCCTTTAGAATTTGGAAAAAGATTGCATAAGAAAAAACTTCTCATTTGAAGGCAAAAGTTTTGCTCAGAGTCTTTTCCGGGTAAAACTACCAGAATGCTTCCATAGCATTTTCCGTATTTTTACTTGTTAATACTTTGGAAAAAGAGGTATATTTGTTATCCAATAATGTTTGTTTAATAGTTAAAACAAAAAATAAAGCTGATGAAGCCATTTTTTCCCCTTTGTTTCGGTTTGTTACTCTTTTTATTGATGCCGCTGGAAGGTGAAAGTCAGAGCAGGTCTCCTGTTTATAACACTCGTTCATCTTTTCAGCCTCCCAGTCAGTCTCGTCCTCCGGGTGGTACCCGACGTCCGCTGACACCCTCCAGACGAGCCCTTTCACTTCTCGATCTGGGCTGGGAAATTGGAGGCAACATTGGCACCTCTCATTCGCTTACCGATGTTAGTGGTAACTCAGTCGATCAAAGACCTTCTTTTCTGAATACCCAATGGAGCACTACCAGCATCAACCTGGGTGGTTTTGCACGCTATAGATTCCATCCATTGTTTGCTGTGAAAACATCCCTTAATTATGGCAGGGTGCATGGTGCTGACTCCCTTGCAGAAGGCAGAACAAGAGATTTTTATTTTGACAACAATATTATAGAACTTGCACTAATATATGAAGTCCATTTGCCAACAGGCTCATTTAATTTTCCCTTTGGTGTTTATGGCTTTGTTGGTCTTGCAGGCTTTTACCACAATCCCAATCTTACAGTGCCCAACCCGCCACCCCATGATTTTACCGAAGATGATTTCAGCAGATTTCAACCTGCTATACCCATGGGAATAGGTGTTAATTATGCCATCAACCGTGAATGGAAGATTGGATACGAAGTAGGATGGAGAAAAACATTCTTTGATTACCTGGATGGATTTACCCGACCCTGGAGCAGGGGAAGTGACAGTTATTACTTTGGAACCGTAAAAATATCCTACTTCCTTGAGGATACCCGTCGTCGTTGGTAACTAAATACTCAGAGTACAAAGGGCCTTTAACCTGCCGGGTTGAGGCCTTTTTTGTTGTATACGCTTTTTATAGGCAGGATTACTTTTTTTAGTTATATTTGGAACCGGAATTCAAACATATCCTTGATTCAATAAACAAAAAAAAAGTAAACATGTCAAATCTTGTTCGCCTAAAATTGTTATGCCTGATTAGCGTGCTTTTCTCCATTTCTGCAATCCCGGCATTTTCGGCAGAAAGCTCTTCTGAGCAGCAGTTTAGCTTTGAAACAGAAGTGTCCAATGAGGCTCTTTGGGGAAATCAGTCTTTTGAGCTGTTTGCAGAGAGCGATAATTTTTTCCGTAGACTGTTTGGCGTTAGCAGAAGAACAAATGTCAAGCCCAATAGTCGCTCTCAGAGACATAGCACCTCCCGTCCCAGAAGATATTCACCTCCGGCCAGTAACAGCCAGAACCCCGATACTTACGAAGGAAAATCAAGGTCATTGCCTTCCAGCGATGGAAATTCTGTTAGAAATACTCCCAAACCACCTCTTGAAAGATCCCGCCGTGATCAATATCAGTCTCTTGGTGTTTGGGAGCTGGGTCTAATGATCGGAACCTCTCATGCAATTTCTGATATCGGAGGGAACAAAGGTATTCCTGTTGGCGACTTTGCCGAATATCATACTACCAATTTTAGTTTGGGCGGTGGACTTTATGGCCGGTATATTATGAATGACTGGTTTGCCATGAACCTGGGAATGGGTTTTGCCAATCTGAATGCGGAGAGAGAATTTGCCCCTGAAGGCAGTGAAGTATTTCGCTTCAACAATGATATTTTTGAATTTTATGTCAAATCCGAATTCAGGCTGCCTGCCCTCGCAAGGAGTCCTTTTGATTTGTATGGTTTCGTTGGAATCGGTATCTTCTTTAGTGATGCCAGCATATATGATATAAATGACAGGCTTATCAGTACCCAGGATGATTATAGCCAGGTGCAACCTGTAATTCCTTTTGGAGGTGGCTTTTCTGTTAAAATTACTGATAGCTTTCGAATTGGTTATGAATTAGGATGGAGAAACACCATTTTTCATTATCTTGATGGTGTGAAAAAGGATGAAACATACGATCATTATTTTCTTAACAGTATCAAAATAGGATTTATTTTTTAAGCCTTTATTGTTTGAAAAGGTCCTTTAAACATAGTTGATTGTTCACCAGGGCTAATATGTATTAGCCCTTTTATTTTTTAAGACATGCGTATTACCCGATTTATGAAATTCGTTTTTTTTAGTGCTTTTATTATTGTTACTTCCGGAGCATGCGGAAAAGAAAGTCTTGAGGAGTATATAAAAAACCGTTCTGTCAGCCTTGAGGTTGATGGTGCTTTACAACCACTGATTGAGGCCGCCGCCGGCAAAAAGCTGGTTTTACTGGGCGAGGCAAGTCATGGCACTCATGAATATTATGTTTGGCGCGACTCCATAAGCCGAAGACTTATTAAGGATGCCGGATTTAATTTTATAGCTGTAGAAGGGGATTTTGCAAGCCTTTATGAACTCAATCGCTATGTGAAAAACCTGGCTGGTGCCCCTGACTCTGCCAGGGAGGTTTTGTCTGGCCTTAGCCGATGGCCACAATGGATGTGGGGAAATGAGGAAGTAGTTGCAATGGTTGAATGGCTCAGGGCTTATAACGATAACCTGCCGGAAGAAACACCCAAAACCGGTTTTTACGGTATGGATGTATATGATGAATGGCGATCCAAAGAGGCTGTTTTATCATCTCTTGAGAATGAAGATAGCGAAATCTACAGGAAGGTAAGCAATTTATATCAGTGTTTTGCGCCCTATCAAGGCGATAGCTGGCAGTATGCAAGGTCAGTTCAGCAGGGGAGGAGTAACTGTCAGGAAGCTGCCTCGCAGGTTGTAAAACTTTTGGAATCATCCGAAAGGCTGGCTGAATCTATGGGCGAACAAGACTTTTTTTACCTGCTTCAAAATGCCATTGTAAAACAAAATGCTGAGAAATTCTACCGCAAATCTGCCACCCGTCAGGATGCTTCAGGATGGAATTCCAGGGCACATCACATGCATGAAACCGTAAACAGGCTGCTCGAATTGTACGGTGAAGATAGCAAAGGTATAGTCTGGGCCCATAATACACATGTGGGCGATGCCAGGTTTACCGAAATGTTTAATGCGGGAAATCAAAACATTGGAGAACTGAGCAGGGTGCACCATGGTCCTGAAAATGTATTCTCAGTGGGTTTTACTACTTACAAAGGAAGGGTTCTTGCCGGGGCATCCTGGGAAGCGCGAATGCAGGACATGCGCATAGCTCCTGCCAGAAGAAACAGTGTTGAGTATCTTTTTAACAAAACAGGCAAAGAAGCTTTTTACCTGATGTTTTCTGAAGAGGACAGAACCTACGATGATTTTATGGAGCCCAGGGGTCACAGAGCTGTTGGGGTAGTTTATAATCCTGCCAACGAACCCCGCCAATACGTTAATACCGTCTTGCCATTAAGGTATGATGCATTCTTTTTCTTCAAAAATACAGGTGTACTGAATGCACTGAAATAACGTTGGTTGGTGTTGATGGAGAAGCTACACGCCAGTGTTTGCGGAGTAAGTTCTAATGGTTTTTAGCTGCACTCAGAGGCTGAGCAAAAGTTTTTACATCTTCTGCAGTTATTTTCTTGTCACAAAGAATGGCCAGTCGTTCCACAACATTTCTCAATTCCCGGATATTTCCCGTCCAGGTAATTTGTTGTAATGATTTCAGGGCCTCATCTTCAAAGGTTTTTTGTGGCATGCCATGCTCCGAAATTATCTGCTTCAAAAAATAATCAGCCAAAACAGGAATGTCATGCTCTCTTTCATTGAGCGACGGTACCTTGATCAGAATCACACTTAGCCGGTGATACAAGTCTTCGCGAAAATTTCCCTGTGCTATTTCTTTTTGAATGTCTTTGTTGGTAGCAGCAACAACCCTTACATCCACCGATATTTCTTTTTCTCCACCTACCCTTTGGATTTTACTTTCCTGAAGTGCTCTCAGAACTTTGGCCTGTGCAGCAAGGCTCATATCCCCGATTTCATCCAGGAAAAGAGTACCCCCATTGGCCAGTTCAAAGTTCCCTTTCTTCTGCTTTATGGCGGAAGTAAATGACCCTTTTTCATGTCCGAACAATTCGCTTTCGATGAGTTCTGAAGGGATTGCAGCGCAGTTCACTTCTACAAAAGGTCCTTTGGAGCGATTGCTTAATTCGTGAAGCCATCGGGCAACAAGTTCTTTTCCTGTGCCATTGGGGCCTGTTATGAAGATGCGTGCATCAGTGGGTGCCACACGTTCAATCATCTCCTTGATTTGATTGATGGCTACTGATTCGCCAATCATGTCGTAGGTCTTGCTAACTTTGCGTTTCAAGACCTTTGTTTCCGTAACCAACTCTGTTTTGTCCAGAGCATTTCTGATGGTAATGAGCATTCGGTTGATATCGGGTGGCTTGGAAATAAAATCATAGGCACCTTTTTTGATTGCCTCCACCGCTGTTTCAATGTTTCCATGACCGGAAATCATAACAACCGTATGGTCAGAGTTTAATTCCAGGAGTTTCTCCAGAACCTCCATCCCGTCCATTTTTGGCATTTTTATGTCGCAAAGGATTACATCGTATTTCGCCTGAGCTGCTTTTTCCAATCCTTCAAACCCGTCCTCGGCCAGGTCGACTTCGTACTTTTCATATTCGAGTATATCCTTGAGCGTATTGCGAATGCTTCTTTCATCGTCAATTACCAATATCCTGGGCATAGATTGTCTGTTTGAAATTTATTAAAGTGCTATTTTGTGAAGAATAAGATCTGCCAGCACCCCCTCCTTTAAAGCATAGGATGAGTAAAACATCTGATCAATTTTAAACCGTTTTTTGATATACCTGATAAAGATGCTTGCAAAAACGATGGTGTCAACGCGATATTCAACAAGCCCGGGCATTATTTTTCTGTCAGCTTCTGTGCTGGCCACGAGTTGTTTGTGAATGCTTTTAAAATCATCATCGTCAAAAGAATACAATTTGTCGTATGATGAGCCTTGGGGTTTCTGAGCAATAATCATATCGGCCAGCGACTCAAAGGAACCCGAGCATCCGATGAGATTTCTGACAGGGTTCTTTTTTAGCTGCAGGGCGAGAGGCTGGAGCATCTCTTTTAGATACACCTTGATCTTCTCAATGTCCTCGGTCGAAACAGGGTCGGAGGGTTTAAATTCCTGCATTAGCCTGGTAGCACCCAAATCAAAACTTTTCTTCCAGACAACCTCCTGCTCCTCCGCAATGATGAATTCAGTACTTCCACCTCCAATATCCATGATCAGAGAGGGTTCATCCATATTTTCAATGGCTAAGTTAACTCCCTTGAAGATGTATTGGGCTTCGGTATCCCCATTAAGTACCTGGACCATGATGCCGGTTTTTTCAAAAATTTTCTTGACAAACTCATGTCCGTTTTTACTGCTGCGAACAGCGGAGGTTGCAAATGCATGCACGGTATCCACTTTGTAGTCCTTTGAAATATTTACCAGTTCAAGGAAAGTTTTTACACCGCGTTGAAATGCAGCAGGGGCAATATTATTGTCTTTCAAGCCCCCCTCTCCAAGTTTTACGCTTTTTTTGGTATTAAGGATTATGCGGGGTTGTTCGTTGATTTGAAACTCGGAAATCAATAAGTTAAAAGTATTCGTACCACAGTCAATTATCGCTGCTATCATTGGGATAGTTTTCGGTTAAATTAATCCGGATGGCTGTTACAAAGATAAAAAAAACATCCGATGAAATATGAATGATGTTGGGTTAAATCATTAAATAATCGATTGATAAAGAATTTCTTATGGAATTTAACTGCTAAATCTCAGCCACTTCCAAATCTCTTTATAGGAGACTTTCTTCCCGTACATCAAGATTCCGGTTCTGTATATTCTTGCGGCAATCCAGGTAGTTGCAAGAAAACCGGCAATGAGCACAGAGGCTGAAATCAGAATATCCAATACCGGAACACCAAAAGGAATCCTCACCATCATGATAATAGGGGAGGTAAAGGGTATGATGGATAACCACCAGGCAACCGGACCAAATGGATTGTTCATTACCATTTGTGCCATTATAATCGAAAAGACCATCGGAATTGTAATGGGCAGCATAAACTGCTGGGTGTCTGCCTCATTGTCAACAGCGGCACCAATAGCAGCAAACAGTGCTGCATAAAGCAGGTAGCCCCCCAGGAAATAGAAAATGAAACTCAATATCATCACCGGTAAATTGATGGCGCTAAGGGATTCCATCACCTGGCCTGCTGCGGTATTATGTTGTTGCACCTGTTGCATTCTTTCCTGCAACTCGGCAGGGTTTAACGCTTGAGAACCTGCTGTATATACCTGTTCGGGGGGGGTAAACCGAAAAGTTTCGGGCATGGCTGCCTGCACTGTGGTTATAATGGCAAAGGTAAGAATGATCCAGATGCTGAACTGGGTAAGTCCCACAAGGGCGATTCCCAGTATTTTACCCATCATCAGCTGAAAAGGTTTGACCGAAGAAACGATGATTTCAACTATTCTGTTGGTTTTTTCTTCCATCACTCCTCTCATAACCTGCGAACCAAACAGAAACACAAAGAAATAGATAAGTATTCCACTGAATAAGCCCAGAGCCATGCTTACCTCCGGGTAGTCAGTTTGTTCATGTCCGTCGCGAAGTAGTCGAATGGCCTGAATGCTGATTTTGGTTTCGGTAGCACGCAATATTTCCGCGTCAATCCCCGCGTGGGCCAACTTCATGCTTTCGAACTCATTTTTCAGGATGCTCTCAACATATAGCTTGGCATTCATGTTTATGGCTTTCTGGCTGAAAAGACGCAACGTTGAAGGTGCATGAAAGGCAGTGGTGGGAATATGCAATACGGCATCAAACTTTTCTTCTTTGAGAAGTTCTATGGCCAGATCAATATCAACGTTCAGGTCAATGAACCTGACATTGTTGGCATCGGTAAATTCCGTGTAGAATAGCCGCGTATCGTCAACAATGGCAATATCGTAAACAGAGTCAGAAACCTGAGCGATATAAACCGGCACTATCATTAACGAAGCCATCAGCAAAGGGCCCAGAAGGGTCATTACGATAAACGATTTTTTTCTTACCCTGCTGAGGTATTCTCTCTTTAGTATGGTGAATGTTTTGTTCATCCGAAAACAACCTGATTAATTAATTTATTTCGCTAACCTTGTTTTTTACACCCTGCTGATCTGATTGTGACTTGCGCTCATGCGGGTATTTTCCAGTAACGGTTTTGATGAAAACATCGTTCATGGTAGGCAATTCTTCATGGAAGCTATGCAAATCTGCCTGAGGTAAAATGTGCCTGATTAAATCATTGGCCGAACTACCCTCTCTGATCTTTACCCTTATAACTTTAACTCCATCTCTTTGGGGTTTTTCCTCAAGAAGCTCTGCCACGGGTTCGAACAGCCTGTCTGATTCACTTTTCTGGCCACTGATAGTCAATGAAAATATTTGAGAAGAGTGAGACTTGCGGATATCTTCCAGTTTACCCCCAAGAATTTTCTCCGATTTATTGATCAGGACAATATGATCGCACAACTCTTCAACAGAGCTCATGTTGTGGGTAGAAAAGATAATGCTTGTACCCTGGTTTTTCAGGTTCATAATTTCATCTTTCAGCAAGTTGATATTGATGGGATCGAATCCGCTGAAAGGTTCATCAAATATCAACAGGCGGGGACGATGCAAAACAGTAACGATAAACTGTACTTTTTGCTGCATTCCCTTTGATAGCTCTTCCACCTTTCTGTCCCACCAGGGCATCAGGTCAAACTTTTCAAACCAATACCTGAGCAGCACCTTTGCCTCCTTGTGTTTTACATCTTTAAGCCGGGCAAGATACATGGCCTGCTCGCCTACTTTCATCTTTTTGTACAATCCTCTTTCTTCAGGCAGATATCCTATTTCTTTTATATGTTCAGGATTCAGTTTTTGCCCGTTAAAAAACAAATTGCCCGTGTCGGGGGCAATTATCTGGTTGATAATACGGATCAACGTTGTTTTTCCTGCGCCATTGGGACCCAGCAAACCAAAAATACCACTTTGCGGCACCTCTATGGAAACATTGGTCAACGCCTGATGCTTGTCATATTTTTTTGAAACTTCCTCTGCCCGAAATATGTAATCCATGGGTTTGTTTTAGGATTTGCAATTGAAACTGATTGTATTGCCAGCTAATGTAAGCAGAAACAATCCAAAGACTTCTGCCTGAAAAACAGAAGCGATTACTGGAAATAATCTTTCATTCTTTCAAAAAAGCTTTTGTCGTTCTTTTGGGGCTTCGGTATAAAACTCTCGGATTTGGACAGATTTTCCAGTATTTCCTTTTCCTCTTTGCTGATGTTCTGCGGAGTCCATACATTGATGTTTACCAGCAGGTCACCACGTCCATAAGAGTTTACAGCAGGTAAACCTTTCCCTTTCAAACGCAAAACTTTGCTGGACTGAGTTCCTGGCTCGATTTTTATCCTTGCCTTGCCTTCCAGCGTGGGTACTTCAATGGTGGTTCCCAGGGCTGCATCAGGAAAACTAATATAATGGTCATACAGCAGGTTGTTGCCATCTCTGATTAGATGCTCATGTTTTACCTCTTCAATAAGGACGATAAGATCTCCGGGAACTCCCCCCCGGGCAGCAGCATTTCCTTTTCCACTCATAGACATCTGCATGCCTTCTGCTACACCGGCCGGGATATTGATGGCAATTACCTCTTCATCTTTGACGATTCCGTTTCCAAAGCAGGTATTGCACTTTTCTGTAATTATCTGTCCTTCGCCTCCGCATGATGGGCATGAAGAGGTTGTTTGCATTTGCCCCAGGAAAGTATTGGTAACCCTGGTAACTCTTCCACTTCCGTTACATGTTGAGCAGGTGCGGAATGAACTGCCATCTTTGGCTCCGTTTCCTTTACAGGTTTTACAAGGGACATATTTGGAAACCTTTATTTTCTTTTCGACACCTTTCAGTATTTCTTCGAGGGTGAGTTTAACTTTTATGCGAAGATTGGAGCCCCTGTTTACTCTGCGACCCCTGGTTCCTCCGCTGCTATATCCACCACCAAAACCACCACCGAATGCGCCACCAAAAATATCTCCAAACTGACTGAAAATGTCTTCCATTGACATGCCGCCGCCGAAGCCACCGCCATATCCACCACCACCGTTGCCTAATCCGGCATGACCGTAACGATCATATTTTGCCTTCTTGTCAGGATTACTCAAAACCTCATAGGCCTCCGCTGACTCTTTGAACTTCTCTTCAGACTCCTTGTCGCCGGGATTTTTGTCAGGGTGATGTTTTAGTGCCTTTTGCCTGTAGGCTTTTTTTATCTCTTCTGCTGTGGCGTTTTTGGATATTTCCAGTACTTCGTAATAATCTCTTTTCGACATTTCTTAGCTTTTTAATTGGCAACCACTACTTTTGCAAATCTCAATACCTTACCATTGAGCAAATATCCTTTTTGTACTTCATCGATTACTTTGCCTTTTTCCTTTTCATTGCTTGCCGGCATGTTGGTAATTGCCTCATGGAAATCAGTGTTGAAATCTTCTCCAACCGTTGGAATCTCTTCCAGTCCCTTATGTTTGAGTGTAGTTTTCAACTTGGTTTGTATTAGGTTAAGCCCCTCTGTCAATGCTTCAATATCAGGGTTTTCTGTGGCTGATTTATAGGCTCTTTCCAAATCATCCAGAACAGGCAAAACGGCTTCAGTAATTTCGGCCGAAGCAGTCTTGATGAGCTCAAGCCTTTCTTTGATATTTCTTTTGCGAAAATTGTCAAAGTCTGAAAAAAGTCTCAGATATTTATCATTGAGTTCTTTGTTTTTTTCTTCCAGTTGTTTTATCATACTATCGCGTGGGTCGGTTTCTTGCTGATCATTCTGCAGTTCATCCTGCTGCTCCTTATTATCTGTGAAGGAACCCTGGTTCTCTTTGGTAGTGTCACCGTTGTCTTCCGGTTTTTCTTCAGGGGTGTTGTTTTCTGATGAATTGTCAGATGAATGATTTGTTTTTTGTGACTTTTCGTCAGTGACTTTATCGGTATCTAAAGGTTTTTCCCGTGGAAAATCTTTTTCATTGTTTGTCATGTTCTCCAATTGATGTTTTATGTTAATACTATTCAAAAAGCAAAAAAGCTATACGCAAAGTGTTTGCCAATTTGCGATTCAGGTCAAAATGGCAGCAGATGCTAAATTCGTTTGATGTTTGCTCCCAGTTGGTTCAGTCTTATGTCAATATTCTGATATCCCCTGTCAATCTGTTCAATATTGTGTATGGTGCTTTTCCCTTCGGCACTCATGGCTGCAATAAGCAATGCAACTCCGGCCCGTATATCAGGTGATGTCATTTCAAGGGCTTTCAGGGGAAATTGCCGGTTGAGTCCAATTACAGTAGCCCGGTGAGGATCGCACAAGATGATTTGTGCACCCATATCAATGAGTTTGTCTACAAAGAACAGCCTGCTTTCAAACATTTTTTGATGAATAAGAACACTGCCACGTGCCTGAATGGCAGCAACCAGCACTACACTTAACAAATCGGGTGTGAAACCTGGCCATGGGGCATCACTGATACTCAAAATACTACCATCAATAAAATTTTCAACAGTATATTCATCCTGCGAGGGAATGTGAATATCATCCCCCTGGACTGAAAAATTGATGCCCAGTTTTCTAAAAACCGAGGGAATGATACCCAGCTCACTGTATTTTACGTTTTTTATGGTGATATTGCTCCGGGTCATTGCTGCCAAAGCTATAAAACTTCCAACTTCTATCATGTCGGGCAACAGGGTATGGTCGCATCCTGATAATTCATTCACTCCTGATATTGTGAGCAGATTGGATCCCACTCCGCTGATTTTCGCCCCCATGCTGTTGAGCATTCTGCACAATTGCTGAAGATAGGGTTCGCAGGCTGCATTGTAAATAATGGTGGTTCCCTTAGCGAGCACCGCCGCCATTACGATATTGGCCGTACCTGTAACGGATGCTTCGTCCATTAATATGTAGCTTCCTTTGAGCTCCTTAGCGCTAATGCTGTAAAACCCCGATTGGGTATCATAATGGAAATCAGCTCCCAGTTTCTGTAATCCGGTAAAGTGGGTGTCAAGTCTGCGTCTTCCTATTTTGTCTCCACCGGGTTTAGGAATAAAAGCCTTTTTAAACCTGGCCAGCAAAGGTCCAACAATCATTACCGATCCTCTCAGCCGTGATGCTTTCTTTTTGAATGCGTCTGAATAGAGGTAGTCAATGTCAATTGTATCCGCCTGGAAGGAAAACTTTCCCTGTGCAATTTTTTCTGTTTTCACACCTAAGTCTGAAAGCAGTTCTATCAGGTTGTTTACATCAATGATATCGGGGATATTATCGATTGTAATTTTTTCTTTACTCAGCAGCGTTGCACAAATAATCTGCAAGGCTTCATTTTTGGCCCCCTGGGGAATGATTTCTCCCTCGAGTTTAAGTCCGCCCTGAATTTCAAAAGAACCCATTTTTTTGGTTTTATGTTCTGAAATAATAAAAGCAGCCCGTAAAGGGAGTTACAGGCTGTTAAGGTTTGAATTTTTCCGGTGTTTTTTGTATCTCTCTTTGAAAGCAACAAACAAAGCGGGCTTTTTGTAAGTCAGCTTATTGTTTTTTTTGCTTCTTGTAACCGCCTCCCTTGGAAGATGACTGTTTTTTCTGCTGATAGCCTTTCTTTTTTCCTCCAAGGGTGCTACCAGGCATAATACCGGTGTTTTTTGCCAGGATATCCTGAGTATTGTTGAGTTTTACACTCTCATCAAGCTTGAGCTTTCCTCCTGATAAAAATTCCAGGTGAGAGGCAATTTCTTCATCAGTTACAGAATCCCTGTTCCAGGTGAGGTAGGATTTTTTCAAATGATTGGCAATCACTTTTACCAGTGCCTGCTTCTCATCGCCATCCTCGAATTCAGCGGCTTTGGCGATCATTTCTTCAATATGCCTTCCGTAATGCCTGATTTTTATATGATTGGAAGGGTATTTGAGTTTTTCAGGCTTACGGTTAAGCGTTTCTTCTGATGGAATAGGGTAGGGGGAATCCACATCCAGTTCGAAATTGGACATGATAAACAAGTGATCCCATAACTTATGCTTGAAATCATTTATATCGCGAAGGTGAGGATTAAGCTGTCCCATAACCTGTATGGTTGCTCTGGCCAATTGATTCCGCTTTTCACGGCTTTCAATGGTCATAATGTGTTCAATCATTTTTTGAATATTTCTTCCATATTCAGAAATATTCATTTTTGACCGTTGAGAATTATATTCCATAAAATGAATTGATAGGTTAGATTAGCTCTTGTGTTTCCTTTTGGGGAAAAGTATTGCAGGGTTAAAACTATTGATTAATAAGTTAGAAATATTTAAAAGCATTTTCCGGAGCAAGGTTACAATGGGTTCTGTGTTTGATTCCTGCATAAAGAAGGATTTCTTTATATCTTAAATATTGCGGAAAAGAATTGTGTTTGTCATCCGGAGAGCAGAAAATACTTGCAACATCAACAGCCGGCTGATAAGAAATTTAGGGTAAAGTTAAGCACCACAATTGTCTGGCAAATATATGAAATAAAAACCGAAAGATAGTAATCAGCTTAAAATTTTTAGTTTAGCAAATTTCAGCAGCAATTGTTTTTTGCCAAAATTATTAAAAACTACTGTGGCTTTTGCATTTTCTCCTGTCCCTTCTACTGCTTCCACCTTTCCCAAACCAAATCTTTGGTGCTGAACCATTAGACCAGATGTAAGATTTTCAGCAGCAACACTTTCAAACATGCTGTCCTGGGGGTGCTCCTTGCGAGATGCATCAGACTGCTCCTCCTGAGGAGTCCCTGCGAAATTTTTCCTGCTTTCTGCAAAACTCTCCTTTGGCCAGCTTTGTTTTTTCCCCGGTTGATGTGTGGCAGTATTGACAACAAATTCAGGTGCCAGCTCGTCCAGAAACCTTGAGGGTTCGCAAATGGTAAACTGCCCGAACCGAAAGCGTGTTTCGGCATAGGAAATGGTAAGATGCTTCATGGCCCTTGTTACGGCCACATAAAACAACCTTCTTTCTTCCTCCAGGTCTGCTCTTGAGGTCAGAGACATTTGAGAAGGGAAAAGGTTTTCTTCTACTCCCACCAGGTAAATATAAGGAAATTCAAGCCCTTTGGCTGAGTGGATGGTCATCAATGAAACTTTGTCTGTATCTGCAGGGTCTTCCTTGTTAATATCCGTATCCGTCATCAGGGCAATATCCTGCATGAAAATATCCAGGGTTCTCATGGTGCTTTCCCCTTCCACGTCTGAAGGTAATTCAGAAAAGTCCTTTAACCCGTTGAGCATTTCCTCAATGTTTTCTTTGCGGTTGGCCGACTCGGGACTTTCATCCTGATGGTAATGCCTGAGGATGCTGCTTTCGGCGGCTATTTTTTTCCCCATCTCAAAAGCATTGTAAGAGTTGATCTGGGTACTGAGGCTCTTGATAAGCATCGCAAACTCCTGAAGTCGTTTCTTTACGGCGCCACCCACATCAAGCTGATATGCATCGGGATTGGCAGCCACTGCCATCAGGGGCTGCTGCTTTTCGTTGGCAGTTACCAACAATTTGTCAAGGCTGGTTTTGCCAATGCCACGTGCAGGGAAATTAACTACCCTCAAAAATGCTTCTTCATCATTATGATTTAATATAAGACGGAAATAGGCCAGCAAATCTTTCACTTCCTTCCTTTGATAGAAGGATACTCCTCCATAAATCCGGTAAGGAATATTCAGTTTCCTGAGTGCTTCCTCCATTGACCTTGACTGGGCATTGGTGCGATACAATATGGCAAAATCCTTATTCATAAGTTGCCTGTTCATCTTTGTTTCAAAAATGTTGTTGGAAACCCACATCCCTTCCTCATTTTCGCTGGCAGCCTTTACGATTTTTATCTTATCTCCCTGATCATTGTCTGTCCATACTTTTTTCTGTATCTGATCCTTGTTATTGAGGATTACGCTATTGGCTGCATTGACAATATTCTGGGTAGAACGATAGTTTTGTTCCAGTTTAAAAACCCTGTTGTCAGGATAATCTTTCTTAAAGTTCAGAATGTTTTGGATGTTGGCCCCCCTGAAGGCATATATACTCTGGGCGTCATCACCTACCACACAAAGGTTTTCATTGTTGGCTGCCAGTTTTCTTACAATCAGGTATTGAGAAAAGTTGGTGTCCTGGTATTCATCCACCAGGATATAGTGAAATTTCAGCTGGTATTTATATAAAACATCGGGGAAGTCGCGCAGCAATACATTGGTATTGAAGAGCAGATCGTCAAAATCCATAGCAGAGGCTTTGCGAAGTCTTTGCTGGTAAAGGCTGTATACTAAACCCAGTTTGGGCTTCCTGTTCTGAATGTCATAGCTTTGAACTTCTGCATCTTCATTGTAATCAATGGCAGAGATCAGGTTGTTTTTGGCATTGGAAATCCGGCCCAGAACATAAGATACATTGTAGGTTTTGTCATCCAGCTGTTGTTCTTTGATGATGGTCTTGAGCAGCCTTTTGGAATCATCCGTATCATAAATGGTAAAGTTGGATGGAAAACCCAGTTTATCGGCTTCGATACGCAGAATTTTGGCAAAAATGGAATGGAAGGTACCCATCCATAATGATTTTGCCTTTGATGCCCCTACCAACTGGGCTATCCTTTCCTTCATCTCCCTTGCAGCTTTATTGGTAAAGGTAAGTGAAAGTATATGAAAGGGATCCACTCCCTTGCTGAGAAGATATGCAATGCGATATGTCAATACTCGGGTTTTTCCTGATCCTGCACCTGCAATAACCATCACAGGCCCTTCAGTGTTTTCAACTGCCTGTCGTTGAGGTTCATTCAGTTCTTTTAAAAAGTCAACCATCTGATAACCGGTTATAATATTTATTGGGATAATTAAAAACGCAAAGATACAGTTTTTGAAAAAGCTACAGGGTAAACTTAAGCCTTTAATCAAGGAGTGTTGATAAATGATTAACCTAAACCGGATAAAGATGTTTTGGTGCAGAGTTGAAAATTGTGGGTGGATATTTGGCTAACCTGACATTACAAAGTTGAAAGTGCATAAGAATTTATATTTTTACACCGAAAAATTGAAAAGAGCAAAGTTTAATCAGAACAAACCAACCAATATAAAACTCAAAAAAAAATAAACAACCATGAACAAAGCAACATTTCTTTCCATCATTATTTGTCTTCTCGGCTTCAGTATGACCTCTCATACATTTCTGGCCCAATCACAATCCAAAACAGAAATCGAAAAATCTCTGGACAGTTATTTTTATAATCTCAGACATCGGCTTGATGTTCTGGAGAAAAAAATAGATGATGTTTTGTGGTTTGAACGGGTAGGAGATATAGCCCATGTAGACAAGGTGTTTCTGGCAGGTGCACCTCCTCGCGGTCATGAAAATGCCAAAACCCTTCAGGAGCAAAACCCGGTTAAATTCTGGTCCTATGTTTTTATTCCCAAAGATATTGACCCGGGCAAGAAATATCCACTTATCGTATTGCCTCACGGGGGTGTTCATGGTGATTTCAATACCTATTATACACACATTATCCGCGAGATGATGGCTCAGCAGTATATTGTAGTAGCGCCTGAATACCGGGGGAGCACCGGTTATGGAAGGCTCACCTATGAACTGATAGATTATGGTGGGCTCGAAAATGATGATGTGGATATAAGCCGCCAGTTTATGATTGACAATTACAGCATAGTAGACAAAGACCGGGTAGGTATTGTAGGCTGGAGTCATGGAGGAATGATCGCCCTGATGAATATATTTGAAAACCCTCGTAACTACAAATGTGCTTTTGCCGGAGTACCGGTAAGTGATCTGGTTTCACGTATGGGGTATAAAAGGCCTTCTTACGAAGACTTCTTCTCGGCCAGTTACCACATAGGCGATCAGGTTCATGAAAACATTGATGAGTATCGCAGACGGTCCCCGGTATATCATGCACATAAACTCAATACACCATTGTTGATTCATGCCAATACCAATGATGAAGATGTGCATGTACTGGAAGTAGAAAACCTTATCAACCGTCTTAAGGCACTCAATAAAACTTTCGAATACGAGATTTTCCAGGACATCCCCGGTGGACACTCCTTTGATCGGATGGATCACAGGCAGGGTCGCGAAATCCGCTTCGGGATTTATAAATTTCTGGAAAAGCACCTGAATCCTCCGGTAAAATTTCGCAATCTTAGAGAAATGGAAAAAGCAGCCTACCGATATTACTAAAAATTATATTAATATTTGTATGCACTTTTTTAAATCTTTGCTATCTTTGTGCCCCTTAAAGCAGAGGAAGAATTTTGCTGAATATCAGTAATTTCACTATTCTAAAAAATAACATATCTGTTTTAGTGAAGCCCCAATTTGAGTTTGCAGGGGCAAAAAAGTAATTTTTTCCTAAGCCACTATTGGTTTATAAAAATAACTTTGTACCTTTGCACTCCCTAAAAAATGCTTGATTAGGATATAATCCAATAAAAGAGAAGTTTTTACATAATAAATTTAAAATCAAAGTATGCCAACAATCCAACAATTGGTTCGTAAAGGACGCCAAAAGGTGACTTATAAGAGTAAATCACCCGCTTTGGACTCATGCCCCCAAAGGCGAGGAGTATGTGTTAGGGTTTATACAACAACACCCAAAAAACCCAACTCCGCAATGAGAAAAGTTGCCAGGGTAAGGCTTACCAATGGTAAAGAGGTGAATGCTTACATCCCCGGTGAAGGACATAACCTGCAAGAGCACTCAATCGTGCTGATTCGTGGTGGCAGGGTAAAAGACTTACCTGGAGTCAGGTACCATATTATCAGGGGTGCGCTCGATACCAGTGGTGTAGAAGGTCGTAACCAGAGAAGGTCCAAATATGGGACTAAAAAACCTAAAGCAAAAAAATAATCTAAGAATCAGAGCGATTTAAAACTTTTGGATAAATGAGAAAGTCAAAACCCAAGAAAAGAATTCTGCTGCCTGACCCAAGGTTTAACGATACTATGGTAACACGGTTCGTCAACAATCTTATGCTCAGGGGCAAAAAAAATCTTGCTTACAACATTTTCTATAATGCTATAGATATCGTTAGCGAGAAAACCAAAGAAGACGGCCTGGAAGTGTGGAAAAAAGGTTTGGCAAATGTAACGCCTAATGTAGAAGTAAGAAGCCGCCGTATTGGTGGTGCTACTTTTCAGATCCCCTCAGAAATCAGACCTGAGAGAAAATTGTCTATTGGAATGAAAAACCTCATCAAGTATTCACGCAAACGCAATGAAAAAACCATGGCTGGAAAACTGGCAGGTGAAATCGTTGCTTCTTACAAAGAAGAAGGTGCTGCATACAAAAGGAAAGAAGATACACACCGCATGGCAGATGCCAACAAAGCATTCTCTCACTTTAGATTCTAAAATAAACTTAATTAATTAATACCCCAATACTGTTTCTTCAAATGCCCAGAGATTTAAGATATACACGCAACATTGGTATCATGGCGCACATCGATGCTGGTAAAACTACCACTACCGAGCGTATTTTGTTTTATACCGGTGTTAACCACAGACTGGGAGAAACCCATGATGGCTCTGCCACTATGGACTGGATGATACAGGAGCAGGAAAGGGGTATAACCATTACCTCTGCTGCTACTACCACATTCTGGAACTACAAAGACAGCCAATACAAGATTAACATTATCGATACCCCCGGACACGTTGACTTTACCGTTGAGGTAGAGCGTTCCCTGAGAGTTCTTGATGGTGCCATTGCTTTGTTTTGCGCTGTAGGTGGAGTAGAACCGCAGTCTGAAACCGTTTGGAGACAAGCCGATAAATATAAGGTGCCTCGCATTAGTTTTATCAATAAAATGGACCGTGCAGGTGCCGACTTCTTTACTGTAGTTGAGCAAATTCGTGAAAGACTAGGTGCCAATGCCATTCCCCTTCAGATTCCTATTGGATATGAAGAAAATTTCAGAGGTGTTGTTGACCTTATCACCAACAAAGCTTTTGAATGGGAAGAGCAGTCTAATGGAACTGTTTTTATTGAAATACCTATTCCTGATGATCTTATCGACACGGTTCATGAGCAACGCATGAAGCTTATTGAAGGCTGTGCCGAAGAGAGCGAAGACTTGCTTGAAAAGTTTATGGAAAACCCTGATGCTATTTCTGAAGAGGAATTAATTGCTTCTATCAGGAAAGCAACTGTTGAGATGCGGATTACCCCCGTGTTGTGCGGTTCAGCCTTTAAAAATAAAGGAGTTCAGCATTTACTCGACTCTGTTATCAGATTTCTTCCTTCTCCCATAGATGTAGACTCAGTAACCGGAATCAATCCCAAAACAGAAGAAGAAGAAATACGTCTTACCGATGCAAGCCAGCCTTTTGCTGCGCTGGCATTTAAAATCGCTACTGACCCCTACGTTGGAAGGCTTTGCTTTTTCAGGGTTTACAGCGGGACCCTTGAAGCGGGTTCCTACGTGTGGAATGCCTCAACACGCAAAAAGGAGAGGATTTCCCGTATTCTGCAAATGCATGCCAACAAACAAAACCCCATTGACAGAATTGAAGCCGGAGATATTGGTGCTGCCGTAGGATTTAAAGAAATTCATACCGGTGATACCCTTTGTGCTGAGAAATTCCCCATTTTACTGGAAACCATGTCGTTTCCTGAGCCGGTTATCAGTATTGCCGTTGAGCCTAAAACCCAGGCTGACGTTGACAAAATGTCATCGGCACTCCACAAACTAGCAGAAGAAGATCCTACATTCAAGGTTAATATTGATGAGAACTCTGGCCAAACCATTATCAGTGGTATGGGAGAGTTGCATCTTGAGATTCTTGTTGACCGGCTCAAAAGAGAGTTTAAAATAGAATGTAACCAGGGTGCTCCTCAGGTAGCATACAGAGAAGCTATCGCCGGAGAAATTAAGCATAGAGAGGTTTATAAAAAACAAAGTGGTGGACGCGGTAAATTTGCCGATATCGTTTTTGTTATGGGACCCTCTGACGATAACACTCCCGGACTGCAGTTTATTGATCAGGTAAAAGGTGGTAATATCCCCAAAGAATACATCCCTTCGGTTCAAAAAGGATTCCAGTCAGCCATGCAGAATGGAACATTGGCCGGATACCCTGTTGATAACCTCAAGGTAACACTTTTAGACGGGTCTTTCCACAGTGTAGACTCCGACGCTCTTTCTTTTGAATTGGCCTCACGTATAGCCTTTAAAGAAGCAAGCAGGAAAACAAAAAGAATTCTTCTCGAACCCATTATGAGACTTGAGGTAGTAACCCCTGAAGAATCTCTGGGAGATGTAGTAGGAGATATCAACCGCCGTCGGGGTCAGCTTGAAGGGATATCTTCCCGAAGCAATATGCAGGTAGTCAAAACTAAGGTACCTCTCTCCGAAATGTTTGGTTATGTTACCTCTCTGAGAACCCTTACCTCTGGAAGAGCAACATCTACCATGGAGTTTTCTCACTATGATGAGGCTCCCAAAAATGTTGTAGATGAAGTTATTTTGAAAATTACTGGTGTTAAAGCATAAACATTAATTAAAATAGTATAAACCGTGAGTCAAAGAATTCGTATTAAACTGAAATCTTACGATTATAACCTGGTCGATAAGTCGGCCGAGAAAATCGTAAGGACTGTAAAGTCAACCGGTGCAGTAGTTAGTGGCCCTATTCCCTTGCCAACCAACAAGAAAATCTTCACTGTACTGAAGTCAACCTTTGTAAACAAAAAATCAAGGGAACAATTCCAGCTTTGTTCATATAAAAGACTGTTGGATATTTATTCATCTACATCAAAAACCGTAGATGCACTGATGAAGCTAGAGCTTCCCAGTGGAGTCGAGGTTGAGATTAAGGTGTAATTTTAGTATAAACCGCAATTGCGTAAAGAAAAAAACTCCGAAAAATGTCAGGATTAATTGGAAAAAAAATCGGTATGACCAGCATGTTTGATGCCTCTGGTAAAAACATCCCATGCACAGTAATACAAGCTGGTCCTTGTGTTGTGACTCAGGTTAAAACCTCAGAGAAAGACGGTTATGAAGCAATTCAGCTGGCTTTTGATGACAAAAAAGAAAAGAACACAAGCAAAGCTTTGCAAGGACACTTTGCCAAAGCTAAAACCACTCCTAAACGAATGGTAGCAGAGTTTACCCGCTTCGAAAAAGAACACCGCAAAGAATTTGGTGATGTATTGGGTGTTGATGTTTTCATTGAAGGTGAATTTATTGATGTTGTTGGTACATCCAAAGGAAAAGGTTTCCAGGGTGTAGTGAAAAGACATGGCTTTGCTGGGGTTGGACAAGCGACTCACGGCCAGCATAACCGCCTCAGAGCTCCTGGTTCACTAGGTGCATCATCATGGCCTTCAAGGGTATTCAAAGGAATGAGAATGGCTGGTAGAACCGGTGGAAACAGAGTTAAGATGATTAACCTGCAGGTAATGAAAATCATTCCTGAGAATAATATTATAGTTGTTAAAGGATCTGTTCCCGGTCCTAATGGTTCATATTTAATTTTAGAAAGATGGAGTT
>RECE01000368.1 GCA_007694165.1 Bacteroidota bacterium
TGACTGTTTTGAAGGCAAGCATAACGCAGCAATTGGCGTTTTCTTGCAAGCACTATATATCTCTGCAACATTACCGGAAAGCAACCACTACATCACCTGCTATCCACAAACCTTCCCTTTCCCAGAGCTTTTTGCCCCTTGGAATCTCTACAATGAGCCTGGATTGTTGAGCCGGAATTTGAATTTTTACCGTACCTGTAATATTTTCCACCAACACTTTCTTCTGAAGCACATCAAATAAATAAACTGCCTCTCCCTCATAAAAATAATCTATCTCTTTTTCTTCGTCATAGGGGTTGTAAATCAGATATGTGGGGTAGGCTTCATTTCTGTAGAAGTCGGTAGCAAGGCAATCGAGCCGCAATATTTTTTCCACATTGGTTTTCTGTATAATAGCCCCAAATATTCCGGCATGAGCCGAGCCATACAGGCTGAACTGAGAAACATCAGGATTGCCATCTACCCAAAGTGGACCATCGCCCAAAGCAACCGGTGAAACTCCCTCCAGATGGGGAATATCAAAATGATCTATTTTCTTAACTCCCTCGTATCCTATTACATTGCGCGTAAGGTTTTTGTATTGAGGAAGCGTTTGGTTTGCGTCAGGAATTTCATTGGGATAAAACAATCTTGCAGCATTGGCAGCATTAAGCATCCATTTCCCAATGGTATTGGCATAACGAGGGTCGTATCTTACCATGGGCACCAGGGGCCATGCCATATCAAAAGTATTCATCAAAAAAGCAAAGCCTCCATCGTGCGACCAGCTTCCCTGCAAACCATGTACGTCAAAATCGCCCCAGCGCTCATTGATTATCCCCCAGCCGTAGCGTCCATCTTCAGCATGGGTGCCATCGAAAGTCCAGTCCAGGATAGGATGAAAATCATATTTTCCTCCGTGTTCGGCATTGAGCCTGGCAGCAACATAAGCTCCAAAAGGCATCAGCACCTCATAAAACCGGCTTTCCGTTTGCGACAGCAATGCGCTGGTGGCAGAATGGGCTCCTGCCAGGTAACGGGCATCTCCAAACTTCTGGTAAGCAGCAAGCAATACCCATGCATGACCGGCTGCCGCATCTTCCTGCAATGGGATATGGCTGCGGCGACCCTCCATGGCTGAATAATCAAAAAATGAGTAATGATAATTGCCGGCAAGCACAGAGTCTGCCTTGTAAAACTGTTCTGCAACTATAAGCAATATGCTGTCAGTCCGGTCTACATCGGGATACAAATCGGCCATTGCCCAGTAAAGCACATTGGGGAATACATCGTACCACCAGTCGCGGGCGTACCCACCCCCCAGGTTACCCACTCTTTCTGAGGTGTTGTTCATGATGATGTTCCAACCATTGTCACTGTTGAAATAGTTTTGAACCATTTTTACATAGTTATACCCATCCTGGTTTGTTTTGTCTATACCAAGCAATCCTGCACTCATAAGAGCTCCCAGACTGTTGATGGCTTCATGAAACTCACCATTATAGACTTCCGGTCCCTGACGCAAATCGCCAATGGCAGTGAACAGCCCAAAAGTTTCCTGGGGGAAATTGCGCTGACTATTGTCAAGCCAGATAAAGGGCAAGTGTTCTCCACTGAGAGTATGGTCAAAAACATAGCGATCAAAGTTTTGAGCAACCTCTTTCCAGTTTAGCATTTTGTAAGGCTCAGGCAGATGGGGCATAGTTTCCACCCTGCTGATGGATACCTGCTCAATCGTGTTCTCTTTTTTGGTGCAGGAGATTGCTAAAATTGCTGCGACCGTGAGTAATATTGCGAATCGGGAGTTTCTTAGCATAACAATAATATTATAGTTTGAATTTATTTCCTTCATAGTCTTGCAGGTTATCAGATTGTCAGCTTGGGGGCATCCAGATTAGGATTGTCCTTTTTCACTTTGTCAATGGTTCGGTTGGTATGATTGATAATATTACGAGCCAGGGGAATGCTTATGAGCTGAATAGCAGCGATAATCAACAATGAATACCGCAGGGCCACTACTTCTGAAACATAAAAAGCAAGATAGATAAAAAGCACAAGCCCCAGAAACCTGCCCACATACAATCCGAATTCATGGTTGAAAATATAGGCAAATTCACTTCGGTTTTCTTTCACTGACAACACATCAATGATGCGCATCTGAATGGGGAAGTAGGCAATATCGTGCAAAGGCATAAACAATACCTTACACAGCACAAATACGATCACACCCAGTGCAGAAAAAAGAATCTGATTGGTGAGTGCTCCTATGAAAAACACTACAATACCGGCAGAAAAGATATAAAGCCTGTGTTTAGGTTTTGCTACCCTGCCCAACACGTAAAGCAGTATGGCCGTAAGTATACCACTTACACTTTGTATAAGGCCCAGCGAACCTTCATCACCCACAAGCCGCATAACCAGGATGGCCGGCGCGGTAACCAGGTATCCCTGCACCGAACCTTTGAGAGTAGCCAGACCGAGGAACTTATACCATAGCACATCGTACTTCCAGTGGATAAACTTTTTTTGCTTCGGATTTTTGAATTTACCCTGATGTATAACTATGCTCGACAGAATAGTAAGTACAATCACAGCATAGGCAATGATCTGGTAGGCAACGGCAATTCTGCCATCGAACCAGCCCAGTCTTGTGCTGCTTACCAGAAACCAGCCCACGGCAGCAGGCACCAGAATAAAAGTAATGGTATAAAAGAATGTTTCCACACCGAAGTAGTAGTTTCTGTTCTGGTCGTTGGTAGTATCAAGGGCAAGAAAATCACGATTTGCCCAGAAGAAACCAAAGGAAATTCCCATTATTAAACCGGCAAAGGCCACGCCGGCAAAGGTCATTACGCTGAGAGACATCATAAACAGCATTGAAATGCCACTTAGAAGCATTCCGAAACTGTACAACCTGGACACATTAATTTTATTGAGCAGGTATCCATTGATAAGAAAAGTAAAAGGGATACCCGTATAGACACAAAGCTGGTAAACAGCAACCATGGCAGGATTATCAGCACTTCGCATAATGTAGGCACCCACAAAAATATCAATGATAGGTAGGACAAAAGCGTATATCATGTTGGTCATCAGCACAAGACGCATGAGTCTTGGCATAGACATAAAAAAGCGAAACTCTGTCTGTAACTTATTTTTCATTATTTCGGTTTTGAGAGGTCTGAGTTTTTTTCTGATTCAACTTAATGGGAAGAAATTATTTTAATGAAGCAAGAATTTCTTTTACAGAGAATTCTGCTCCGCAAATGACTTCGTCGCTGGCGCCATAATAAATGGTAAGGGTATCACCATCCACGATATGCCCGTTGGTAAAAATGACATTGCCAAAAAATCCGGTTTTTTCATAGTCCATGATGGGTTCCATAATAGGGTCCTTGCTTCGTGCAAGCACTTTTGACGGGTCATTCTTATCCAGCAGAAGAGCCCCGAGACAATAACGATGCTCCTTATTGGCACCATGATAAATCTCCAGCCAACCCTGGTCTGTCTCGATGGGTGCGGCACCTGCTCCTACCCTGGCACTGTCCCACATATTGTTGCGTGTAATGGCGATACATTTATGATTGCCCCAGTGCAACAAGTCAGGTGATTCGGCAATCCAGATGTAGTTCCCTCCCAGCTCGGGGCTGCTGGGGCGGTGAAGTGCGTAATATTTGCCATTGATTTTTCGTTCAAAAATAGCTGAGTCTTTATTGTGAGGGGGGAAAATCATTCCCCGCCGCTCAAAGTTTTTCCAGTCGCGGGTATACATATAGCCCACCCCTACTGCAATTTCGGAAACTTTGGTATAGGTAAGATGAAAGCCGTCTTCCATTTCTGTAACACGACAATCTTCAATACCAAAAGCTTCCAGGGCCCCTTCACCACCAATAAGTGGATAGGAAGAATCTTCGGTGAAGGTTTTGCCATCTGTGCTGCTTACCAATCTGAGGTGAGACAGTGTTGTGAGGTAGTTCTTTCCTTTGTAGGCAATGACCCTGGGATCGGTGGCATCCAGATCCGGATCTTTTTTATCAAAACTGAGGATTTCAATTTTCCCTTCTGCATTAAAGATGGGTACTTTAATGGTGTCCTCGTCTTGTTCTGTTCTTTCGGCAACACGACACAACATCCAGATTTTATCGTCAAAACGAAACACTCCCGGATTGAGCAGGCATTCTATTTTCATTCCTTCGATGCTGGGCTGAATATCTGCAGGACGCAGAATGGGGTTTTCTTGAAATCTTCGGGCCAAATCCATAGGTTCTGTTTTTTGTTTTTTAAATCGTCCGACAAATCTACTCATGGAATTCCGCAAACGTGTGCACTGGGTTTCCAAATTTGTGTATCCGGTTCTCAATTCAGTGCTTTTATGTGATATTTAAGGGTTTAGTACTACAAAAAAATCTCGATGAAACTGTTGTTTTGTAAAAAAATCACTGACGCCCGGCTAAAGGAAGTATTGTTACTTCTTGCACTTTAGTTTCTCACAAAGAAGTAAACCAAACAACTTTCTTATGAGTATACTCCACTTCGAACCCTTGAGATTTCTCACCCGCTCTTTTGCGGGAGATGCCACAAAGTAGCAGCGTAGCTAAATCTCAAGTCACTACTGAAATGGCAAACAAAGTCAAAAAGGGAAAATAGAGATTTCTCCGTCGCTATTGCTCTGTCGAAATGACAATGCGCTAATTAAAAAAGGGGGGGGGAGAGGAAGAGGAGGCGCTCCGCGCCGCCTCTTCCTCTCCCCCTCTCTATCTTTCATGAACCCTGTCATTTCGAAGCGCCTGCGCTGAGAAATCTCAAGTTGCCAGTAAAAAGCACTAAAAGGTGATTCTTGCGGTAACAATTTGTATCAGCGCCAGGGCAGGGCAGGAGGAAGCGGGTTTATCTCATTTTATAATTCCTGATTTTAGTCCGGAGGCGAGCTCAAAGTCGCCACCGGACGAGCTAAATGGGCTGGGGCAGTAACCCGATCTAATCAAACAACTACATCACCACAAAAGAGGTCGTAACCGCGGTATTACCATCCGAAACGCGCAACACGTAAATCCCGGCAGGAAAACCCTGATCCAAAGCAATGGAAAAAACACCCTCAGCAGCGTCTGAAACTTTGCCCTGCTTTACTACCCGTCCAAACAAATCTATGATTTGCCATTGAACAGGGGTATTGGCAGCCCATCCGGCTCTGACAGCAAACTGCCTCCCCGGCACCGGATTAGGATATATCATTATTGCGGGCTTATCCGGGTTATGGATTTCTTCGGTAAACAAAGCCAGGTCTTCCAGCACCTGTGAGGGACTAAGGGCGAAATCATAAAAATTAAGCCGATTCATGGCCCCTTTGAAATTGAAATTGTTGTTTCCCGGCAGGTTTTGCCCCAGCACCGGCTGAACCGGAGACAGACCGATACTTCCCGAATGGCTTAAAAATGCATCCAGGCTGCCATCCAGCCACAGCTCCATATCCTCACCATCGTAATTGGCCACTACATGATACCACCTGCCGGATTCCAGCCGCGATTCGGTATCCATGTCCCTGATACCATTGGAAGTATTCAGGGTGAAACGCAAATGCTGATTACTTATGGAGATTTTATACCGGTTTTCCCAGCTGCCATGCGATACCGGATGCTGCTCATGCGAGGTATGTTCTGTAACATTGATAAAAACAGAAATACTCATGGCCTCTGTAAAGTTGAAAAGCTCAGCAGCTGGCAGTAAAACATGGGCTGATGTACCATTGAACAATGCTGCAGCCCCATGCATATTATTCTGGTCAGTGGTGTATGTGAGTCCGCCACCGGCAATGCCATCCAGCTGATTTCCGCTGTAATCATTTACATTACCCCTTAGCGGATAAAACGCGATTCTCTCCCCCTCCCCTTCTTCGGGAAACTCTCTTATCATTACCCTGACGCTATCGCTCAGGGAAAGTCCATCAACCGTGGTTACTTCACACCTTATATAATAGTCTCCCACAATACCGGGAGCAGTATACACTACACTTTCACCTTCGCCCGCAAGTTCTCCCGCCTGTGCATGCCAGTCAAAAGTTAGAGGTTCATCATAGTAATCCTCAGCAAGGCAATGCATTGCTATAAGTTCTCCCGGACGTACTTTTCGCGGATTTGCAGTCAATTCATGAATAACCGGAGGATAGGGTATTTTCTCCATTACCTTAATGGTAATCGCAATGGAGTCGGAAAGACCTGCCTGGTTAGTTACCCTGGTGGCAACAGTATATACACCGGGTTCCTCCGGAGCAGTAAAGTCTGCCTGTTCTTCCCCCGGAAAGTTTCCATCAGGCATATACCAGAAGTAGCTCAGCGGACTGTTCTGCGGGTCAACAGCAGTGCAGAAAATCTGGGTTGAGCCACCTGTTACCACAACCGTATCTGCCGCTGCAAGCGCTTTGATGCGTGGGGGCAAATCGCCCGTATCCTGTCCGTTATTAAAATCGATTATCACACCATCTGCCAGGGTAATTCTTCCTTCATGGGTGATTGCTGCACTTTGCGGAACCACCACAGGCATTACAACATTACCCGCAGCCACATTAACCATGGCTGTACCTGATTGATTCTGAAGCAAAAAGGTTTTACTGATTACATCATAAATCTTATGTGTTCCGGCAGGTAACTGAAGCTGGACAGAATGAGCAGACAAATGGGGATTGAAAAAAAGCCAGGTAGGGAAAGCCTCCTGTCGGTAAAAATCAGTTTTCAGCAAATCGAGCTTCAGTAGCCCTTCTACATTGGTCTTATAGGCAACAGCCGCCAAATATCCCACATGAGAGGAACCATACAACATCAGGTTGGTCTGAGCCCATCCGCCATCTATGGCATCTCCGGTCATGTAAGGGCTTTGCCCGTGTTTCACCTCCCGAAGGGCTTCATATCCTATAAACGACGAAGGATCATGGGCTTGCGCCCATTCATAATTGTCCTGCATGCTGGATGGAAGGTAATTGGGATAAAACAGCCTGGAAGCATTGGCCATATTGAGCACCCACTTGGCTACTGCTCTTGCAAAGCGATGATCGTAGCGTACCATGGGAACCAGTGCCGCAGCCTGCTGGTAACCGTTCATCATAAAAGCATAATCATTGCCATTGTCATTGGCTTCACCAATCAATCCATGACAATCATAGCCTCCCCAGTTCCCGCTGATAGCGCCCCATCCGCGCAGTGCACCCCTGTCGAAAGCCCAGTTCAGCATCTTCTCAACATTATAAGCAGTGCCAATTTCAGCATTCATGCGGGCAGCGGTATAAATTCCGTAGGGTAGCTGCAACTCATAGGAAGGATTGGATTGCCATCCATCCAGAAACTCCATCGACCATTCGGCACCTTTGAGAAATTCCGGATTTCCTGTATCCCTCCAGGCATGATAAAGAATCCATGCGAGAGCCCCGGCCGCTTCAGGCTGTTTCACACCCTGGTTTAAGGGTTCCATTTCTGACATATTCCAGGCACGGTAATTCATATAAGGAACAGCCCAGGGTGTATCAGAGCCACCCATGGCACGCACTGCCCGCAGCCACTGATGAGCCAGCACTGGCAATTGCTCCTGAAAAACGGCAATATCCGGATAGAGGTCCTTTAGCTGCATAAAGAAAATATTGGGCATGGTTTCGTACCACCAATCATGGCCCGATTGTGTTGAAGGATGGTTGAGGTAAATATTTTCTGCCGGGCGTTTGTTGAAATAATCCTGGATCATCAGGGCCCAATTCTCATCAAACTGGTCCGACTTGTCAATCCCAACCAATGTGGCTCCCACCACAGCAGGGATTACATTTATCCCTTCCCCAGACGCAGGATAATTGGTCCCTACTGCCGTATGCAGCCCAAAACTGGGAAATCCGGGATAATTAACGGAGCCCTCCCTGAAAAACACAAAAGGTTGATACTGTCCGGTAAGATTTATATCGAAAACCAGGGAGTCATACCCCATGGCAACGTCCTGCCAATCCCGCATTTGGTAGGGATTGGGTAAATCAGGCATCGAATTGATACGTGGAACATCGATCTGCTGGGCCTGCATCTGAAGCCCCATTAAAAATATCAAAACTACCGCTGATATCTTCAGAATCCCACAGGAACTAAAATCCGGTAAAAATTTTCTCATATATTCTCTTTTAATGTTAAAGGTACCTGATTTGAAATCCCAAACTGTAAACTCTGTTTGCATATTTGTCTACCCTGTTATCAAATATATTTTTCGGATTATCCCTATACTATTGAAATTCAACATCGCTGAAATAAGTATCCAATTTTAAGAAAATCAGGCACATAAACTCGACAGGATTTTTTAAATTTACATAATCAATTCAGGCCCTGAATACGTATTCTTTTCTCAGGCATTTAAAGTCCTTTTCTCACCCTGTTATGAACCGACATATAATCATAATCTATTTTGTACTGTTTCTTTTTACAATTCATTTGGTTGTTGCCATTGAGTCATTGCCTGCCTCTGAAAAGCAGGTATGGCGTTCAACCCAGATAATCAATGAGCACGGATTGTCCAACAGTGCCGTCAATTCTATCTATCGCGACTCAAAAGGTTATATGTGGTTTGGCACCTGGGATGGGCTTAACAGGTATGATGGCAAAAACATCAAGACATTTTATCCCGATATTTTCGACCAGCATGCCATCAGCAACAACATTATCCGCAC
>RECE01000236.1 GCA_007694165.1 Bacteroidota bacterium
AATAATCATAGAAATGGAATTCATTTTCTATTGCACTTGCTTTTATGAGGAATATTTCCCGGTTTACAAATAAACTTCCACGGAAAATGGTCGTCCATACCAACTCTTTGATCATTAATGCAAACACCAGCGCATAGTCCTGAGGTCTGCCCTCAGAGGCATCCGACTGGATTTGCATGGTGCTTTCCGGGCAGGTATGCTGGGTTATACCGTAGTGCATGGTTGGGTTTTGACGTATTGAAAGTGTAAATATAGCCTTTTTATCGGTTGTGCAACTATTGTGGTAAAAAAGATAGGGTGGACTTGATGTGTACCAGGGTCAATTTCAGCATTGTTCCATAGCTGCCTTTTCACTCAAGAGCAATAAAAAAAACCGGAAAAGCTCCTTAGCCTTTCCGGTTCGTGATACAATGTATGTAATGGGTTAAAACCCGAACTGAATGCCCTGTGCCAGGGGCGAATCAGCGCCATAGTTGATGGTATTGGTCTGGCGGCGCATGTAGCTTTTCCAGCTGTCGGAGCCTGATTCGCGGCCCCCGCCGGTGTCTTTTTCTCCGCCAAAGGCACCCCCGATCTCTGCACCGGAAGTGCCGATGTTTACATTGGCAATTCCGCAATCGGAACCGGTTTCGGAAAGGAACAGTTCGGACTCACGGATGTTTTCGGTGAAAATAGAGGAAGAAAGACCCTGGGGCACGCCATTGTTGAGCGCAATGGCTTCTTCAATGGTTTTGTATTTGATGATGTAAAGGATGGGTGCAAAGGTTTCTTCCTGCACAATTTCGTAATGATTTTCGGCCTCCACAAGTGCCGGCACCACGTAATGGCAAAAATCGCGGTTTTCGCAATCATAGGATGTACCGCCAAAGAGCACTTTCCCGCCTTCTTCTTTTACTTTTTTGATGGCATTGAGAAAATCATTCACTGCACCTTCACTGATAAGCGGTCCTACCAAAGTTTGATCTTTGAGTGGGTTGCCGATTTTTTCCGCTACACTTTTGTAGGCAATTTTCAGTTTTTCGACTACCTGATCATAAATACTTTCATGCACAATGATGCGACGGGTAGAGGTACACCTCTGCCCTGCCGTGCCCACGGCACCAAACACCACCGATTTGATGGCCATTTCGAGGTTTGCTGTGGGGGCAATGATAACGGCGTTGTTTCCGCCCAGCTCCAGGATGGTTCTTCCCAGGCGGGCACCGATGATTCCGGCCAGTTTTTTTCCCACGGCAGTAGAGCCGGTGATGGAAAACAGGGGAATGCGGCGATCGGCAACAAAATTTTCGCCCAGTACATCTGAACCTGCTATAACCAGGTTGAATACACCTTCGGGCACATCGTTTTTCTTCAACACATCTGCAATGATATTGTGCACGGCAATGGCTGTAAGGGGTGTTTTAGAGCTGGGTTTCCATACCACCACGTCGCCACAAACGGCGGCAATCATGGCATTCCAGGCCCAAACGGCTACCGGAAAGTTAAAGGAAGTAATCAAGCCTACGATGCCCAGGGGCTGGTACTGATCGTACATTCGATGTTTTGGGCGCTCCGAATGCATGGTAAACCCATTGAGCAGGCGGCTCTGACCTACAGCAAAGTCGCAGATATCAATCATCTCCTGCACTTCACCCAATCCTTCCTGGTAAATTTTACCCATCTCCCAGCTAACCAGGTATCCGAGATCTTCCTTGTTTTCACGCAATGCATTGCCAATAAGTCTGACCACCTCTCCCCTTTTTGGGGCAGGCACTTCACGCCAAACCTTAAAAGCTTCTTCAGCTTTTTTCAGGATGGTTTCATAATCATCCAGGGTAGCACTTTGCACACTGGCAATAAGCTTGTTGTTGATGGGTGACAAAGAATGGTTTTCCTTTCCACGGGTAGTAAGCCACTGAACCCCGGTGGAAGCACCGGGGTTCATGGGGCCAATACCCAGACGTTTCAAAACATTTTCCATGGTTTATCTTTTAAATTTTGGTTTTTACTGTATTTAAAACCGCGGAATGTATGTTTTGTTTTCTCATACCAGTAAATCTCTGAATTTTATTTAACGGAATTTACCAAACCCAATGCTGAAGTGAATGCTTGCCCCGGAGTTTTCGGGATTAAGATTAACCCCGGCACCCAATCCAAGCGACATAAAGGGTAAAACATGGTATCTCACTCCCAACTCAATGGGAACCCCTAATGTACTGTATTTCTCCTTTTCATATTCCCGGCAAAGCGTAAGCCAGCCAGCTGAGCTATCAGGAACAATATCCCCCCTTTTCAAGCCCCATACAACTCCCAACCCGGCTTGTCCGTAAACAATGAATCTTTCATCTCCATATTGTTTTCCTACCATCAGGTTGACTTGATTGATGCTATTGTAGGAGGAGCAGAACAGGTCAAACTCATCCAGCCGGTTGTACTCAAGGGCCAAAAGCTGTTCATTCCACAGAAATTCAGTCTTTAGACCCAGTCCCGGATAATATTTGTCGTTGGAAAACAAGGTAGACTGAAAGAGCCTTAGATTCACAGCATGCAGCCTGAAAGTGGAAGATTCAGCTTCGGTAAGGTCTCCGGTCTGATTTTGACTTTGTACTTTTGTTTGAAAAGCAAAATAAACAAAAATAATTCCTGCAATGATTTTCAAAGTGTTTGTCTTCATCTTTTACGTTTTGGTTCATGATGAATTGAAAAGTCAGGAAAAGTAAAATGTTTTGAATTAACAATTCCTAACAACGCTCTGTGGTTAGCAAAAACTGTTCCAGTTTAATAAATTTGATTTTTAAGCGACGTTTTACCTTGTTTTGCAACACTTTATCTCGTTATAAAAGGCTTAATATTCTGCTATTATTCCTCATAAAAATGGTTATCAGGACTTATACCGGGTTTCTGAATGTCCGGTATCTCTTACAAAAAAATGTGCATGTGTGATAATCCCTTTTCGGAAAACACACAGACACATATAAATCAATCAATATATTCAATACTATGGTTCGAAAGCTTGAAACCGCTTTTATACTGGCTTGATTTACCTGCTAAGAAAATCTCTGAGCACATAATGAAGAATCCCTCCATGCTCATAGTACTTCACCTCAATAAGAGAATCGATTCGGGCAATTACTTCAAATTCAGTTATTTTACCATCTTCCGACTCAGCTTTTACAGCAAGCACTTTCAAAGGAGTCAATCCTTCGGCAATACCGGTAATGGAAAACTTCTCATTGCCTTTTAAGCCCAGTGCCTGAGCACTTTCACCACTTTTATACTGCAATGGCAAAACGCCCATGCCGATAAGATTGCTTCGGTGTATACGCTCGTAACTCTCGGCAATTACAGCTCTAATACCCAGAAGGCTGGTTCCTTTGGCGGCCCAGTCGCGGCTCGAACCGCTACCGTACTCTTTACCCGCCAGCACCACTAGGGGTGTGTTTTCTGCTTTGTACTTCTGCGCTGCTTCGTATACACTGGTATGCTCACCGCTTGGGATATGTGTGGTGTAGCCTCCTTCGCGCTGTGCCAGTTTGTTTTTGATGCGCACATTGGCAAAGGTACCCCGCACCATAACCTCATCATTTCCTCTGCGTGAACCATAGGAGTTGAAATTCTTCTGTTCAACATTCTGGTCGAGAAGATATTGACCGGCGGGAGAATGGGGTCCAAAAGCACCAGCGGGCGAAATATGGTCGGTAGTGATACTATCGCCCAGCACCAGCAGCGGATAAGCGCCTGAAATATCGCCTGGGGTTTGGGGTTCTACAGAAATATCCCTGAAAAAGGGAGCTTCTTTGATATAGGTGGATTTGTCATCCCACTGATAGATTTGCTCCTCGGGCACTTTCATATCTTTCCAGATGTCGTTGCCTTCGAAGATTTTACTGTAATTTTTTTCAAAATCGTCTTTAGTAAGCACTTTGCTCATGGTGTCCTGGATTTCATCATGGCCGGGCCAGATGTCTTTCAGGTAAACAGGATTGAGGTTCGGGTCGTAGGCAAGGGGTTCATTTACCAGGTCTATATCTATCCTGCCGGCAAGTGCATAAGCCACTACCAGGATAGGCGACATAAGGAAATTCATTCTTACCTGGGGATGTACCCGTGCTTCAAAATTCCGGTTTCCGGAAAGGACAGAAGACACCACCAGCTCATTTTTATCAACAGCTTCTGCAATGTGAGGGGGCAAGGGTCCCGAATTACCAATACAACTGGTGCATCCATAGCCAACCACATGAAACTTAAGAGCCTCCAGGTCTTCCAGCAAACCGGACTTTTCGAGATAGTCGGTAACGACCTTGGAACCCGGTGCCAGGGATGTTTTCACCCAGGGTTTTACATCCAGCCCCAGTGCCCGCGCTTTGCGGGCCAGTATGCCTGCTCCTATCATTACCGAAGGATTGGATGTGTTGGTGCAGGAGGTAATGGCTGCTATCACTACTGAACCATCACTGATGCTGAAGCGTTCGTTGTTTACTTTTATCTCCACGGTTCTCATGCCGGGGCTTTTTTCTGTTTCAACCTCCACACCCGCCGGGGTAGCTTGAGGTTCCTGCTTTATTCCTGTACCTCCCCCTTCGGCTGACCACCGATCCATTTCTCTTTTATCGGGCTCAATGTATTCCCGCTTAAAATCGGATGTGAGCAAACCCTTAAAAGTATCTTTTGCCTGGCGCAGCAGGATTTTATCCTGGGGTCTTTTGGGTCCGGCGATAGTAGGCTCAACAGTAGAAAGATCAAGCTCCAGCACCTGAGAATAGGTAATATTCTCATCTCCTGTGCGCCAAAGCATATTTGCTTTGCAATAATCTTCCACCAGTTTCACCTGCTCTTCGGGCCGGTTGCTTTTGCGCATATAATCCAGGGTACGATCATCAACCGGAAAGTAGGTTACGGTGCAGCCAAATTCGGGCGACATATTGGAAATCGTTGCCCTGTCAGGCACAGTAAGACCATCGAGTCCAT
The DNA here is from genome assembly GCA_007694165.1 of Bacteroidota bacterium. Classification (GTDB taxonomy): domain Bacteria; phylum Bacteroidota; class Bacteroidia; order Bacteroidales; family UBA7960; genus SKVR01. Next base: position 4,948 of record RECE01000236.1, read on the forward strand.
TTCCAAAGACTTCTACAAATTTCCCAACTACTCCATGCGAACGAAGCAACTGGGTTATGGTAAGCACCAGGTCAGTGGCTGTGGTGCCCAACGGGAGTTTCCCGGTAAGTTGTAAGCCAATTACCTGGGGCATGATGAAATAGATGGGTTGTCCCAGCAAGGCAGCCTCAGCTTCAATTCCGCCTACCCCCCACCCTATAACACCAATACCATTCACCATGGGTGTATGACTGTCAGTGCCTACCAAAGTGTCGGGCAGAGCCACCCCATCTCGTATGGTTACACCCTGTGCCAGATACTCAAGATTAACCTGGTGGCATATTCCCATGCCAGGGGGCACTACAGAAAAGTTATCAAAGGCTTTTTGCGCCCATTTCAAAAACTGGTACCTTTCTCCATTGCGCTGGTATTCAACTTCTACGTTGCGTTGACTGGAATACTGCGTTCCGAAAAAATCGACCTGAACGGAATGGTCTATTACCAAATCAACAGGTACAAGGGGGTTGATTGCCCTGGGATCTTTCCCTTTGCGGGCAACTTCAGCCCTCAGAGAGGCAATATCCACTACAGCAGGTACACCGGTAAAATCCTGCATCAATACTCGTGCAGGCTTAAAAGGAATATCCATATCCGAGGGCCCGGGTTTCCAGTTGAGCAGCGTTTCTATATTCTCGTTTGTAATTCCAAAACCGTCGTAATTGCGCAAAGCGTTTTCCAGCAATATCCTTATTGAAAACGGAAGATGTGCAACCTTTTTACCCTCTTTTTCAAGTTTCACAAGGCTGAAAAAATCAAAATCGCCCTTTAGCGTAGATAAACGGTCTTTGATGTTGTAAGGTAGTTTTGTCATAAGTCATTAATTATTTTTGGTTAAGATGCTAATCCTTCATCTTATAATAGGTTTTAGTAAATCGAAAGAGGCCAGTGCTGCAGAAAAAAAAACACAATCAATATGATTACCCTTCATCTACAGGAGAAAGCGAATCTTAAATATTATGATAGTACGAAAAAACGGTGTGGGCATTGACAACCCACAATCCGCATGTTTTGCTTTTTACAGTTTGGGTTTAATTTTTCCTTCTGCTACGTCTTTGTACCATTGCAATGGGTATGAAGTGGGCCTTTCAATAGGCAGTGCAAACACCCTGTCGAACAGCAAGGAAGAAAGCACACCCAAAGCCCTTGACATTCCAAACATAACCGTATAAAATTGATGTTCCTTTATGCCGTAATATCGCAATAAAGCACCACTGTATGCATCCACATTGGGCCAGGGGTTTTTCACCTTTCCTGTAGCCTCGAGCAGCGGAGGGACTACTTCAAACAACTTGTTGACAATATTTACCAGGTTGTCTTCTTTGATGAATTTTTCTGCAAATTCCTTTTGAGCAGTATACCTGGGGTCTGTAATACGCAATACAGCATGGCCAAAGCCGGGTATTACCCCTCCGGCATCGAGGTATTTTTTCACGTAACGCTTGATTCTTTCTGTGGAAGGATCTTCATCGTTTAATTCCCTCATCATATCAATAATCCAGCTAAGAACGTTCTGATTGGCAAATCCGTGAAGGGGACCTGCAAGTCCTAACATTCCTGCCGCGTAGGCATAATAGGGATTGCTGAGTGCAGATCCAACCAGGTGGGTTGTATGGGCAGAAACGTTGCCTCCCTCGTGGTCTGCATGCACGCTCATATACAAGCGCATAAGTCTTTTGTGTGGTGGTGCACTATAGCCCATCATATGAGCAAAGTTACCCGCCCAGTCCAGGCGCGGATCGGGATCAATATGTTCTCCCCGGTGAAAAGATCTGCGGTAAATGTAAGCTGCAATACGCGGCAAGCGGGCAATAAGATTCATTACATCCTCATAGGTAGTATCCCAGTAGTGTTTTTTGCTAACCCCCGCCTGGTGTGCATTTAAAAAATAGGAATCGGATGCCATTGCAGTAATAGCGGCAACATACTGGGCCATAGGGCGGGCTGATTTGGGCATGGCATCGATAACATCGAATACATGGGGAGGAACAATGGCCCGTGTAGCCCAGTCTTTGCTGATGTTGCTGATATCGTCCAGCTCCGGCACTTCACCGATGAGCATCAGGTAAAACAACCCTTCGGGCAGCGGCTCGCCATGCTCGCAAAGGCGTGGGATGGTTCTTCTCAGTTCAGTCAATGCCATGCCTCTGAAGCGTATCCCTTCATTGGGATCAAGCTTGGAGGTTTCGGTAAGCAAGCTCGGAACCCCTTTCATTCCGGCGAAAACATCACCAATTGTTACTTTACCTATTACTACGTCAGAATATTCTTTTTTTATTTTCTGGTATTCATCAAACTTTTTCAGTGCTGATTCATAAAAACGGTGTTTTATATACTCCATGGTTTTGGCTTTTTTTGGTTAATGGTCAGTTATCTGTAAGTTCGTTTTTAAGGTTTTTGTTGATCGCTTCAAGAAATTCCTCCGTGGTAAGATAGTGCTCTTTTTGCATTTTGCTTCCATGGATTAATAAAGCAAGGTCTTTGGTCATCTCCCCGTTTTCCACGGTTTGTATACATACTTTCTCCAGGGTTTGGGCAAAATCCTGAAGTTCTGCATTCCCGTCGAGTTTTCCTCTGAAAGCAAGACCACGGGTCCAGGCAAAAATGCTGGCTATGGGATTGGTAGAAGTAGGTTTTCCTTGTTGGTGCTGTCGATAGTGCCGCGTTACAGTGCCGTGAGCGGCCTCTGCTTCCATGGTTTTCCCATCAGGAGTAATAAGGGTTGAAGTCATCAAGCCCAGCGACCCAAAGCCTTGTGCAACGGTATCACTTTGCACGTCACCGTCATAATTTTTACAAGCCCATACAAAACCCCCTTCCCACTTCAGCGCTGCAGCTACCATATCATCTATAAGTCTGTGCTCGTAGGTGATTCCGGCTTCTTCAAATTTTTGGCTGAACTCCTTATCAAAAATATCCTGAAATATATCCTTGAAGCGGCCGTCGTATTTTTTAAGGATGGTATTTTTTGTGGAAAGATATAGAGGCCATTTCTTCATCAATGCCTGGTTCATGCACGAACGGGCAAAACCTGCAATCGAATCGTCGGTGTTGAACATGGCAAGGGCTACGCCATCATCTTCAAACTGATATACCTCATGCTTAACAGGTTCTGAACCATCATCGGGAGTAAAAGTTATGGTAAGTTTTCCGGGTCCTTTGGTTAAAAAGTCGGTAGCCCGGTACTGATCGCCAAAAGCATGCCTGCCAATGCAGATAGGTTTGGTCCAGCCAGGCACCAGGCGGGGAATATTGGAGATAAGTATCGGTTCACGAAAAACCGTTCCTCCCAGTATATTTCTGATGGTTCCATTGGGAGAGCGCCACATTTGCTTCAAATCAAATTCTTCCACACGTGCCTCATCCGGTGTTATGGTGGCACATTTGATTCCCACACCATACTTTTTGATGGCATGAGCAGCATCGATGGTAACCTGATCATTGGTTTCATCACGATACTCCATCCCTAAATCGTAATACTTTATATCGATGTCAAGATAAGGGAAAATCAATTTCTCTTTTATAAACGTCCAGATTACACGGGTCATTTCATCGCCATCCAATTCTACTACCGGGTTCTTTACTGCAATTTTGTTCATGTATTCAGGGTTAATGG
>RECE01000351.1 GCA_007694165.1 Bacteroidota bacterium
GGCGGGGTCACTTGGAGTGGCCCCGTCACGAGCGGCAAATCCCAAAAGTGACGGGATGACTACAGCTCACCCAGCCACGGGTGAAGCCCGTGGTAAATGTGCCAAAAGATAATCGGCGCCGGAAAAGCAGGTTGTTTTCAGCAGGCATTGGGTGCCGGCGCAATGTAACACCCGCACGAAATAAGATGCGATAATGATAGCGAATTAAAACTATTCACCAAATAGAAACATGACCTTCTGAAAAAAAGAAAACATTAAAAACCCCCTCAAACAGAAGCACCAATCCCCTGCTTCATGGTAGTAAGGAAATCAAAGGCCTCGTCAATGTTTTGCACATTTTTCACATTCAGCAGCAGCCTTTTTTCCGACTCCTTGATAAGGCACTTGCGCGGGTACTGCTGCACGAAGGCAAGAATAGCGGGAAAAGTTTCACTGTTGTAAAACACCGAATCCTGGTTGTAGATAAAATGGCCGATAAATTTTCCTGCTTTGAGAATAATTTTCTCGAATCCCAGGTTTCCTGCCAGCCAGCGCAAACGGATGGCCTTAAACAATCCTTCTGTTTCGGGAGGCACAGGTCCAAACCGGTCTTCCATATTGCGGATAAACTCATCGAGCTGACTTTCCTTTTCAAAATTGTCCAAATCTTTGTAGAGATTGAGCCGCTCTGAAGTGCTTTCCACGTAGTCGGTGGGAATCAGCAGTTGAAGGTCTGTTTCCAGCACGCAATTTTTCACAAACCCGATATCACCCGCTTCTTCGGCCGTAAAGTGGTCTTTAAATTCGGTTTGTTTGAGTTCCAGTATGGCTTCATCCAGGATTTTGTGGTACATCTCAAATCCTATTTCCGAAATAAAACCACTTTGCTCTCCCCCCAGCAGGTTGCCGGCACCCCGCAGATCGAGGTCGCGCATGGCAATATTGAATCCGCTTCCCAGGTCAGAAAATTCTTCGATGGTTCTCAGGCGCTTTCGGGCATCCTCAGTAAGAGAGGTAAGGGGCGGTGCCAGCAGGTAACAGAATGCTTTTTTGTTGGTACGCCCTACCCTGCCCCGCATCTGGTGCAGATCGCTGAGACCGAAATGGTGCGGATTATTGATCATAATGGTATTGGCATTGGGAATATCCAGCCCCGACTCAACAATGGTGGTGGCCACCAGCACATCGAAATGGCCATCGATAAAATCGACCATCACCTCTTCCAGCTTAGGACCGGGCAGCTGCCCATGACCTATGGCAATGCGCAAATCGGGGCAAAGGCGCTTTATCATGGCCGCCACCTGTTCAATATTTTGCACCCGGTTGTGGATAAAAAATACCTGTCCTCCCCGGCTCACCTCATACATAATACCATCCCGCACAAGTTCTTCGTTGAAAACATGCAGCTCGGTAACAATGGGATACCGGTTAAGGGGCGGGGTATTGATCAGCGATAAATCGCGGGCTCCCATGAGAGAGAATTGCAGCGTGCGGGGAATGGGTGTAGCTGTCAGGGTTAAGGTATCTACATTTATCTTCAGCTTTTTGAGTTTCTCCTTGGTAGATACGCCAAACTTTTGCTCTTCATCTATCACCAGCAACCCCAGGTCTTTGAAATGCACATCACCGCTTACCAGGCGGTGGGTGCCAATGAGGATATCGATGGTTCCCTCCTTCACTTTTTTGAGGATGGCTGTTTTTTCTTTCTGGGTGCGAAAACGATTGATAAAATCAATGTTGCACGGAAAATCTTTCAACCTTTCGGAAAAAGTATGGTAATGCTGCAGCGCCAGGATGGTGGTAGGCACCAGCACTGCCACCTGCTTGCTGTCGGTAACCGCTTTAAAGGCAGCCCTGATGGCAATTTCTGTTTTCCCAAATCCCACATCTCCGCATATAAGACGATCCATGGGATAGGCCTTCTGCATGTCCTCTTTCACATCAAAGGTTGCTTTCACCTGGTCGGGAGTATCTTCATAAATAAAAGAGGCTTCCAACTCATTTTGCAAATAGGTGTCGGGGGCAAAGGCAAACCCTTCTTTTGCCTTTCGTTCGGCATACAGACGGATAAGGTCTTTGGCGATATCTTTAACCCTGCTCTTGGTTTTTTTCTTCAGATTGGCCCAGGCTGGTGAACCCAGACGGTTCAAAACAGGTTCAGCACCTTCCTTGCCGGAGTATTTGGCAATGCGGTGCAGACTGTGGATGCTGATATAAAGAATGTCGTTGCCCTTGTATATGAGCCGGATAGCTTCCTGCAGCTTTCCATTCACTTCAATTTTCTCCAGTCCGCTGAAAATACCCACCCCATGATCTATGTGAGTAACATAATCTCCCTGTTGCAGGTTGTTGATTTCCTTGAGGGTGATGGATTTCTTACCAGGGAACTTATCACGGATACGAAAACGGTGGTAGCGCTCGAAAATCTGGTGGTCGGTATAGCAAAGAATTTTCGAATAATGGTCGATAAAACCTTCATGCAATGAAACGGGAAGGATCTCATGCTTCAGGTATCCGTCCTGTTGCTTCTCCTCGGCCACAATCTCAAATATGGAATGGATTCTGCTCAGCTGGCGGGGATTATCCGACAAGAGAAAGTTCCTGAAACCATGAGAGGTTTTCTCCATCAGGTTTCTGATGAGAAGATCAAAATTCTTGTTGAAAGAAGGTTGCGGGCTGAAGTCAAAATCGAAGGAGGCAGTAGTCTGCTCTTCAAAAAAATGCCTGCGAAACTCTATGTTGGTAAACTGGCTGATTTTCTCAGCAAAAACATCACCACTTACAAACATTTCTTCCGGGAGAGAATGTTTGACCCCTGAAGTAAAGTTTTCGAAAATGGTTTGTGCTTTGGAAAAAGCTTCTTTGATGGTTTCCCGGGCAAACATTACATCTTCGCTCCAGAAAAGGGTATGGGAAGGCAAGATGGTGAAAAAATCTTCCTTTTCGTGCTTTTCACCCAAAAGGTGGATATCGGGCAAAATGGTAATCTTCTCCAGCCTCTCCACCGAAATCTGGGTTTCGGGATTGAAGGTTCTGAGGCTTTCCACCTCGTCGCCCATAATCTCTATGCGGAAGGGGAAATCGTTGGAATAGGAAAATACATCTACGATACCCCCACGCAGGGAAAACTGACCGGGTTCAACCACAAAATCCACGCGGTAAAAACCATATTCAAGCAGCAGCTCAAGGATAAAGTCTACCGAAGTAGCTTCCCCTTTGTGCAATGCAAGGATATTCTTTCTGAGCACCTTTCGTGAAACCACCTTTTCGGTAAGGGCTTCAGGATAAGTGACTACGATAAACTTTTTGGTTTCGGCAGAAAGCCGGTTTACCACCTCCGAACGCAGCAGCACATTGGCATTGTCGATTTCGGTGGTTTGATAAGGTTTTTTATAGGATGATGGAAAAAGAAAAATGCCTCTTTTCTCGTATGGAAGGTCTTTCTCATCCAGCAGATTTTCAATATCATTGAAAAAGTAGGCAGCCGCTTCGCGTGAAGAGAGGATACATACTGCGGGTTTTGCCACTGATCGATACGCTGCAGCCATTACTATAGCTGCAGAAGAGCCTGCCATACCCGAAAGCGTCACAAACTGTTGTTCACTGCTTTTCAAAACAGTGGACAAATCTTTTACAATTTCGTTGTCTTTGTAGAGGGATAAAAAATCAGCAGGCTTCACTTGGCAGGTATTGAATAAAAAACCGTGCAAAGATATTCAATACCCTGCTTAAAGACAAATTCATTAAAGTTGATTGTTAGGGAAGCTATTTTTTCTCAAATTCGGGAGAAAATTCCCTCATCAAAGCTTCTACTTTTTCTACCATTGCCTTTGGTCCAATATACAAAGGGGATCGCTGGTGCAGGGTTTTGGGTTCTATTTCCAGGGTTCGCCTGAAGCCGTCGGAGGATTTTCCTCCGGCTTGCTCTGCAAGAAAAGCTACAGGGTTGTTTTCATAAAGCAACCTGAGTTTTCCCTTGGGATGTTTGGTGGTACCGGGATATAGGAAAATCCCCCCTTTGATAAGATTGCGGTGAAAATCGGCAACCATTGAACCAATATAGCGCGAAGTATAGGGCCTGAGAGTGGCTGAATCATCTTCCTGGCAATATTTAATGTATTGCTTTATTCCTTCAGGAAAATAAATGTAGTTTCCTTCATTGATAGAGTAGATTTGAGAATTTTCAGGGTAGCGCATATCAGGATGCGACAAACAGAAAATCCCTACACTGGGATCCAGGGTAAAACCATTTACTCCTTTACCCGTTGAGTATACGAGCATGGTAGAAGAGCCATAAATAATGTAACCCGCAGCCACCAGGTTTACACCGGGCTGAAGCAAATCTTCCAGGGTACCTCCCCCTGCTTCGGATTTTCGACGGTAAATGGAAAAAACAGTGCCGATGGAGACATTGGCTTCTATATTGCTGCTTCCATCCAATGGGTCGATGGCTATAACATACTTCCCTTTTTCAGAGTACTCATTTTGGAAAGAGATGATCTTTTCATTCTCTTCTGAAGCAATGGCACAGCATTCGCCGCCACCTTTCAAAGCTTCAATAAAACGCTCATTGGCATATACATCCAGTTTCTTTTGCGATTCTCCCTGTATGTTGTCTGTACCCTCATACCCGAGAATGTCCACCAGGCCGGCTGCATTGATTTCACGGTTTACAATTTTGGCTGCCGTGGCCAAATCATTCAACAGCCGGGTCAGGGCACCTTTGGCCTGGGGATATTGGGACTGTCGTTCTACAATAAACTGAGTAAGTGTTTTGATTCTTCGTGTTGTCATAGGGCTTAGGATTTTTGATGCAATTACGGTATTTTTTTCAACATTTCAAAAATAATTTCACAACCCCGGTCATTTATTTTCAGATCCATCTACATAGATGCAAACGACGATTGCAATTCTGGCTCCATCCTGAAATTTCAAGACAGGAATTTATCAGGACCCCCTTATCTCCATTTCTTCAAAGCCATCTTCAACTGGCATTTCGTGTTTAATGATATCCAAATATAGTTGGTCATTCCTGCACATTAACAAAAATTACCAGTAATAATAATAAGGGTAATCGGAAACCTGCCTGTCTAACGTTTTGAATAAACAGATAAACAGAATTTGAAACGTTCTTTTTTCCGTTCTTTTTATTTCGGCTAAACCTCATTAACAATTTTTAAATAAGCTGAAAAAACTGATGCTATTGGCTGTATTTCATCCAGTTAAAGCCAATACAGCAATGTAAATGAAAGAAAAAAGGCATTTCTGTTTAATCTTTTTATCTTATTGTTGAACAATAAATTCTTTTATCAGTTTATCTCTCGCTCACAAACCAAAATTGTATTTATTAAATTTTAAAAATCATGAGAAAAACAAAACTAAATTTAGCCTTCTTCGCATTATTTCTGTTTGCTTTTATAAGCAGTGTTAGTGCACAAACAGCCAGGCTGCAGATCATTCACAACTCTGCTGATGCAGCTGTAAGCTCTGTAGATGTATATGTAAATGGAGATTCCCTGCTGACGGATTTCGGCTTCAGAGAAGCTACTCCATTTGTAGATGTACCCGCCGGTGTTGCCCTCAACATTGTGGTGCTCCCCAACGGCACCCCTTACACCAATGACGACGGTGCAGTTACGGTAACCCTGGCAACTGACGAAACCTATATCGCCATTGCCTCAGGTATTGTAAGTGATACAGGTTATTCACCCGCTGAACCCTTCAGTCTTGAACTGTTTACCGGCGCAAGAGAAACCGCCAATGAAACAGACGAGGTTGATGTGTTGGTATTCCATGGTGTAACAGATGCACCCTCAGTAAATGTAGGAGCACGTTATGTGGCCACCATCGTAACAGATGCTGAATATACCGACTTTGCCGGTTATATAAGTGTACCTGCTTCCTATTTTACACTTGACATTGCTGCCAACGCCGCACCCGATGACATTATTGTCTCTTTCGGTGCTGATTTGCGCACATTGGAAGGCGGAGCAGCCATCGTATTGGCCTCAGGTTTTCTGAATCCCGCCAACAACAGCAATGGAGCAGGTTTTGCCCTTATTGCAGTACTGGCTGACGGAACAGTCCTTGAGTTGCCTGTTGTACAGGAATTCGAAGCTACTCTCTCAGGTATCGTTGAAGTTCCGGCCAATTTGAGCGCTGGAACTGGCAGTGTATCTGTAACCCTTGCAGGGAATGTATTGCAGCTTGACGGCTCATTCTCCGGACTGGAAGGAACCTATACCATGTCACATTTCCACCGTGCTGCTACAGGTGCCAATGGCCCGGTAGCTTACTGGCTGGAATCAGATCTTGAAGCCGGAGAACAAGCCGGATCATGGGCTGCCGGTGAAAACATACTTGATCTTACCGAAACTGACATTACTGAACTTCTGGCAGGACTATGGTATGTAAATCTGCACACTTCTGCATATGGTCCCGGAGAAATAAGAGGTCAGGTATTGGCATCACCCAATGCCGCACCCACAGCATCAGCCATTACAGCTCCTGCTGACGGTGCTGAAATCACTATTGCCGGTGCCCCCGATACTCCTTTTGTACCCACATGGGCTGCTGCCACAGATGATGATGGAGATTCCATTGCATACGTATGGCAACTGGCTGCTGATGCAGGTTTCAACGCCATTTTGGTAAACGCCTCTACCGCAGGTGCAACCGAATTTGTTGCTGACTTCGCTACCGTAGACGGTTTGCTGGACGCAGCAGGACTGGAAATTGGCGATGCAATAACCCTTTACCACCGTGCTGTTTCTACCGATGGTAGCAATGTAACCCTTGGTGACGCTGCCTCAGTGATTTTGACCCGTGGCTTTGTGGGTGACTTTGCCCGCGCACAATTTATTCATAATGCTGCTGACCTGGCCGCTGCCAGTGTAGATGTATTTGTGAACGGAGACCTTTTCTATGGTGGTTTTGACTTCAGAACGGCTACTCCTTTTGTGGATGTACCCGCAGGTGTTGAACTGAATATTGACATTGCTCCTGCCGGTGCAGGCATAGAAGCTTCCGTTTTTGACATTGCAGTTACACTGGAAGCAGACGAAACCTACGTAATAGTAGCCAATGGTATTGTAAGCGCTTCAGGTTACGACCCTGCTCCCGCTTTCACCATTTATCCCTTTGCCGGTGCACGTGAAGAAGCTAATGAAGCTGACGAAACTGACCTGCTCGTATTCCACGGTTCTACCGATGCTCCTGAAGTAAGTGTATGGGCCATGGGTGGCGACGCAGCCTTGTTCAATTTTGAATATGGTGAGTTTGCAGGTTACCTGTCCTTGCCTACCGCTAACTATGTGCTGGAAGTACGTACCGCTGACGGAGAAACCGTTGTAGCAGCTTACAGCGTACCCCTTGCAGCCCTCGAACTGGAAGGTACTGCATTGACTGTAGTAGCCAGTGGATTCCTCAATCCTGCCAACAACAGCGATGGTCCTGCATTCGGACTCTTTGTGGCAACTGCAGCTGGTGGTGACCTTCTGGAACTTCCTCTCTTTGTTGAAGCAGAGCCTGTAATTGTAGGATTCCCCTTCATGGAAGATTTTGAAGACACAGACACCTACAGCAACTGGATCATCATTGATGGTTCAGGTTCCGGAAATATCTGGGGAATAGGTGATCCTGACAAGTTTGTGGTAAGTGATCCTATGGACGGAAACTTTGCTTTTGTTGATAGCGATGCAGGTGGTTCAGGCGGTGTGAATGTATGGAGTATACTCCAGGCTCCCATCATTGACCTTGCAGATTTTGAAGGTGGCGACATTGGATTGTCATTTGCACACCACTACCGTCATCTGGGCAACCAGGTAGCCTATGTAAAGGTTAGTAATGATGGTGAAAACTGGGAAACCATTGCAACCTATAACAGCAATCAGGGATCTTCCACCGGTTTTACAGGCCCCTTTGATGTAACATCTGTGAGCGAAAGTTTAATCATTGAAGGATTTACCAGCAGTGACTCTCTCTGGATCAGATTTGAATTTGATGATAACGAATCATGGGCATGGTACTGGATGATTGACAACATTTCGGTAAATGCTGTTTCAGATATGCCCGATATGGCCCGCGCACAGTTCATCCACAATGCTGCCGATATGGCCGCTTCCAGTGTTGATGTATTTGTAAACGGTGACCTTTTCTATGGAGAGTTTGACTTCAGAACGGCTACTCCTTTTGTAGATGTTCCTGCAGGTGTAGAATTGAACATTGACATTGCCCCTGCCGGTGCAGGTATTGAAGCATCCGTATTTGACATTACTGTTACCCTGGATGCCGATGAAACGTATGTAATCGTTGCCAATGGTATTGTAAGTGACATGGGTTATGACCCTGCTCCTGCTTTCACCATATATCCGTTTGCCGGTGCACGTGAAGAAGCGATGGAAACTGACGAAACAGATCTGTTGGTATTCCACGGTTCTACCGATGCTCCTGAAGTAAGTGTATGGGCCATGGGTGGCGACGCAGCCTTGTTCAATTTTGAATATGGTGAGTTTGCAGGTTACCTGTCCTTGCCTACCGCTAACTATGTGCTGGAAGTACGTACCGCTGACGG
>RECE01000142.1 GCA_007694165.1 Bacteroidota bacterium
ACTCCGGTGAGGGGTGTGCGAATTTCATGGCTCATGCTGGCCAGGAATTTCTGTTTGAATTCCACAGTATTGCGGGTAAGTTGAATTTCTTTTTCGAGCTCTGCAGCCCTTTTGGTGGAAGTAATGTCTCTTCCAACCCCCGAAAGGCCGGTAACTACACCCTGCTTGTTGTAGATGGGGGAGAGGGTGGTTTGGTAATAAGCAGTTTCTTTGCCAGAGAGCATTTGCCATTCGTAGGTAATTACTTCTCCTTTCAATGCCTGTAATGCAGCATTGTTGTGTACTTGGGCCATTTCCTCGCCAAGAATTTCAGTGGGGGTTTTTTCCAGAAAGGTTTCTTTGGTTAACCCCAGGGTGTTGATCCAGTTGCCAAAAACCCCGCTGTACCGCAATTCTTTGTCAAGGGTAAAGATGACATCGTTGATTGAGTCTACCAGGCTGCGGAATTTCTCTTCACTTTTCTGTAAAGCTTCTTCTGCTGTTTTGCGTTCGGTAATATCGGAGGTGTAGCCATGCCACAATACACTGCCATCGATTTGTTTTTCGGGGTTGGCCATGCCGCTGAGCCACCGGGTTCCTTTTTCAGGAAGGACTACCCGGTATTCAAGTTCCCATGGCGTAAGGCTAAGGTATGAATCGAGTATAGAATCCATCACCATTTGGTGATCGTCAGGATGCATGCGTGAAAACACCTTGGAAGAGTCTTTTTTTGCTTCCTGCGGACTGATTTCAAATAGTTCCTGCATGTTTTCAGAAACATAAGGAAAGGAGAACTTTCCGTTGGGGTAAAATTGGTATTGGTAAATTACACCCGGTATTTGTTGTGACAGTTTTTGAAGCAGAGCATCACGGGTGCGCATAAACTCTTCTTCCTGGTAGCGATGGGTAATGTCTCTGACCACACTCTGGATATAAAGCGGTTCTCCGGTTTTGTCATAAATCAGCTGGACATTGATTTCGGCAGGAAATACAGAGTCATTTTTTCTTAAAAAATGGCGGATATAAGGGGGGATTTTTTCTCCTCTGAGAAGTTTTGTTACTACCGATTGGCTTTCGGCAGGTTCTGAAGAAATGTCTTGTACAGAGAGCGTTTGCATTTCTTCATGGGAGTATCCAAACATCTCTGAAGCTCTCCTATTGGTTTCAAGGTAATTGCCATCGAGATCGATGATGAATACGGCATCATTGGTTTGCTCAAAAAGCGAAAGGAGCTGTTGCTCTGTATTCATGGTGGATTGGGGGGCCCTGTCAATATCAGTGCCTGCATCTGCAAACCCGGCCTGCCCTTTGAGTGCATTTATCAGATGGTACTTATGGGTCACATCTGTGAAGAATGCGGCGAATTGCAACTTTTCAGACGAAGTAACCTCTACTTTAAACCATTTATCCGCCTTCTTTGAATATTGTTCGGTTTTATCCTGACCACCATTCAGGGCCACCTTCCCGTAAAACCCAATCCAGTCGAATATATCGTTTTCTGTTTTCAGGAAAAGTTCGGAGTATTTTTTGCCAATTATATCTGCTATGTTTAATCCGGTAAATTCTGCAAATTTATCATTGGCATCCAGAAAAATATAGTCACAGGGTTTCCCCTTAGCATCCAGAATGATTTCACGCAATGCAAAACCAAAAGGAGCGGTCTTAAATATGTTTTGATATCTTTTGTTTTCCATTGAACTTTTGTAGTAATGTCAAGCCCCGGAAGTGGTTTGAATACCTCACCAGGGGTTGAAGATTGATTGTCGGAATTAAAAAAGCGGACCATCCCCAATGGTCAAATATAAAAAGATATGTGTTTGCTTTGTCATCAGGCAAACCATTTTTGTGTCAATTCTGAAAAGTCCTCTCCTCTTACCGGTTTGGTTAAATAATCATCCATCCCTTTGGCCATATATTTTTCCTTGTCACCTTCAAAAGCATTGGCGCTCAGGCCAACTATCAGTGGCAATTCATTGTGTTTTTCTCTCAATTTTCTTGTTGCAGTAATGCCGTCCATTTCAGGCATCTGAATATCCATGAGTATAAGGTCGAAATGTCCCGGCTGGAAAATGTCCAACGCTTGTTTTCCGTTAGCTGCGTGGGTGACAATATGCCCCTGTGAAGAAAGGATAAGCCCGATGACTTTTTGGTTTACCACTTTGTCTTCTACCAGCAATATTCTAAGTGAAAGGATTTCCTTCAACTCTTTGTTGGTTGGTTTTTGGCAGGAAACATCCGATATCCCCGCCATTTCAGCTTCGAATGTAAACCAGAAGATGCTTCCCTCTCCCTTAGTACTTCTCACTCCAATCTGACCGTTGAGCAATGTGGTGAGGTCCTTGCAAATCGACAGTCCGAGCCCGGTACCTTCAAAATTACGCGTATCTCTGTGATCGATCTGCGAAAAGGGCTGAAACAAAACCTTTTGTTTTTCCTCAGCAATGCCAATGCCGGTATCTTCAATTTCGATGAGAACCATCAGCCGGTTTTCGTCTATCCATTTTTCTGTTTTTGCCCGTAAGCTGATTTTTCCCTGGTTGGTAAATTTTACCGCATTGGATACCAGGTTGGAAACGATCTGCTGTATTCGCTGTATGTCAGCCTTGATAAAGGGGGGCAGGTTTTCGTCGATATCGGTAGAAAGATCAACAGGTTTTTGAATGATCGAATTGTAGAGCTTTACAGCATTTTTAAAAAGTATTTTTACATGGAAGGCTTCCGGTTTCAGCATTACCTTTCCGGCTTCAATTTTTGAATAATCCAGAATTTGATTGATAATTTCCCGCAGGTTTTCAGTGGATTGTTTCAGGGTGTTGAGGTAGTCTTTCTGATTTGCGTCCAGTTGTGTATTGGAAAGAATTTCGGTGATTCCCATTATCCCGGTAAGAGGCGTACGTATTTCATGACTCATATTGGCCAGGAAACTTTGTTTGAATTCAGCGGATTGCCTGGTAACAGCCACCTCGGTCCGCAGTTTCTCATTGGTCTTCTGTTCGGTAATGTCTACGGCAACACTTCTCATGCCCATGCATTTATTGTTTTTAAAGATGGGTTTTGAATATACCATTACAGGAAAAGTCTGTCCGTTGCAGCCCCTGGCCATGTATTCACCCCGTGTAAGTTGGGGTATTCCCAATGAAGCTTTGAACTCTGCTTTGGCTTTGTCTGCATCCTCAGGCGCAACAAAACCAAAAAGATTTGCCTGCTCCATTTCTTCTTCGCTGCATGGCCCCATTTGTCTGATAACTTCCCGGTTTACATATTTGATAATCCCTTTGGTGTCTGCTTCATACACCATCAGAGGGAGCAAGTCAGCCAGATTGCGAAAGCGCTCCTCACTTGCCACCAGGTCGTGGGTGCGGTTTTCAACCATTGCCTCCAGGTTGATGTTTACGTCTTCCACTTCCTTGTTTTTTTCATTGAGTTGCAGGTTGAGTAAGAAGTTATTACGATTGGAAGTTTCAATGTGCCAGGCGCCATACATGCCTATAATGATGGCTGAAATGTAAAAGAAGTTATAAGATATGAGCAGTTCTGCATTCACTTCCGTGGCGAAAATCATGAGCAGGTTAAATATCAGTAACGTAATCCATCCACCGGCAGTAGCCCAAATAAACCGAAGCCGGATGAAAAAAAACCCGGCAGTAAACATCAGCATCAGTCCACCGTAATAAGAACCATTGTCAGGTAACTGACTTATCATGAGGCTGATTCCTGTACCCGTCAGGATGTAGGCAATGAAAACCAAAGGCTGCCAGATGCGGATGAAAAAGGAGGTATACGAAGCGATGAGGGTCAGGGCAAGAAATGGCAAAACCACCACGAACCGAATAAAAAGAAAAAGCTGCAAATGCTCAACCACCACCAGGTAGTCCAGGTAGCCAAAAACACCATAAAGCAGGCCGGTAAGGGCTAAAGCGGTGCGAACAACAGGCAGAGAGTCGTTGAAGTATACTTTATTGTAGGCTTTTTCCTGCTTTTTTTCAAAAGCAAGGGTTGCCGGATGAATTTGCATTGATCGATTGAATTACCTTGAAACGCTACAAATTTAGTCGTTTTAATCTCTGCTCTGCTGATTGATGAGCATTCAAATTCAGGCTACAGGCTTTTCTTTCCATTAAAGATTCTTTTGGTCTGATGGGATATCGTTTTAAGTCTGTATAACTTGTTAACACAACATTTTATAATGGCAACCGACGCAGAACGCATAAAGAATGTTGCCCGGTTTCTGAAACAAATACTCCCGGATTTTGTATTAATGGTTCGCAAATAGCCCAGGTTGTGGGTTTGAAGAGTACACTAGACGGGAATCAGGAATTATTTCCGGAATATTTTTTCAAGAACTGCATTGAAGTCGTCCCTTTTAACCGGTTTGGTCATGTATCCATCCATTCCCAGGGCAATGTATTTTTCCTTGTCACCTTCAAAGGCATTGGCACTTAATCCAATAATAGGGGGTAGATTGCTGTGTTTTTTTCTTAGCTTTTGGGTGGCTGTAATGCCATCCATCACAGGCATTTGTATGTCCATTAATATCAGATTGAAAAAATCTGGTTTAAATAGTTCCAGGCATTCTTTGCCATTTTGGGCGATGGTAACTGTATGCCCCATGGATGTGAGCATAAGGGATATTACTTTTTGATTTACCAACTTGTCTTCCGCCAGCAGGATCCGCAATTGTTTAGATGGAATACGGCCCTCTGCAACAGGCTCTTGTTGGTTTTTAAGTTTTATGGGATTGGCTGCTTTGGCAATAAAAGTAAACCAAAAGGTGCTTCCCTTCCTGTAGGTGCTCTTTACACCAATTTCTCCTCCGTGCATTTTGACAAGTTCCTTGCATATAGAAAGCCCCAACCCTGTACCTTCATGTAACCGGGTGTCTTTTTTGTCGATTTGAGCAAAAGGGGTAAATAACTTTTTCATCATGGCTTTGGGTATGCCGATACCCGTATCGTTAATCTCAATTTTTATGGAGATCTCCCCCGTTGAGGAGAGAGGGGACTCCAGTTGGGCGTGCAGTGAGATGGCTCCTTTGCCGGTGAATTTTACTGCATTGGAAATCAGGTTATGGATGACCTGAGATATTCTGTTTTTGTCGGCTTTGATCCAGGCAGGAATCTGCGGGTCTGCATGGATGCTAAAGGCTACCTCTTTATGGCATAAGTTGCGAAAGAGTTTGTGCGCATTATCAAGCACCGATTGAAATTCGAAAGTGTTGTGTTTGAGGCTTACCTTCCCTGCTTCTATTTTGGAAAAGTCAAGTACCTGATTGATGATTTCTCTCAGGTTTTCACCAGAGCTTTTTAATATATTGATATACTCTTTTTGTTTTTGGTTGAGGGTTGTTTGCTCCAGGATATCAATTATTCCCACTACCCCCGTCAGAGGCGTGCGGATTTCATGACTCATATTGGCAAGGAAGTTTTGCTTAAACTTAACCGACTCCCTGGCTATTTCTGCCTGTTTTTTAAATTCTTCACTCTGGATGTGCAGGGTTCTGTTCTCTACGAGACCGATACCCCCTGCTACCTTTCCTGATTCATTGATAGCAGGAGAAAACAGCAGTCGCACCGGGGTGGTTTTATCTGCCGTTACACTTTTATAAATACCCTCGTACGATGAGGGTTTGCCGCTCAATGCTTTGCTTACCGCCTTAATTATGTTTGGGTCAGGGAGCTTAAGCATGGGAAGTCCTAAAAGCATCTCTTTGGATGAACCTATGATAGAAACAAACTGCTGGTTGCAATCCGTTATTACGCCGTTTGCATCAAAATACAATACTCCTAATGGAGACTTTTCAAAAATCAACCGGTATTTCTCCTCACTTTTTTTAATGGCCTCCTCATAGAGCTTTCGCTCGGTTATATCAATATGAGTTCCCACGGTAATGTTGGTAAGCTGGTTGTTTTTATCCCTCAGGGTTTGTCCTCTTGACCAGATCCATCTCCATTGACCGTTTTTGTGACCCATCCTGAAATAGTTTTCATACATTTCTTCAGTATCTTTTTCGAGGTAGTCTGAAAAGATTTGAAGCGCAACATCTTTATCATCGGGATGGAGGAAGTCAGACCAGCTTTGAGCAAGGTTGGCGGGGTATTCTGATGGGTTATGGCCCAGCATTTTAAAATATTCCGGGCTGCACCACAGATGGTCTTTTACCCTGTCATACTCCCAGGCTCCTGTGTTGGAAAGGGCAATGATAGATTTGTAGCGCGCTTCGCTCTGGCGAAGTTCTGCTTCCAGTCTTTTTTGTTTTTCAATATTTCTTGTTACTCCCTGCAATCCGGAAATGTTTCCTTGTTCATCACGCATAAAGGATGCATGCATGGCAACCCATATCCGGGTTTTTCCATCTGATTTCAAATGTTGAAGTTCGATAACCCGTGTGCGGTTTTTGTCTACACCAGGTTCATTGTCCCTTGCAATTTCTTTTGATAGTATCGTGGTGATTCTCTTGTAATCTTCAACGGTGTATCGATCCGTTGCTTTTTTGGCCTGATTCTCTTCCACCGTTTCCCCGGTAAGGTTGATAATGGAAGGACTGACATACGTGGTCTTAAGGTTCAGGTCGGCGGTCCATACTACATCAGTTGTGTTTTCAGTGAGATTTCGGAACTTCTCTTCACTTTCTCTCAGGGACTTTTCTACAGCGCTTCTTTTCTGAATTTCGTCAGAGAGTTCATTGATAAGGTTTACCGATTCTTTACGGGCCTTTTCAAGATGGTCTACTGTTTTGGTTAATTCTTCCAGCCTCTGATTGGCGACGCTTTCAAAGGAATCTCTCTCTGTTTTGAGATTTTTGTTCAGCTCCAGGTTCTCCAGAATCATGGCAAGCATCTGGATGGTATTGCCCAGAATGGATTTTTCCTCACGGGCCAGGGTTGGAGGCAGCTCGGCTTCCAGATACCCATAAACGGTTTCCGTAGTTTTGATGGTGATGATATCGGGTTTTATGCCTTCGGGACTTTCGCAAAAATGAAATGTTGCAGGGTAGAATATTTCATTGATTTTTTCCAAAAATAGTTTTATAACCCTTTCCTTGCTGTGCAATTGAGAAAGATTAAACATCAGCATAAACAGATTGTATGTTTTATCCATGGGTTGAAAAAATCAATTCGGGGTTGGGGTATAGAGTGCTATTGCTCTGGCATTGCTGTAAACCCAATGATAACAATCATCCGGCAGCAATATTTGCTTTTCCGTTTTGCAAAATTAAACTAATTTCGTGACAGAAGAGAACATCGGATTTTTGTTGAATAGAATTGTTGCTGTCAGACGCAACTACCGGAAGAATTGATTTGAATTATTGCTAAAAAAAGCACTATGTCCTACGAACCCATCAAGGCCCGTTTAAAACAGATACAGGCAAAACTCAATAAAATCAACCACAAAGAAGTAAAGCTGGAGCTTATTGAGATTCAGCGGCAGATCTCCTCTGTTGATCTGGTATCCATGCACAGGGCTGAGCTTAAAGAAGCTATGGAGGGAATTTTTGAAAGGATTAGAATGTTTCAGCAGGAAGAACAAGAGACTTTTGAGAAGCAAGCCCTTAATAATTTCTCGTTTCTTAAAGAAAAAATTGTGGAGGCCATTGATTTTACCCAGGAAAATCTCAATGATCATGATGCCATCTGGCAAAAACTACTGGAAGTACAACAACATTTTAAGGGAACCAAACTTCAGGCAGAGCAGCGGGAGCAACTCTACGATACCCTTCAAAAGCTTTTCGATTTGGCAAAAAAACGGAGGGAAGCAGCCATTAAAGAACAGGAAAAGTTCTCTTCACAGCATTACGATAAGCTGGATGATGAGGTTGCCATTGTGGTATCTCAAAGTGAAACTGCCGATATGGACAAAGCATGGTCCATGTTGCTGGAAACAAAGGACAAGGTGATGAATTCCCATTTGATTCATACCCATAGCAAAAGATTGCTGGATAAACTGCAGGAAGGATTTGAGATGGTGAAAATGCGCAAAGAGGAGAGATGGGAAAACTTTGCCAAAGAGTCGCATGAAAATGCTGACGCCATAAGCGAAAAGCTAAAGCTGGCAGCCTGGGAGCTTGACAACAATGAAGTTTTCAAAGAGAAATGGGAGTTGCTTCTCAATATTCAACAGGAGTTTCGCAGCCGAAAGCTGGAGAAAGATGTTCGTCAGTCGCTTTATGGGCAGTTGCAAGGCTTGTTTCTGCGGCTCAAGAATGAACAAAATCTCAATCAGGCTGATTTCGAAGAGAAAGCCGAATCGAATTACCAATACCTGAAGCCGCTTGTTGAGGAAGCCTTTAAGCAGGCGCAATCTACCCTGGAGTTTAGGAAAACAAAAGGTTTTCTTATTAAGGTTCAGGGAGAGTTTAAAGGGCGCAAAATGCGCAGTACGGAAAGAGAAAAACTTTACGGGAAACTTCAGAATGCCTTTGATATCCTTAACAAAAGGCTGGATGAATACAT
>RECE01000327.1 GCA_007694165.1 Bacteroidota bacterium
TTGTCGTAGTGTAGAATAAATTACACATACTTCTTCTAATCATGGTGCAAACTCTACAAATGCACTCCCGGTGATTTCTTTTTTGCTGTCTGCCCTTGTCGCTTCTCATCAATGACTGCAGCCCCTGCAGAGCTGGCAGGTCGTTTATGGCATACTATTTTCCTCTTTTAACAGTGCTCTTCAAGCCATAGAGAATGCTGAAGAAATAATCGATTTTCAAATCTGTTAAAATCACAGCAAAATGAAAAACTATAAATATCTGATCATTGGGGGTGGCACAACTGCAGGTTATGCTGCTGCAGAGTTTGTTGAACAAAACATTGGCCAGGGAGAATTGTGTATTATTTCTGCCGAAACAATTTTGCCCATGAACCGGCCTCCCTTGTCAAAAGAATACCTGAAAGATAAGAGCAACGATGACGAATTGCTGATCAACGATAAGCAGTTTTACATGAATAATGGCATTGAGGTGATGCTGAAAACCACAGCCAAAGAGGTGAAATTTGCAGAAAAAAAGGTTGTTGTGGATAGCGGCGAAGAACTGGGTTATAAAAAGTTGCTCATTGCCACTGGTTCAAGTGTTATCCATCCTGGATTGGAAAATGAAAACCTGGACAATGTCTTCTACCTGCGCAATGTCGTGCATTCAGATAAGATACGTGAGGCTGCAGCTAACGCCAAAAATGTGGTAATCATCGGAGGGGGGTATATAGGAACGGAAACCGCTGCCATCCTGAAAGAGATGGGACTGCAGGTAAGTATGGTTATTCCTGAGGATAAATTGCTGGCCAAATTTGCCACACCTGAAATTGGCGAATTTTTCCGCAACCTCTTTCGCGAAAAGGGAGTCGATCTTTATTTTAATGAAGAAGCCAAGGGCTTTGCCGGAAGAGGCAAGGTCGAAAAAGTGGAAATGCGTTCCGGACGCGACTTGCCTGCCGATCTGGTTGTTGTTGGAGCAGGTGTGAAACCCAATGTTTCTTTATTTAAGGATAGCAACCTGAATATCAATAAGGGTATTGTGGTGGATGAATATTGCCAGACCAATATTCCTGATGTTTTTGCTGCCGGCGATGTGGTCGAGTTTCCCGATGTGGTTTTTGACACGATTCGCCATGTGGAACACTGGGAAAATGCCTTCGAACAGGGGAAGCATGCGGCACGCGTAATGACAGAGAATTTTGAGCGTTACAACTTCCTCCCTTTCTTTTTCTCCGATGTGTTTGAATACGGCTATGAGTTTTTCGGAGATAGCAGTGGTGCGAAAACCGTATTGTATCGCGGCGATGTAAAATCAGCTGATTTCAGTGCCTGGTGGTTTGATGAAAACCGATTGCTTGCCGCTTTTATCATGAGCTCACGTCCTGAGGAAGAAGGAAAAATGGCGCGCGAATGGATTCAGATGAAAACGCCGCTGGATACCGATAAATTTGAAGACCCGGATGTTAAGCTGGATGCGCTTGTGCTTAATCGATAAACCCCGATATTAAAATGTATATATGCCGGTACTTCCTGAATGGTTAAGAGCAGGAGGTGCCGGTTTTGTTTATTATTCGTCAGACCCTTCGCAGGATTGCTATTGTAATAATATTGTTAATTTTGCAGGCAAATACCCATTGAAGACATTTACCCTTTCTTTCAAGTAATATGAATCAAGACTCAATACTACAGGAAATCCTCTCCTTAAAAAAGGAAAAAAATGCCGTTATCCTGGCTCATTATTACCAGGTGCCACAGGTGCAGGATGTGGCTGATCATGTGGGCGACTCTTTTGCCCTCAGTAAGCTTGCTGCTGAATTGCCCGAGCCGCTGATTGTTTTTTGCGGGGTAAGTTTTATGGCTGAAACGGCCAAAATCCTCAGCCCGGAAAAGACCGTTCTGCTTCCTGTTGCTGAGGCCGGATGCCCTATGGCAGATATGGTTACGGCCAAAGATGTACTGGCCTTGCGCGAAAAACATCCCGAAGCTGCAGTGGTTTCCTATGTGAACTCATCCACTGAGGTGAAAGCACTTAGCGATATTTGTTGTACCTCGGCCAATGCAGTGAAGGTAATCCGTTCATTGCACCACAAGCAAATTATCTTTTTGCCAGACGAAAACCTGGGATCTTATGCTGCCGAACTCATACCGGAGAAAGAGTTTATCCTCTTCAAAGGGTATTGTCCGATTCACGAAGAAGTGATGGAGATTGATGTAAAACTTGCCCGGGACGAAAATCCTGATGCCCTTTTTGTAGTGCACCCCGAATGTCGGCCCGAAGTGCGCCACAGGGCTGATTTTATTGGCAGTACCGGGCAAATGATACGGTATATAAATGAAAGCAACCACCATAGTTTTATCGTGGGTACCGAGAGCGGAATTTTACACCCGCTCATGACCGGCAATCCAGGAAAAAAAATCGTCAGCCTTACCCCCAATTTTATCTGTCCCAACATGAAAAAAACGCGGTTGGAGCACGTGAGGGACAGTCTGCAGCAGTTGAAAGTACAAATAGAACTGGAAGCTGATTTGATGGAAAAAGCCAGGTTGCCGCTTATGCGCATGCTGGAGGTTAGCTGATAGTCAAAAAATATTTCTTTTATGAGAAGGTATCTGGTCAATCAGGCTTTGGACAAACTTCACACACAACATTACGATGTAGTGATTGCAGGTGGAGGACTGTCGGGTTTGTATGCAGCCTTGTTGCTGGATGAGAAATACACGGTAGCACTATTGGTAAAAGAGGATCTGATGCGCTGCAACTCCTCGCTTGCCCAGGGAGGCATTGCCGCTGCTGTAGCCGAAGATGACAGCCCCGACATTCATTTCCGCGATACCATGCGGGCAGGAGCAGGGATGGCCGATGCTAATGCCGTAAAGTTGCTCACAGAAAAAGGACCCGACCATATAAATCGTCTGGCAGCCATGGGAGTAGCGTTTGATACCGACGGCAAGGGAAACTGGCTCACCACCTGTGAAGGAGCCCACCGGAAAAAGAGAATTCTCCACTGCGGAGGAGATGCCACCGGAAGAGTTATTATGGAAACGCTGGTGGAAAGGATCGCAGAAAAGACCAATGTTGATATTTACGAACATCATTTCCTTACAGATATCCTCACCGACCCTAATCACCGAACGGCTGGTGTTGTAGCCTTTTCTGAGGAGTACAAAGTATTTATGGCGCCACGGGTAATCATTGCCACCGGAGGAGCAGGACAAGTGTACCCTCACACTACCAACGACAAAGTAACCACCGGCGATGGGATTGCTGCTGCCATAAGGGCAGGAGCAGAAACAGCCAACATGGAATTTGTGCAGTTCCACCCCACTGCCTTTTATAATCCTGAAAGTAAGGACTCCCTGTTTCTGGTATCAGAGGCAGTAAGAGGGGAGGGGGCTGTATTGCGCAATGACAGGGGAGAGGTGTTCATGGAAAAGCGTCATCGGCTGAAAGACCTCGCACCGCGCGATATCGTGGCACGAGAGATTTTCAAACAGATGGAACTATCCGGTCGGGAACATGTTTGGCTGGATATTACCTCCAGAGATGAGGCCTGGCTCAGAAAAAGATTTCCCAATATTTACAACTACTGTGAGAAGTACGGAATTATGCCTCACAAGGATTTTATTCCCGTAGTGCCGGCGCAGCATTACCTCATGGGAGGTATTCAGACCAATCTTGAAGGAAAATCTTCGCTGCCGGGACTTTATGCCTGCGGGGAAGCTGCCTGCACAGGGGTGCACGGGGCTAACAGACTGGCAAGCAACTCCCTGCTGGAATGTGTAGTCTTTGCTTCACGGGTAGTACAATCCATACATCAGGGAGGAGTTTTGCTGAATGACGAAATCGCCTTTGAGCCTCACGTCCTTACAGGAACTTTAGCGAATGGAAAGGAACTGAAAAGCAGATTAAAGAAAATGATGCAAACCCATGGTGGAATTGTTCGCAATCCACAGGGTCTGGTGCATGGCATTGGTGTTATGAATGAGATTCTTGCGCTTACGGATGCGGCAAACCTTGTCGGTAAAGAAGAGTTTGAACTGGTCAATATGGCCACTGTGGCGCGGGAGATACTGCTGGCAGCCCTTACAGAGAGAGAAAGTGCCGGTTCGCATTACCTGGATGAGGAACCGGAAGAGATAATTAATGTAAGCTGGTGACAAATTACCCAAACCTTGTAAAGTAAAAAGCTATGATGATAAAAAAAAGTGTAGAAAGAATTATTGAACTGGCACTGAGCGAAGATATAGGAACCGGCGATGTTACCACCAAAAGTGTCGTGCCTGAAGGTACTATCATAGAAGGCTGTTTTATTGCCAGGCAAAAAGGGGTTATCTGTGGTCTTGACATTCTGACGGAGGTGTTTGCTTATCTGGATTCCCGTGTTGTGTGCAAGTTGTTTTGCAAAGATGGCGACACAGTAGAGGAGGGTGATAGAATAGCAGATATCACAGGTCCGGCGCACGCAGTGCTGAGTGGTGAAAGGGTTGCCCTGAATTTTTTACAGCACTTATCGGGCATTGCCACGCAGGCCTATGTGTTTTCTCAAATGGTTGCAGGCACAGCGGTTAGAATTGTTGACACCCGAAAAACCATCCCCGGGCTGCGAGTCATGGAAAAATATGCCGTAAAAACCGGGGGAGGATACAACCATCGGATGAACCTCTCCGATGGTATTCTCATCAAAGACAATCATATCAAAGCGGCAGGTGGCATTACTCTTGCGGTGAAAGCTGCCAGGCAAAACGCTCCCCAAACGTTGAAAATTGAGGTGGAAACCGAGTCGCTTGTGCAGGTGCAGGAAGCCCTGGAGGCAGGGGCTGATATCATCATGCTCGATAATATGAGCCTGGAGCGAATGAAAGAAGCGGTTGAGCTGATTGCAGGCCGAGCCCTCACCGAAGCATCCGGCAATATGGACCGTCACGATCTGAAGGCCGTAGCTGCCACCGGCGTCGATTTCATCTCCATCGGAGCGCTTACCCATTCGGTCAAAGCTATGGATATCAGTTTAAAATTCAGGTAGTATTCTGCTACTTTATCACTTTCTCCCATCCGACCCTGGACAGGTTGCGGTAGATAATAAATCCTGCCACGGCGGCAATACCAAGGAAGATCGCTGCAGAGAGATACTGTCCGAAAATAACCCGCCCGATACCAAACAGGGAAAACAATACCAATATGCATCCGGAGAAATAGTTGATGGCCATTACCCCAAATCCCTTGTCACCTTCCACATGAGGCAGCTGCGCGGCAATGGTTTTCCAACCTGCACCACCGGGATGCACTCTCTCGTAAAACTCAAGCAGTTTCTCGTTTTTAGTGGGTTTGGTGAGAAAAGTAACTGTTAGCCATACCACTGTTGACCATGCCACGATGATGATCAGTGTAGGTTCAAAATCGAGCTTGTAATGGAATGCCAGTATAGGGTATATGAAGTAGGGGGCAATCATGGCAGCAATTTCCGACCATGCATTGATGCGCCACCAGAACCATCTGAGCAAAAGCACCACTCCGATACCTCCGCTGCAGGCCAGGATAAATCTCCATGCATCGCTGATGCGGTCGAATTGGGTGGTGATAATCAGGGAGAAGATAATCAGCAGGAAAGTGGTGATACGGGAAATCTTCACGTAATACTTCTCATCTGCACCGGGTTTGATAAAAGGTCTGTAGAGGTCGTTGACAATATACGATGTGCCCCATACGGTTTGCGAAGCAATGGTCGACATGTAGGCAGCAAAGAAAGCAGCCAGCAACAGCCCCATGAGGCCGGAGGGCATCAGGTCGCGGATAACCATCACATAGGTGGCTCCTTTATCGGTAGCATCAGGATACATTACCAGGGCTGCCAGTGCCACGATGATCCACGGCCAGGGCCTTATGGCAAAGTGGGCAATCTGAAACCAAAGGGTGGCCAGCAGTGAGTTTTTTTCGTCTTTGGCCGACATCATGCGTTGTGCCACATAACCTCCTCCACCGGGCTCGGCACCCGGATACCAGCTGGCCCACCACTGAACTCCTAAATAGGCAACCACGGCAACCACACTCATTTGCATAACGCCTGTTGCGCTCGCTCCTGCAGAATCGGATGCCACAACCGGCATATAATCAAACACCCAGTCCACATGGGCCAGTGACTCTTTCAGCCCGCTGATGCCTCCCACATGTCGAAGGGCAACGATAGCGAGGATAATACTACCTCCCATGGCAATCACAAACTGAAAGGTATCAGTGATAGATACGCCCCATAAGCCCGAAAGAGAAGAATAAACCGCTACAAATATCATCATCAACCCTACCACCATCAGGTGTGAGCTGAAGGTGATTCCCAGTACACTAAAACTGCTTATCCCAAAAATAGTCAGATCCGGAAACATTACCTGCAGGATTTTCACCATGGCCAGGTTTACCCATGCCATTACCACAGCGTTCATAATAACACCAATGTATATGGCCCTGAAACCCCTGAGAAACCTGGCTTCCTTGCCGCTATAGCGGATGGCCACAAATTCGGTGTCGGTCATAATACCGGCTCGCCTCCACAAACGGGCAAAGAAAAATACCGTAAGCATCCCTCCAAAAAGCATGTTCCACCAAAGCCAGTTGCCTGCTATGCCGCCCTGTGCTACCAGTTCAGTAACCGCAAGGGGCGTGTCGGCAGCAAAAGTGGTGGCTACCATGCTCGTGCCTGCCACATACCAGGGCAGGTTGCGCCCGGTAAGGAAAAAATCGCTGGTGCTCTTGCCCGCACGCTTCGACATATACAGGCTGATGCCCATGCTAAAAACAAGGAATCCTCCTATAATGAACCAGTCTAATTGAGAAATGTACATAGTAGTAATTGATTAGCTGATAGTTATGATTGATGTATTCTTTTTATTTTGTTAGTATCCGGCAAATTAAGTTTCTGGTAATCGGCAAATGCCCATAGGCACCGCAAATTTAAAAACTTTCACCACCTATACTTATGGTTTTTTGATAATTATTCACTGAAATTGCATCTCCCGTCTCAACCCCCTCAACTATTTCAATCCTTCGAGCTTCCAACTTCGAGCTTCCAGCTCCGTCTCCCATCTCCCGTATCAATTATCTCAACAACTTAAAGATTCAACAACTCCACCTCGCTCAACACTTCCCGCATCGCCTTCACTTTTTCTCCGTCACACTCATACCATGTATAATCTGATACTTCGCCTTCAGCGGTAAGTTTTATCCCTTTTTTTTCTTTAGCTTTCCCTTTGATCAGCCTTTTGGCTGAAAAATGAATTTCTTTTACTCCTGTATTTTTTATAAATGCTGTGATGGTGTCTGCCTGGATTCCGCCACCGGGCAGAATGATGATTCGATCTGCAGCTTGATCTACCAATTCAGCAATTTCTTTCTCTCCAAGGATTACCGTTGGTTTTCCTCCCGATGTTAATACTCTTTTTACACCACAAGTTATCAAATCTTCCAGAGCGCCTGAAAGGTCTGAACATAGGTCGAAGGCCCGGTGAAAGGTAACTTCCATGGGATGAGCTTCTTTTACAGCCCTGGCGGTAAACTCCTTGTCGATGCCCCCATGAGGGCTCAAGGCGCCCAGAACGACCCCTTCCACACCTGCCGATTTGCAAAAGGCAATATCCTGCAGTATTATTTCTTTTTCCGTTTCACTGTAGACAAAATCGCCTGTCCTGGGACGAATCATCACGTGAACCGGGATGTTGACTTTGGTTTTTACATACTGGATGGTTGCAGCAGAGGGCGAAAGGCCTCCTTCGGCATAGCCCGAACACAGCTCAATACGATTGGCTCCTGCTGCAGCAGCAGTGAGCGCTGATTCTGGAGTGAAAACAGCAATTTCTGTAAGAATCTGATTTGCAGACATTAAAATGAATGATTTTTCTTATGACAAAAATAAGGAAAAACAGGGCCGAAAGATTTCCGGCCCTGTTGAATCAACTAACAAATACAAACTCAACTATAAAAACAACAATTATCATGGTTTCTTTGCCCACCACAGAGGGGTAAGTACTTCGTCGGGTCCTCCAAGGAAACCTACTGCTTGTTGATATCCGGCAGGGTTACTGTTTTCAAGGCTTGAAGGGTATCTTAAACGCTGCGGAAAGAAGTTTACATGGCTTTCCATATAAGTTGCATGCGTAAGTGCAGGAAGGTTTACCAGGGGTTCTTCTACCGATGGGTTTTCAAAGAAGGGAAGTCCCAGACGGCGCTGATCATTCCATGCCTCCAGCGGTAACCATGGTGTTTGTGCCAGGTATTTCTGGGTAATGATCTTGGTAAGCTGATCATTCTTCACCGTACCGTTTTTGTACAAATGATTAACGGGGAAAGTCATGGTATAGGTGCCTTCTTCTTTGGTATAACCGTCAATATAGGTCATGGTAAGCGTTGCAGGAGGTTCTGCTGTATGATCCCAGCTGGCTGAAGTGCCTGCACGATTGTAATTTTCTGATGCGAGGTAATCTGATACATACATGCCCAGGTTCCAGTAGTCGAAGCTGGCTGCAACACCACTTTCATAGGCTGTTCTGGCATCCATGGGCACAGACCATCCTCTTGTGGCTGCTTCCGCAATCAGGAAATAGGTTTCCCAGTTTCCAAAGAAAACGCGGTGGTTATCACTTCTTCTGAATTCCTGACTTAATCGGGGATTAGCACCTACCCAACCAGCAAGTTGATTTCTTGCCCCTTTTGGTCCCCAGTTACCCAGGCTGGCAGCATTCCAGGTAAAGGAAGCGTCAATGGTTTCGGCTTCATATCCTATATCAGCAATAGCCGCCAGGTTTCGTTCAACAGTGATGGCGTCATCATTCCATGAAGGGAAAAAGCTGAAGTTGGGATTGCTGAACCAACCGGGAACAATGAATTTGTGGTATGCACGCGGGTCCATATACTTATGCAAACCGTCAAACCAAAAACCTGCAGAAGGATCATTGGTGTATATGCCGAAATGTTGTTCGTAGCGCATACCCATATAGTCAGCCGGTTTGATATATCCATGTATACTTTCGGGCAGCTGACTTTCTGATGATATCCCTCCCAGTCCGATATAGAGATTGTTGAGAGTTGCCGAAAGGGGTTGGGCATTCCATTCTCGGGTCATTACTCCGGAAAGATCATCCCATCCACCCGGTCTTTCAGCTATTCTGAAAACCTCATTGGTTGACAAAAGGAGCTGCTGGGTTGCTGCTGCTTCAAATTCACTTCTGGCTTTGGCCTCATCTACTTCCGACAAGCGCATGGCCAGTCTTAATCTCATGGAGTTGCCATACTTTTGCCATTTAAGAAAGTCAAAGCCAAAAGCCTTGTCAAACCGGGTTGTATTTTCCGGTACACTAATGGAAGGGTCAATTTTGGATGTTGCATCGCTTAGCTCTCCAAGCATGAAATAATACACTGTCTGAAGGTCACTAAACTCGGGGTTTACTCCCTGAAAACCCTCAATAGCCATAGGGCCAAAATTATCGGCAAACTCACTCATGAGATACACGCGCCAGATACGGGCCACTTGCAACATGTTGTAGGTGTAGGGATAGTCAACAGCTTCTTCCATTTTTTGCCCGGCCACAGTTACAGCAAGGTTGGCGGTTTTCAACCAACCCGATAATGAGCGGTAATAATCGCTGCTCCAGTCATCGCTGTAGCCTCCCAGGGCCAGAGAACCGTTAACACGCTGATGGCGCCCTGCAGTTTTCCAATACAATACAAAGGCTCTCTCTGCATCGTGTGGGTTCATTTGTGCTCCCGTTATGGAAGAATTAATGAAGTATTCTACCTGTACTTGTTCCAGGTTGGCCTCCTTGGGGTCTACATTTACGTCCAGAAAGTCATCTGAACATGCCGTAAACAAAAAGCTGCCTGCCAGGAGTATGAAAGCTTTTTTGAGTATAGTTTTCATAATATTTTTGTTTTAGAATGATACACTTAAGTTAAATAAAAAGGACCTGGTGGTGGGAGGTGCCGCATTTTCAAAGCCCAGTGCGTTGGTGCCTGTGGCAAATACCGATTCGGGATCCACTCCGTTTAGATGGCTTTGAATGAGCCACACATTATTTACTGTAGCGCCCAATCTCACGGCTTGTACCGGAGTATTGACCAGTAAGCTGCGTGGAAGGCTGTAACTGAGATTGATGTACCTGAGCCTGATGTTGGTCGCATCATAAATATTGGCCTCGGTGATACCCAGGTTGCCTAATCCGGCTACAGTATTCCAGTATTCCTGCTGGGTTATTACTGTATTGTTGACAATGTATGTATCGTTTTCAGCATCATAGAATACACCTTCTACAATAAGATCGTCACGGTTTCCACCGGGAGTTGTAGCTTTGGCTGTACCCATTACCTGCATTACCTGGTTGGTCACGGAGAAAATTTCCCCACCAAAACGACCATCTACAAGAAAACTCATTGAGAGACCCTTGTAAGCAAAAGTATTGGTGATGCCCATAAGTGCTTTGGGTTGCTGATTTCCTAATTTTTTACGTTCAGGGTCCATGCGGGGGTAGCCATTGGCATCCACGATGATTTGCCCGAAGTGTGCACTTCCTTCATCTTCCACACGCAAATAACCTGTTCCGTAAATCTCACCGTACATGGCTCCTTGCTCAGCAAAAACGAACAAATTGTCAAAACCACCCAGCTCATAAAGCAATACATCTTCTGCAAGGGATTCAACGGTATTCTTGTTGGTAGAATAGTTAAATTGTGTACTCCATGAGAACCCGTTGGGATTGTCGAAGATTCTGGCATTGGTTACAAATTCTAACCCTACATTCTGAATATCTCCTGCATTGATTTTTCTGAATTCATAGCCGCTGAGGGGATCCATGGGCAGGTTGATAAGCTGACGGGTAGCATTAGACTTGTACCACGTGATATCAAAACCCAGACGGTTGCTGAAGAACCTGATGTCAGCACCAAATTCTGCTGCAGAAATGAGCTCATTTCTTACGTTGGGGTTAAAGAGGATATTTCTTGTATTGGCTGTCGTATTTCCCAGTGGGTCATTCCCGATAGAGAAAGTATTGTAAAGCTCGTAAGGATCAAGTGAGTTCCCTACCTGAGCAACTGAGGCTCTCAGGCGACCAAAAGTAAACCAGGAAGGAAGTGGCGCATTGAAAGTGCTGAGCATTTCGCTGAATACCAGAGAGGTGCTCACTGATGGATACAGGAATGAACGGTTGTCAAGGCTGAGGGTTGAAGACCAGTCATTTCTCAGGGTTCCTTCCACAAAGAAATAGTCATCCCAGTTGAACTGGAGTGACCCATACATGGAAAGGATTCTTTTTTGATGGAAAAACTCCTCAATAGTAGGATTATTGATTCCGTTGTTCAATGCGAAAAGGTTGGGAACTTCCAGGTCACCGGAGTTGGATCTTAGGGCAGAGTACTCCTGCATCATGATACTACCTCCCAGGTTACCGGCAATACCCAGCCTGTCAATAATATTGTCGCGTGATGCCGATAACAAACCGCTGAAATTATGCTCGAAAAAGTTTTCCTTACCCATTTGGAAATTGCCTGTGGGAGATACAGGGCTTCCTGCATGGAGTTTCTTTTCGGTGGTTGTAGAATAAATATCCGACCCTGCAGATACTTCTGCTGTAAGCCAGTCTGTAATCTCATTCTTCACAGAACCTTGCAGCAAGACCCGGTCACGGGAGTCATCGTTAAGATTATAGCTGGTAGACCAGTAGGGATTTAACTGGCTTGAACCCTCATACCAGCGCATGCCGCCGGTTTCGTTGGTAGATTCTTCAAATTGGCGTATATCCATGCTTACAGGTAACCTGTACATGGTGAAGAACGGATTGAAAGGGTTGTTTCCCAGTAAAGGACGATTGGTGGCATTTGAATTAAGGTATTGAACCTTGGCATCGATAGTCCAACTGTCATCGGCGCCAAAGCTTGTTACGGCGCGTGTAAGCAGATTGTTTCTTGTAAGCTCTGCTCCGGGGATGAGTCCTTTGTCATCTCTGCGGGTGTAAGAGGTATAAACAGAGGTGTTGTTGACTTGCTGCTGGAACGAGAGGCTGTAATTCTGGTTGATTCCCACTTCGTTAAAAAAGTTTCCAACATTGTCGTAAGCTCTCAAGGGTGCTTGCGAACCATCCCAGTTGGTTACATTCTGGCCTTCAATTCGTGGCCCCCATGAAGAATTGGAAGTTGGGTTAAAAGTAGCATCCACCCCCTGCCCGAAAGTATTTTGCATCTCCGGGTTGGAAAACATGGTTTCAATACCCAGGGAAGAAGAAAAGGTAATCCCCAGTCCGGGTCTTGAAGCTCCTGACTTGGTGGTAATAAGGATAACCCCGTTACCTGCACGTGAACCATAAAGAGCAGCTGCAGAAGCACCCTTTAGTACAGAGATGCTTTCAATGTCGTCGGGGTTGATGTCCGCAATACCGCTACCCATGTCAAGAGAGGGATTCCAGTAGTCGTTGTTTTCGGCTCCGGTAAAGTTTTGCAGGGGCATACCATCCACAATAATCAGGGGTTGGTTGTCGCCAGTGAGCGAGCTGTGTCCTCTCAATACAATTTTGGACGAAGAGGCGGGTCCGGCACTGGAGCGTATTACCTGCAATCCGGATACTTTTCCTGTAAGAGCATTGGCAATATTGGCCTCTCTTGATTCAAGGAGTTGTTCTCCCTGGATTTCCTGAATGGCATATCCCAGTGATTTCATGTCGCGCTTGATTCCAAGCGCTGTTACCACAAATTCATCAAGCATTAATAAATCGGGTACCATCGGTACATCGAGGGTCATAGAACGCTCTATCAGTATCTCTTCGGTGAGCATCCCGATAAAGGAAAATACCAGTGTGCTTCCGGCAGGTGCTGACAAAGAGTAATTTCCATCTATGTCTGTAGTGGTGCCCTGGGTGGTTCCTTTGATGACTACTGTTACACCTGGCATGGCTCCACCATCTGCCTGGTTGGTTACAGTACCTGTTATCCTGAGATCTTGCGCAAATACTTGCGTTGACAGCAATCCCAGCATTAAGCAGATGAGTAAAAATGTTCTTTGCATGTCTTCTGATTTTTGTTAATAAATAATTTGATTTGTTGAATTGTTTATTAGAGTTTGCAGGCTTTTTTGAAACTACTTCCTGAGCTTTGACCTTTAACTCATTGCAAATTTATGAAAAAACTAAAACGATTTAGAAAAATCGCAAAAAAAATTTAATATAATCTTAATGTTGAAAGGAAATAGTTTGTAAATGCAGCCTTAAGCGCAGTGAGTCAGGGGTGTAATGTGGATGAATAAATCTGACAGAAAATTTATGGATGTTGACCGTAACACAATTATTGGGTGTATACTTAATTTAACGTTTTAGATTTCACCGAAACACACCCTGATTATAGCATTTGTTTGCGCATGACCTTTAAATGTTCCTCACTCATTTGATGGTAAGAAAATAGGGTAACACCTGAGGCCCCTGCCTTTTTTGAAATATGGACAGCCTCTTCCAGCTCAGAAGGGGTAAGGGAGGGGATAAACAATCCTGAGTATACCGGTGCCGGGTTTTTGAGTTCGCTGATTTGTTTCTCCAGGTTCTGGCCGATCCAGTCAAGGGGAGCGTTGTAAAAATTGTGATAGAGCATGGGGAAGTAGGCATCCATTTCCCACCGGCTCCATTGCTGTCTTACGCTTTCCCAGTTGGGGAATACTGCGGCAGTAGCTTTTTTGCCGGATTGCTTTACCGGGGGAATCAGGCTGTCGTTCACCAGGCTGGTGACCGAATCGTATCTGAATTGGCGCCACGCTTCACTGGCTGATGGGTCTGCCAAATCTTTCAATGGGTCAATGCCGGTTTTGTCTTTGAACAACTCACGGCAAACCGGGCAGAAGCAGTAATCGTATTCCGGATACTCCCTGTCCTGGACAATGTTGTAAACCGGCTGAAGCGCCTCAGCAATAATAACGTCGGGGAGCCTGATGTAGTCAAAATGAATTCCATCAAGTCCCTCTTTGGAAGCAAGCACTTCTACGTTGGAAGTGATGAATTTTTTTACTCCGGGCTGATTGGGGCACATAAACCTGTAGTAGGGAACATATGCCGGATGCGTATGCGAGGGTTGACCCAGCCCGTTTACGGCATAAAACTCCGGATGGTTTTCAATGTACCATGGATTGTTGTTGGGCATGGTCCACATCCAGGCATGTACTTCAATACCTGTTTCTTTGCCGATAGTGATGAGCTTATCCAATAGTGGCTCATGCACGGGCAGAAGTGAGGTTTCATACCAGGCCTGATGGGATGAGTATATCTGCACAAAAGCACCATCAAATCCGTTGGCTTTTAATTTTTCAAATATTGTGAACCACTCTTTTTCGGGTAACCCCGTCTCGGGTGTTATCCATACCCAGTTTCTCTGCTTATCAGAAATAGACTGGTTGCAGGAATGTAAAATCCATGGGGCTATTGACAGGGAAATACCTGCTATCCCTGCGTTTTTCAGAAATTGTCTCCGCTTCATAATTTATATGTATAAGTTTTTATCCTTTCATTGTTTCCAGATTCTGCTGTCTTCAGTAATAAACCATTGTTGACTTTGGTCGGTAGAGGGAGCCCGGAGTATAAACCGGTTGGGTGTCGCTTCAAATCGCACTTGCAATGTTTCATACAACTCCTGATTGTCAGGGTTGAGCTCTTCCATGCTCTGGGCAAAATATCCCGTCTTTTGTCGAAAGGCGTATTGCTGATAATACAATTCTCTGAGCAGGTACTTGATTTTTTCGTCAGGGTTGATTGCAAACGGTTCGGTTTCACCACCGGCTTCTATGCCCGAAAACTGCACGTACCCCCAATGTTCAGGTGTATGCATATTGATGGCCCATTGGGGCGACCACACCCAGTTGTATTCGGGAAAAGGCTTACCGGTTTCGGGGTTGATGGTTTTCTGATAAGTTCCGTCCACAATGTCCAGCTGCCATTGTACCCGCGAAAAGTTTACCCGCCATTGATCTCCGGGGTCGGGTTTGCGTTTGCCGGGAGCTGTTTCTGCAAGAATTTTCCAGGGGAAGGCCATTTCTACAACCCACATGGTGTCGGTATCGGAAGGATCATTGATGGTTCCCTGCTTGTGAATTCCGTATCGGAAGCCTGCCACATCCCATGCACTTATGGGCAAACCACCATTTCGGTAGGGTTTGGTGAGCATCAGGTCCCAGATGGTGCCCAGGGCATTGATTTCCAGTTCGAAATAGTTGTGGGTGTCGCCGGAGGGGTCGATGAAAACTTCAAAATTATTTTCAAGAAAGATGATGGATTCCCTTTCGGTGAAAGTTGCCCAGATGTGGGGTTCTTCCAGTTGGGCGGCGATGTAAAAATACTCATCGTCCCAAAGCATCTTGACTCTTGTACGATAGTGGGGCAGAGGTTTAAGGCTCCCTTCAATATCCACAAAGTCTTCTGTCCAGGGTACCTGCTGCCAGTCGGGTTCATCCAGTTTGCCATCAAGAGTAATGGGGGCAGTGGCCCGATAACACACATAGTTGAGTGGCGGTTCTTCCAAAAGTTTGTGCTGTCCCGATCCTGTTAGTCCATAGGACAGCAATCCCATGATTAAGATGATGGCTCTGAAATTCATTTTCTTTTTTTCTTTTTTTCGTTCTTATTACTGATTGTCTTTGTCATTTGGGAGTGTCACAGCACCTCCCTTTTTACTTTACCTGAACTCTCCATTCTTTACGCTCCAGTCATTTCCGAAAAATCCGGAAACCCTTATGCCATCCACTCCGTCTTTTATCCAGTCTACCTCAAAAATAAGCAAATCGGGAAAGCCTGTTATGCCGGAGAAATAATCATTGGGGAAGGTGGCTTTCATCCCTTCCGGCCCGGTGCCTGCCACCACTCCAACACTGGCAGTCTGGCTGTCAATACGGGGCTGAATGAAATAGGTGCCCAGACTTTTGCTCTCCATCCATGTATTGCCAAAACTGATCCCTTCACTGGTTACCTGCACCGGAGAGTTTTGCAGCAACGAACTCCATGCGTGGTTGTTGTCTGCATTGCCATAAACGATTACATTTCGTTCGCGGTATCTTTGAGGGGAGAACAATGTATCGGGAATTACATCCACAGAGCCATTTCCCCTGTACAAAAAGGTTTCTGCATCGTATCGGGCTTTGTTTTCATACCATTGGTTTTCTTCCTCACTTCCACCCGTAGCATACACGAACAGCATATTGTTGGTGAAAGCCAGTTTGAAGCCCCCGTACCTTTCGGGGTGTTTTTCCATCAAATGTACCATTCCTGTGGTATTCCATCTCTGGTTGTGACGGCGAAGATGGATATCACGCAAGGATTGTACAGGAAAAGTCTGGCCGTCGATATGGATGTGGGTCAATGATTCGGGTTGCAACAGGCTTACCATAATGGTGAGATGGGCAATGTTGTTGGTCTCTGCAAAAATGGTGTCATTGGTGTATTTTGCCTGGATGGTAGAGTGCTGATAGGACGAAAGTTGCTGATTGATGCTGATCCAGTAATTGGTGGCAGACACTCCCGGAGAGGCGGTTGTAAATTCAATATCTTTTACCTGGCTGACAGGGGGGATGGTGTTTTGCCTCAAAAAGTCAAAAAGGGGAGGCCAGTCCATGCTGTGATCTCCATACCAGTGGGTACCGCCGGGATATTCATAGTAGGAGAAGTTGGGGTGAATTTCACCCAGCTTGCCACGCATAAGTCTTGCCTGGGTAACAGGTACTACCTCGTCAGCATCACCATGTAAAACATACACGCCCGATTGTTTGTAGTTGGAAACCAGGTCCAGCGTACGGCCAGGAAGGGCACCGCGGTAAATCATTTCAAAGTGAGGGTTGGCTTGTATAAGGCTGTCAGTACCGGTGCGGCGGTACCCGATAATGTCAGGGTATCCGGCTGCAGGGGCAATGGCAGCAAATTTATCAGGATAGGTAGCACCCAGAAACCAGCTGCCATGTCCGCCCATTGAGTGGCCTGTAAGATAGGTCTGAGCCGTATCGGTTGGGAAGAGCTTGCGGGCTTCATGCAGTACCTCCAGGGCGTCCAGACGGCCCCATTCCTCCCAGTTAAATCCAAAAGGACGACGGTTGGTGGGGGCAATGATATGGCCCCAGTCTTTTTGCTGGTAGGCCCGGGCCTGATTGGTGGCCTCCACCGAGGCACCATGAACTGAAAGCACAAAAGCCTGATTGGGAGCATTGCTGGTGGAGGGGACAACACTGTAATACTGGACACTGCCATCGATATTGCTTACAAATGTCCTTTCGTGGTGCTTGCCGGCATCCATTACATTGAGGCGAATCTGTATGCGATCAACTTCCTGCCCCCGGTCATCCTCCAGGAATACAGTGGCAGAAATACTGCCCGCACGCGGATCGCGCGAGGGGTAAGGAATTCTGAATTTCATCTTCCTGACAGCCATAGGCATGAGGGCTTCTGTGCGGTAAGAGATGCTTTCTCCTGATTCCAGTACACATCTGATTGTCAGCCCTTCGTGGTATTCTTCTGAGGCATTCACCACCCTTACGGCTCCCCATTTATCGTCTCTTTCGCCTCTGATCAGCGAAGGGAGTGTCATGTCGCGGGGCGAAAATTGTAAGGCTTTTTCGGGAATCACTATTTTTGAACTCACCCTTCCAAATCTTCCGTAAGTGTAAACAAACTGGTTGAGTCCCTGCTTTAAATGAAAGGGAATCAGGGTGTGTGCATAATCATAGTGATCGCCTTCCTGTGGCATCCCGTTGATAAATACCCGCGTATGGCCCGTTGCATCGAGCAAAGCAATGGTTTCCTCCGGAGATTCAAATTCAGTGTATACGTAGGCACGGTTGAGATTGCCCCTGAAAAACCCCGTAGTGTCAACTTCTATGGCTTCCCAGACAAAAGTTTCGGGATTTATGCTATAGGTATCCTCAAGCGTTTTTCCTGCTTGCGGGCGCCCGAACCTATCGGTTGCCATCTGCCAGAACAAAATGTCCTGCATGCCTGTAAGCATGCCCGGACGCATGGCATTTCGCAGGGCAAGTCCTTCGGTAAAATCATGGACAATGGTTCCTTCACTGGTAGTTTCGGTTCTTTCTCTTCCGAAAATTTCTACAATATTTCCTGTTTGTTGGGCTTGCAATTCCGCATTCAGCAAAACGGCAGCAAGGATCATCAGGCCGGTAATCAGAGGTTTTCTTATACTCATGGTGAAATTTTTTTGAGCAATTTGATATTCAGGTTAAAAATTATTCCTAATATTGCGGGGTAAATCGATTTAGGTGCAAATATAATAAACAATTTGAATTCCCTATATTTGGTAAAAAATATTTACCCAACAAATCTTGTTATGACAAAACGATTTCAACCCCTTGCCGTATTTTTTGTATTGATTATGCTGACATTGCATTCATGCAGTTCGCAAAAATGGCCGGGCTCCGGCGATATTTCCATAACCTGGGAAGTGCTGAGCAATACCTACAGCGAGCAGGCTAAGGTAAAAGCTGAATTTGTAATAGAAAACAACAGTCAAATCCCACTGGATGATCAAAACTGGGAATTGTATTTTAACAAGTCACCAAGATTTCTGCTCAGTGTAGATGAAGCCTCCCGTGCCCGGGTTGAGCAAATCAGTGGTGACTGGTACCGGATTTATCCCGTTGAAGGATTTTCCCTGGCACCCGGTGAGCGGGTCAGTATCGTATATGAAAACCGTTATTGGTGGATAAAAGAGACCGACGCTCCCAAGGGACTCTATTTTGTTTTCACAGATGAGCAACAGGAGGAAACCATTGTGCAGGTGGATAATTTCCGCATAATGCCTTTTGAGAGAGAAGAGCAACTCACCCGCCATCAGAGAGACAGAGAGCCGGTTCCTTCTCCTGAGATTCTCTTTGCCCAAAACCAATCCCTGGCAAAACTGCCAGCGGAGGAACTTATCCCGGTGGTGCCTTCACCTTATTTCTATAGCCGGCAGGATAGCATTATACCCTTTAACAGCGATTATGTAATTGTATATGAAGAAGAACTGGCATTTGAAGCTCATTATCTGCAGAAGCAACTGAAGGATCTGTTCCAACTGAATGTTGATCTTCACAAGGGAAGTTCCGGCAAAGAAAAGACTGTAGTGCTCTCCCTTGCCGACATCGTGGTCAATGATAAAACCACCGAAGTTTATACCCTTGAAATCAACTCCGATAACTCTATCGCGATTACCGGTGCTGATGCTGCGGGTCTTTTTTATGGAGTGCAGAGTTTCCTGGCATTGTTTGATCCACAGTTTGCTTTGCATTCTGCAGAAGAGGTAATTTTACCGGTGGTGCGCATAGAAGATGCGCCCCGCTTCGGTTACAGGGGAGTACATGTGGATGTTTCGCGCAACTTTCACTCGGTAGCATCGTTGAAAAAAACCATGGATATCCTGGCGTTTTACAAAATCAACACACTTCATTTGCATCTTACCGACGATGAGGGCTGGCGCCTGGAAATACCGGGCTTGCCGGAACTTACCCAAGTAGGCGGACAGCGTGGACATACTTCCAAAGAGGCACCTGCCTTGCATCCTTCCTATGGCTCAGGGCCCGTTGCTTATGCAGAAGGCAGTCATGGCAGCGGATTTTATACAAAGGAGCAATTCATCGAATTGTTGCAGTATGCCCGCCAGCGCCATATTCGTGTGATCCCGGAAATCAATATGCCTGGCCATGCCAGGGCCGCCATCAAAGCCATGGAAGCGCGATACCTGTATTATATGGATAGGGGAGATAAATCTTCAGCAGAAGAATTCCGGCTGATTGATCCTGAAGAAACTTCCGAATACCTTTCGGCACAGCTGTTTACCGACAATGTAGTCAATGTGGCAAGAGAATCCACTTACCGGTTTTTCGAAACCGTGCTGGATGAAGTAATAGATATGTACCGTGCTGCAGATGCACCCCTGGAAATCATTCACGTGGGGGGAGATGAAGTTCCAAGGGGAGCCTGGTCAGCATCACCAATGATTGAGGAGCTGATGGCGCAATTGGATCATATTGATAACCCTCAGAATATGCATGCATATTTTACGGAAAGAACGCTGGAGATCATCACAGCCCGTGGTTTAAAAATGGCTGGCTGGGAAGAAGTGGCACTCAAGGACGATGCCGAAGGAAATCATGTTCCCAACGTTAGTTTTGCCGATGGCAATGTCATTCCATACGTATGGAATAATTTGTGGGGAGCTCAGGATCTTGCCTACAGGCTTGCCAACAGAGGGTTTCCGGTAGTGCTTTGTCATGTTACTGCCTTTTATTTTGACCTGGCTTACAACAAAGACCCCAAAGAACCCGGTTTGTATTGGGCAGGATTTGTCAATACCCGTAATGCATGGTTTTACAGCCCCTATAACGTGTTCCAGACCACCATCAAAGACAATATGGGTAACTCAGTAGATCCTGAAACGGAATACAGGAACATGGAAAGACTCCTTCCTTCGTCCCGGAAAAACATCATGGGGGTGCAGGCGCAATTGTGGAGCGAAACCATCATCGGCCCCGAAAGACTTGCATATTATCTTTTGCCCAAACTGGCAGGTTTTGCCGAATCCGCATGGGCGGCACCACGCAGCTGGGAAACTGCAGATGGCTCCATCCGGAACATGGATGAGGTGGAGCAGCAATGGAACCAGTTTGCCAATACCCTGGGCCAGCGAGAACTGCCAAGGCTTGCAAAACTGTTTGGTGGGTTTAACTACAGGGTACCCCCTCCGGGAGCCATCATAGAAAACGGAATGCTGCTGGCCAATGTTGAATTTCCGGGTCTAACAGTCCGCTATACACTTGATGGGACTGAGCCCAATGAAAATTCACCTCTGTTTACTGATCCTGTAAATGTGAGCAGCGATAAAGTAAAACTAAAGGCTTTTGATGCAGCAGGAAAATCCAGCAGGAGCGTAGCTGTTTTTCCCAACAGAAACTGATTTGTTTCAGATAACAAATGATCCCTTAATGAGTCAAAACATATTTATCCTGATTGAAAAATGAAGCAAATTGTTAAAAAATCCACCTTACTACTTGTTGTCACTTGCATGATTGTAAGTATGTGGATGGTTACCGGTAACCTTTCTGCCCAAACCCAACCCCTTGACGACAGCTGGGAAACCCTTCGCAGTCGTCCTTACCCCCAATGGTTTAAGGATGCCAAGCTGGGGATATTTATCCACTGGGGCGTATACTCGGTCCCTTCCTACGGAGGACCTGAATCCTATGCCGAATGGTATTTGCGTGGCTTGCAGGCCGGTGCACAGCAGCGCATCGATTTTATGAAGGATTACTGGGGAGAAGATTTTGAGTACGAAGATTTCGCCCCTTTGTGGAAAGCGGAACTGTTTGATGCGCAGGAGTGGGCTGAAATTTTTGAAAAGGCCGGCGCCAAATATATCATCCTGGTATCCAAACACCATGATGGTTTTGCCCTGTGGCCCAGCGAATATGCTCCGGGCTGGAACAGCGTGGATGTGGGGCCTCAACGAAATATTGTGGCTGAACTGGAGCAAGCTGTAAGGGAAAGGGATATCCGCTTCGGATTGTATTATTCGCTGCCCGAATGGAACCATCCCCTGCACCAGTGGTATACCGACCCCCATGATCAGGTTCATGAGTACGTGGAGCAGCATATGATTCCCCAGTTCAAAGAGCTGATAGGTACCTACAAGCCCGACCTGTTGTTTACCGATGGCGAATGGTTCAATGATGCCGAAGACTGGCATGCACGGCAACTCATAGCCTGGTATTTCGACCTGGTGGGCGATGATGCCATCGTTAATGATCGATGGGGGCATGGAAGCAATATCGGCTACATTACGCCCGAATACTCCAGTGGGGCAGTGGACACCGACCGCCCCTGGGCAGAGGTTCGTGGCATTGGCCGTTCTTTCGGACTGAACCGCAACGAAAAACTGGATGCCTATAAAACTCCCGCCGAACTTATTCGCCTGTTTGTAAGAACTGTTGCCTATGGCGGTGGACTCACCATCAATGTAGGCCCCTATGCCGATGGGAAAATCCCCCTGATTCAACAGGAGCGCATTGAGCAACTGGGGCAATGGATTCACACCAATGAAGAAGCCATCTATGCCTCCCGGCCCTGGAAAAGAGCAGGGGAGGAGCGTGAAGTAGAACTGGAACGTATAGACCCTGAAATCAATTTCAACTGGGTGCGCAACTCACCGGGCTATCCCATTGCAGAAGATCATTTTACTGCTGAATGGTCAGGTTACATAAGACCCGACAGAAATGAGGAGTATGTTTTCTCAGCTTTGGTGGATGATGGCATGCGTCTTTATATTGACAATACACTGGTGCTGGATTTGTGGGAGCCTTCTGCTGAGGGTACCGATTCGGAAGCCATGCGCGAAGATGGAGAAACTGCCATGCAGGGTCGCATCAGCCTGGAAAAAGGGAAAATGTATCCCATTCGTATTGAATACTACGAAACACTTCAGAATGCAAGAATTCACCTGTATTGGGAAAGTGCATCGCTGGAAAAACAAATTGTTCCGCAGCAACACTTGTTTACTGATGCATCACTTGCTGAGGGTAACGGGTTGAAAGGCCTGTACCGCTCCTTGCGCCAGTACATGGCCTATACCCACAATCATGGCAACCTTTATGCCATCAGCTTTGAATGGCCTGAGAATGAATTTATACTCCCCATTGCTGAACCTGCTCCCGGAACCCAGGTCAGCATGCTGGGGCGCGAAGGTGCATTGCCATGGAAGTATGAAAACGGCAATCTTATTATAGATACAACTCCTGTAAAATATACCCAAATGCCCAGCCATTATGCCTGGACCTTTAAAATTGAAAACTATGAGTAAAAGATTTTTTTGGATGCTGCCCCTGGGGGTGCTTGTCTTTTTTTTGGGATGTAAACCATCCGGCAATGAAATCAGCCTTATCCCCCTACCCGCGGAAATGCAACTCTCCGGACCCGGTTTTACTATCGGAACAGAAACCAGGCTTGTGTATGACAATTCAGAGCTGGAAAGTATCGCACATATATCCAGTGAACTATGGAAATCCTACCTGGGTTATGAGCTGCCATTGGAGTTTACAGAAGAAAGAACTACCCATTCCGTTGCCTTTACCCTCAATGAAAAATACGACGAAACTCTTGGTGATGAAGGCTATCGGCTGGATATCCAAAAGGGAGGGGTCGTGATTGCTGCCAACAAACCTGCAGGAATATTATATGGTGCGCAAACGGTTTACCAGCTTTTAAGTACCCACCCCGATGGTAAACTTCCGGGTTTGCAAATCACCGATTATCCCCGCTTTGGCTACAGAGGGTTGCACCTGGATGTATCCCGCCATTTCCATCCCATGGAGTTCATCTACAAAATGATTGACCAGATGGCCAAACACAAACTCAATGTATTCCACTGGCATTTGATTGATGACCAGGGCTGGCGGCTGGAAATCAAAAAATACCCAAAGCTCACTGAGGTGGGTGCCTGGCGCGTGGATATGTCGCACCTGCACTGGGATGCCCGTCCGCTGACCAAGGACCCTGGTAATGCAACTTATGGAGGCTATTACACCCAGGAGGAAGTAAGAGAACTGGTTGCGTATGCTGCGGAAAGGAATATCACCATCATGCCCGAGATTGAAATGCCGGCCCACGTAATGTCGGCACTGGCAGCTTACCCTGAATTCTCCTGCACGGGAGAGAACCTGGGCGTTCCACCCGGAGGTGTTTGGCCTATTACACATATTTATTGTGCGGGTAACGACGCCACTTTTGAATTTCTGGAAAATGTAATGCTGGAAGTGATGGAGCTGTTCCCTTCAGAGTTTATCCATATCGGTGGCGATGAAGCTGACAAAACCAACTGGAAATCCTGCCCCCGTTGTCAGGCTCGCATCCAGAATGAAGGATTGAAAGATGAAGAAGAACTGCAAAGCTATTTTATTGCCCGAATGGAAAGATTCCTGAACGCTCACGGACGTAAGCTGATGGGTTGGGACGAAATTCTGGAAGGGGGC
This sequence comes from Bacteroidota bacterium, assembly GCA_007694165.1. Lineage (GTDB taxonomy): Bacteria > Bacteroidota > Bacteroidia > Bacteroidales > UBA7960 > SKVR01. The sequence goes on from RECE01000327.1 coordinate 23,982, forward strand.
CTTGCACCCAATGCCACCGTAATGTCGTGGAGAGGAGAGGCTGGCGGCATTGAAGCCGCCAAAATGGGACACACCGTGGTGATGACCCCCGGTAGCCATTGCTATTTCGACCACTACCAGGGCGACCCTGATATTGAACCTTTGGCAATTCATGGTTACACAACACTGGCTAAAGTTTATTCCTACGAACCCATTCCGGCTGAGCTTACCTCCGAAGAAGGCAAGCTGGTGCTGGGAGCACAGGCCAATGTATGGACCGAATTTATGCCCGACAGCAGGCATGTGGAGTATATGATTTTCCCCCGTTTGGCAGCCCTTTCCGAGGTGGTTTGGTCGCCGGCAGCAAACCGCGACTGGGGTGATTTCTCCAAAAGGATGCAAACCCAGTACAAACGCTATGAAAAGCAGGATATCAATTACTCCCTCAGCGCATTCCAGGTGAGGGCCATCCCCGAAGTAAATCTTGATAAAAAAAGCCTGCGGATTGCGTTGGATACTGATGTTTATAATCCTGAGATTCGCTACACAACAGACGGCTCTGAACCCAATGTGCGTTCACCCTTGTATACGGGCCCCTTTGAGATTGACCAGACCACTGCAGTTAAGGCAATGGTTATTGAAAACGGCAAATCCATGGAGCAGGTCATGAAACGGGAATATTATCTGCATAAGGCTTTTGCCGGTGATATTCAAATGAAGCACCCCAATAGCGAACAATACGATGGCCATGGTCAGCACAGCCTGGTTAATGGCATCCGGGGAACCGTCAGTTTTAGCGACGGCAACTGGAAGGGCTTTCTGGGCAATGACCTGGTGGCTACCATTGACCTGGGCCAAACTACTTCCATTACCTCAGTCAGTGTGGATGCATTGCACAATTATGCCTCGTGGATTTTCCTGCCCCAATGGGTCTCTTTTGAAGTTTCTTCCGATGGAGAGGAATTTCGTCTGCTGGAAAAGGTGGACAATACCTTCGATATCCAGGATACACGGCGCAATATCAGGATTTATTCCACCCAAACCGCGGCTGAGGAGGTGCGCTATGTGCGTGTAACCGTGAAGAGTCAGGGTGTTTGTCCTCCGGGCCATTCAGGCGAAGGAAAACCCGCATGGCTGTTTGTGAGTGAGATAGTGGTAGATTGATACTTTTGCGAGAATGCCAGAATACTAAACAGTGAAAATTTATCCCAACATATTTAAAATTCAAGAAATGAATATCAATCGTTTTTTTATTATTGCCTTTTTTATCCCCTTCCTGTCTTGCCAGGAAGAACCTCGTGAGTTCACAGATTTAACCGGATACGTTGATCCGATGATTGGTACCGATGCACACGGACACACCTTCCCCGGGCCTGCCAGTCCCTTTGGAATGGTGCAACTGAGCCCCGATACCGGTATTGAAGGCTGGGACTGGTGCAGTGGGTATCATTATTCTGACAGTTCCATTATTGGCTTTTCGCATCTGCACCTCAGTGGTACGGGTGGTGCCGATCTGGGCGATATCATGATCATGCCCTTTACCGGAACCCGCCATTGGTTCTCAGGAACCAAACAAGACCCCGACTCGGGCTATCGTTCGCGCTTCTCGCATGATGAGGAAGAGGCCTCGGCAGGCTATTATTCTGTAATGCTGCAGGATTACCAGATAAAAGCCGAATTGACCGTTACCCCACGCACCGGAATCCATCGCTACCATTTTCCGGAAGATGAGTTGGCTTCCGTGATAATTGACCTCAAACACGGCATTTCCAGTCAGCCACGAACTTGCTATATTGAAATTACAGGTGAAAATGAAATCCGCGGTCTCAGGGCTTCTCAAGGATGGGCTGCCGATCAGCAGGTCTATTTTGTGGCGCGCTTTTCTCATCCCATTGTCAGCCATGCGTTTATGAAGGATGATGTGGAAGCGGGAAATACATCCAACAGGGTAGAGGGAAGAAGTGTAAAAGCCATCCTGGATTTCGGACAACTCAGCAACCATGAGCTCATGGTTAAGGTGGGAATATCGGCTGTGGATGAAGAGGGAGCGCTGAAAAACCTTGAGGCAGAGGCCACACACTGGTCATTTGATACTTACCTGGAGGAAATTCAGAAAGAGTGGAACAAACATCTCAATACCATTACCATCGAAGGAGCTACCCCTGAGCAGAAAAGAACTTTTTATACAGCCATGTACCACGCGCAGATTGCTCCGGCGCTCTTTACCGATGTAGACGGACGCTACCGCGGGATGGACAAGAACATTCACACCGCTGAGGGACATAACGTGTATACTATTTTCTCTTTGTGGGATACCTTCAGAGCAACCCATCCGCTCTTTACCCTGATTGCCCCCGATAAAAACATGGAATTCATCAATACCATGTTGCTGCAGTACCAGCAACACGGGCTGTTGCCTGTTTGGGAGCTCATGGCCAATGAAACGGGCACCATGATCGGTTACCATTCCATTCCGGTTATCTGGGATGCTTACCAGAAAGGTCACCGTGATTTTGATGCAAAACTGGCCTTTGAAGCCATGAAAAAATCGGCCATGCAAGACCATATAGGACTTGCAGATTATAAAAACCTCGGTTTCATCCCTATGGAGCGTGAGGGGAACAGCGTGTCAAAAACGGTGGAATATGCCTATGATGACTGGTGCATTGCCGAAATGGCCAAAAGCCTGGGCTATATGGATGACTACGAAACTTTTCTTCACAGGGCGCAGAACTACCGCAATGTGTTTGATACTTCGGTAGGATTCCTCAGGGGAAGAAGAGCCGATGGCACCTGGCGCACGCCCTTCGATCCCATCGAGAGCAGTATTTTGGGCTCCGGCGATTTCACCGAAGGGAACTCATGGCATTATACCTTTTTTGCGCCCCATGATGTAGCAGGACTGATAGAACTGTTGGGTGGAGATGAACTGTTTTCTGCCAAAATTGATGAAATGTTTGCGGAAGAATCCATCGTTACCAATGAGGCTGCCCATGATATTTCAGGACTTATCGGACAGTACGCCCAGGGCAACGAGCCCAGCCACCATGTGGCCTATCTGCACAACTTTGCCGGCAGGCCCTGGAAAACCCAGGAAAAGGTTGCCCTGATCATGGACTCGCTCTATACCGATAAGCCCGATGGCATCAGTGGCAATGAAGATTGCGGTCAGCTTTCGGCATGGTATATCTTTTCTGCAACCGGCTTTTATCCTGTAGCCCCCGGAAGTGGTGATTACATTATTGGCTCACCCCTTTTTGAAAAAACCACCATACATCTGGCCAACGGAAAAAACTTTACCGTAAAAACCGAAGGCAGAAGCCGTGAGGCTGTTTACATCCAATCGGCCCGACTCAATGGAAAACCTTTCCATCGTTCATTCATCTCCCATAAGGAAATTGAAGATGGAGGAGTTCTGGAGTTTGTGATGGGACGCGAACCCAACAAAGAATGGGGATATGCCACAGAGCATCGTCCGAAATCCTACATTCCTGAGGAGCACAGACTTGCACCCCTTGAAGAGAGGCTGGTATTTATCCCTTCCATAGCTAAAAAGCTGGATCTCTTTCATGAACCCATTACTTTTGAAATCGACTGCATTACACCTGATGTTGCCATCCATTTTACCACCGATGGAAGCGAACCTTCTCAACAATCCACACTTTATGAAGGTCCCATTACCATTGGGGAAACTACCCTCGTCAAAGCCAAAGCCTTCAAGGAGGGGATGCAGCCCAGTGAAACCCTCTCAAGGGAATTTTTCAGAGCCCATTACCGGCACTCAGGAAATCGCTATCCCACCATTGAGCTGCAAAACGGGCCCCGTGGCAGGTACACAGGTCGTGGTAAAAATGCGCTCCTTGATGGTAACAGGGGAACCATCGATTTTCATGATGGCGAATGGTTGGGCTTTGTTGACGACATCGTGGCAACCATAGATTTGGGAGAGCCCAAACCCGTAGAAAGCATCCGCCTGTCGTTTATGCGAAACATCGGATCGTGGATTCTTCTGCCCGAATCCATCGAGATTGCTGTATCCAATGACAATAAAAATTTTACCGTGATTGCTACGGAACAGCATACCACCACAACTGCCGATTATGATATCGGTATCAAAGAGTATCGTTTTGATGCACAGCAATCCTTCCGCTACGCCCGGATTATTGCCCGGAGCACAAAGGAATTGCCCCAATGGCATCCGGGTGCAGGCAGCAGGCCCTGGTTGTTTACCGACGAAATTATTCTGGAATACTAAAAATACAACAACGATGCACAGAAAATTATGGAGTTATGGTATGATGAGCGTTCTTGTGGCGCTTGTCATCTCCTGCTCACCGCAAAAAGAAGCAGACAGGTTAACCGATTATGTAAATCCGTTTATGGGCACCGAGGGGGAGGGCAATACCTATCCCGGCGCAACTGTGCCATTCGGAATGGTGCAGCTCAGTCCCGACATCGGAAAGTCGGGATGGGACCGCATTGCCGGTTACTACTATCCGGACACCATCATTACCGGATTCAGCCATACCCACTTGAGTGGAACGGGTGCCGGCGACCTTTACGATATTCTGGTAACCCCCGTTAACAGCCGCGATGTGGAGAGAATTCCCGAAAATGGCTACAGGCCATACTCACGCTTTTCTCATGACAACGAACATGCCGAACCGGGCTACTACCAGGTGTTTCTGCAGGATTTTGGCATCAATGCCGAATTAAGCGCAACCCAAAGAACCGGGATTCATCGCTACACTTTTCCGGCAGATGACAATTCCGGTTTTATCATCGACCTGGGATACGCCCTCAACTGGGATGCTCCGGTGAAAACCCACCTCAAAGTGATTGACGACAAAACGGTTGTGGGATACAGGTACTCCACCGGATGGGCCGCAGATCAAAGGGTGTATTTTGCTGCCCGTTTTTCCAAACCTATGGAACGTAATGCTTTGTTTTTGAATGATGAAACTGTTGAAGGCCCTGAGGTAACCGGAGTACATACCAAAATTGATATTCGCTTTTCTACCCGGGAAAATGAAGAGGTGATGATAAAAGTCGGACTTTCAAGTGCCAACATAGAAGGTGCTATGAAAGCCATCGATACCGAAGCTCCACACTGGGATTTTGAAAAATTCAGGGCGGATGCCTCCGATGTGTGGGAAAAGGAGTTGCAGAAAATCATCATTGAAACTTCCAATGAAACCTGGAAGAGAACCTTCTATACAACCCTTTACCAATCCATGCTTGCGCCTACCCTTTACAGTGATGCCAATGGCAATTACAAAGGCGCTGATGGCAACTACCATACCGCTGTGGGTTATGATAAATACGATACCTTTTCTCTATGGGATACCTTCAGGGCTGCCCATCCGCTTTATACCCTCATGCACCCCGACAGGGTTCCCGATATGGTTCGCTCCATGATGAGTCATTATCATGAAACGGGCTTGTTGCCGGTATGGTCCATGTGGGGAAATGAAACCAATATGATGATCGGTTACCATGCTGTGCCTGTCATTGTAGATGCATGGTTTAAGGGCTTACTGGAAGGTTTTGACATTGAGGAGGTTTTTGAAGCCATCCAATCCAATGCCATGTCCGATCATCCTAAGATTGAAGCGTATCGTAAATATGGGTATGTTCCGCTGGGTTTCGATCACGAAAACTGGTCGGTTTCCAAAACTGTTGAATACGCCTACAACGACTGGTGTATCGCCATTTTTGCCAAGTCCCTGGGTAAAACGGTTGATTACCAATATTTCATGGAAAGGTCGAAATACTGGAGAAACCATTTCGACCCCGAAACCGGATTCCTCAGGCCCCGCTATGAAGATGGCCGATTCCTGGAAGATTTTGTGCCAAGGGATTATACCGACCATTATTGCGAAAGCAATGCATGGCATTACTTCTGGTTTGTACCCCAGAATATTGAGGGACTGAGAGAAACACTGGGTGAAGCACAATTTGCAGCCAGGCTCGACAGTATGTTTACCTACGATCCCTATCCATCCGATGAACTTCCCATTTTCAGTACCGGCATGATTGGGCAGTATGTGCATGGCAATGAACCCAGTCACCATGTGGCCTATTTATATCTCCATACGGGCGAGGCCTGGAAAACCCAGGAAAGAATCAGAGAGGTTTTAACCACCATGTATGCTCCTGTGCCCCATGGTCATTGCGGTAACGAAGACTGTGGGCAGATGTCGTCATGGTACGTGCTGAGTTCCATGGGGTTCTATCCGGTAAATCCAGCCACAGGCGTGTACACCATAGGTGCGCCCTTGTGGGAACGCGCTACCATCCATTTGAGCAACAACCGTGAGTTTGTGGTGGAAGCCCCCGGCAATAGATTAGAGAAAAAGTATGTGGAAAGCGTATCTCTGAATGGGAAATCCCTTGACCGTCCGTGGATAACACATCAAGAGATTCTGAATGGCGGCGTCTTGCATTTTACCATGTCTGAAACCCCCAATAAGAAACTCTGGAAAGATGTGAAAGACATACCCTACAAGCAAATTATGAACTTGATTCCAACAATAGTATACTGATGTACAAGAAAATTTATATGCTGACAATCCTGGGGTTATGGTTATTATCGGCCTGCTCAGGGCAGGATGAGCTGGTTACCCTTAGAACCCTGGAGCACAACTGGACATTTACACAAGCAGGAACAGACCATTGGCTGCCAGCTACAGTTCCGGGTGGTGTGCATACCGATTTGCTCAATGCAGAAAGCATCGGCGATCCCTTCTATCGTTCCAATGAAGATTCCCTGCAATGGATAAGCAAAAAAGACTGGATTTACAAAACCACCTTTGAAGTTACAGAAGAAGAGCTCCGCAATCCGCAAATCGAACTGGTTTTCCAGGGGCTTGATACACATGCAAAGGTTAAACTTAACGATATCGAAATTCTGGCTGCTGACAACATGTTCAGAACATGGGTGGTAGATGTAAAAGATCAATTAACAAAAGGGGAAAATACCCTGGAGATTTATTTCAGGAGCGCCGAAAAATACAATCTGGAAGAGGCGGCAAAACTTCCCTATGTGCTGCCCGAAGACGAAAGGGTGCATTCGCGCAAAGCACAGTACCAGTTTGGGTGGGATTGGGGGCCACGCTTTGTTACCTCCGGCATCTGGCGGCCTGTGCATCTGCGCATGTGGAATGAAGCACGTATCGATAATATCTTCGTTAATACGCCACATATTGAGGAAAAACTGGCAAAGGTAAGCGCACAAATCTCCATTGAAGCTCAATATGCTTCGTCGGCCCGGGTTATTATTACAAGTCCGGAAAAAGCTTTCAAAAGAACGGTAAAAGATATAGAACTGCATGCAGGCCACAATACCATACATCTCGGCTTTGAAATTGAAAATCCCCGGTTGTGGTGGGCCCATGGAATGGGTGATGCCCATTTGTATAAGGTTGATGTTGAGTTAAAAACATCCGGAGGCAGTGATTTTTCAAGCACCCGTATCGGAGTAAGAACCATTGAGCTGGTGCAGGAAGAGGATGAAATGGGTCGTTCTTTCGAATTTCACCTCAACGGGGTTCCTGTGTTTGCCAAGGGAGCCAATATCATCCCCATGGAGAGTTTTCCCACGAGGCTTACAAGGGAAGACTACGAAAAAGTTATTGACAATGCCCTGAAAGCCAACTACAACATGCTGAGGGTATGGGGTGGAGGTTACTACAAAGACGACCTTTTCTACGAACTGTGCGATGAGAATGGTATCATGGTTTGGCAGGATTTTATGTTTGCCTGCGCCATGTATCCCGGTGGCGATGATTTTTTGCATACCGTTAGGGAAGAAATCAAAGACAATGTAAGGCGATTGAGAAATCATGCATCCATCGCGCTGTGGTGCGGCAACAATGAAATCTACAATGGCTGGTTCGACTGGAACTGGCAGACCCGTTTTAACTATACTGCCGAAGATAGTCTGACCGTTTGGCACGACTACCAGGTATTGTTCGACAATCTTATTCCGGAAGTATTACAGCAAGAAGACCCCACGCGCAACTACTGGCCTTCCTCACCCCTTTACGGATGGGGGCATGAAATATCTACACAGGTGGGGGACAACCACTACTGGGGCGTCTGGTGGGGGATGGAACCTTTTGAAAAGTACCGCGAAAAAGTGAGCCGGTTTATGAGTGAATTCGGTTTTCAGTCCTTCCCGGCATGGGAAACGGTTAAATCTTTTTCCGTTGAGGAAGACCGTCATTTATGGTCGGATGTGATGCGCACCCATCAGAAACATCCCGTGGGAAATGAAACCATCGATGAGTATATGAGAAGATGGTATCCCGAACCCAAAGATTTTGAGTCATTCGTATATGTAAGCCAGGTGTTGCAGGCTGAAGGGATGCGGGTGGGCATCAGTGCACACCGCCAGGCCATGCCCTACAGCATGGGAACCCTATACTGGCAATTCAACGACTGCTGGCCGGTGGCATCGTGGTCAAGCGTAGATTATTACGGCAACTGGAAAGCACTGCATTATTACGCCAGAAAGGCTTACAGCAACATCTACCTGGCGCCCGTAAACGAAGACAACCGCTTTATGCTCTACCTGGTTTCTGATGGGCAGGAAAGTTCTGATGCTGTTTTGGATGTTACCGTTTACGACTTTGAAGGGAATGTGAAAAATCAGCTGCAGAAAAACGTTACGGTAAAGACCAACAGCCACCTGGTAGTGGATATGCCCGTTGCAGAGATGTTGAATGGAGCAAATAAGGAATCCAGTGTGTTGATGGCCACATTAACGCGTGA
>RECE01000127.1 GCA_007694165.1 Bacteroidota bacterium
CTTTTCCATGCATAAAAAATAGTGCCAAGAGTATAAAACAACCCTCCGGCAACCAGGAATATCAGGCTTGTGGTACCAACACTTTCGATCAGGGGCCTGATGGCAATCACAATCAGCCACCCCATGGCAATATATAGAATAAGAGACAGGTATTTCAGCTTGTTCATGAAGAATATTTTCAGCAATATGCCCAGCAATGCAATGGCCCATACAATTCCAAAAATGGTCCATCCCCAGGGACCTCGCATAGCTGTCAGCGTTACAGGGGTGTAGGTGCCGGCAATCAGCAAAAAGATAGATGCATGGTCAATAATTCTTAATGTTTTCTTCCATTTGCCATCAGGAAAACTATGGTAAATCGTAGAAGCAAGATAGAGAGTGATGAGGGTAACCCCAAAAATTGCAAAACCTGCCAGGTGCCATATATCCCCGCGTAGATTTGCATATACTACCAGAATTACCAGTGCAGCAATGGCCAGTCCAAGTCCAATCCCATGGGTAATAGCATTGGCTAATTCTTCCGCAGGGGTTTGTTGTCTTTTTTTACGCATTCAGTTGTTGAATTGATTTCACAATTTTCAAAGTTATTCAAAATGTATCATAGAAATGCTAAATAATGCAATAGATTGTTTTGAAATCTCAGCAAACAATTGTAAATTTAATTTGTCGAAATGAAGGTGTTTTCAATGCAACCTAATGAAGGGTTGGTTTGAATATGGTTCGCTTTCCCAATTTGCAAGGTGTCTGGTTGAACAATAAGCTGTAGCTGTTCTATTAAAGAAGGGAGTTGGCAATGCAAAAAATGTCGGATATGCTCATAAAAACTTACGGTAGTGCCGTGCATGGTATAAGTTCAACGACCATTACCATAGAGGTTGCCGTAGGCAAAGGGGTAAACTTTTTTATGGTGGGTTTGCCCGACAGTGCAGTTAAGGAAAGCCATCATCGCATAGAGACTGCCTTAAAGCAGCACGGCCTTAAGATTCCCGGGAAAAAAATTGTAGTGAATATGGCCCCGGCTGATATTCGCAAAGAAGGCTCAGCGTATGACTTACCTATTGGAGTTGGAATTCTTGCTGCCAGCGAACAAATCAAATCTGAAACTGTACATGAGTATATCATCATGGGCGAATTATCGCTTGATGGAGGTTTACAGCCCATCAAAGGAGCTCTTCCCATTGCCATACAGGCCCGCAAGGAAGGATTTAAAGGTTTCATTTTACCCGTGGAAAACGCCCGGGAGGCAGCTGTAGTTAATAACCTGGATGTTCACGGAGTAAGCAATATAAAAGAGGTTATAGATTTCTTCAATGGTGAAATCCAGTTGGAAAAAACGGTTATCAACACACGGGAAGAATTTTTTTCACGGCTGGATGAATACGAATTTGACTTTTCCGATGTTAAAGGGCAGGAAAATATCAAACGTGCTTTCGAAGTGGCTGCCGCCGGCGGGCATAACTTAATTATGATAGGCCCGCCCGGCGCAGGAAAGACCATGCTGGCGAAGCGATTGCCGGGAATACTGCCGCCTCCGAGCCTTTCTGAAGCACTGGAAACGACCAAAATACACAGTGTGGCCGGTAGATTGGGCAAAAATGCATCATTGCTGCCGGTAAGGCCGTTTCGCAGTCCTCACCACACCATCAGCGATGTCGCCCTGGTGGGGGGTGGTTCCTGGCCGCAACCCGGCGAAATCTCGCTGGCCCACAATGGAGTGTTGTTTCTGGATGAGTTGCCCGAATTTAAGCGTACCGTGCTGGAAGTATTGCGACAACCCCTTGAAGACAGGGTAATGACCGTAAGCAGGGCCAAGTTTTCTGTAGATTATCCAGCCAGTTTTATGCTGGTGGCATCAATGAATCCCTGCCCCTGTGGTTATTACAATCATCCTGACAAGGAGTGTGTGTGTCCGCCGGGCATGGTGCAAAAGTATCTCAACAGGGTTTCAGGACCGCTCCTTGACAGGATTGATATTCACATTGAAGTTACTCCTGTGCCATTTAGGGAATTGTCTGAAGCAAGGGAAGCAGAGAAAAGCAAACCCATCAGAGAAAGAGTTATCAAAGCCAGGGAAATTCAGGAAGACCGATACAAAGATCAGAATGGCATTTACTGCAATGCACAAATGACATCCAAACTGCTGCGGCAAGTTTGCCATATTGACAGTGCAGGAAGTCTTTTGCTCAAAACGGCCATGGAAAGGCTTGACCTTTCTGCCCGGGCTTACGACAGAATATTGAAAGTTTCGCGCACCATTGCTGACCTTGAAGGAAGCAAAGATATTCTGCCCGAACACCTTGCCGAAGCCATTCATTATCGCAGTCTGGACCGTGAAAGCTGGGCCGGAACCTGATGTCCTTATTTGGTTTGATTCTAAATTATACCCGTTGAATGCAATTTGCCCCTTCAGAGGCATGGGGTGTAATCAGGATTAACTAACTTAGCAGCACAATATAAATGTAGTGTGCTATGACCCATCCAAAATTTAAATCCATTAAGAGCATTAGGGGGATGTTTTTACTTATTTTTCTCGCCTTTGCGGGAATACTGGTTTTCACCCATTGCAATACAGCAGAAAAATCAGAAGTAAAAACTGTCGCATTGACCGAACTGCAGGAAAAGACACTCAGATTTATTTCTCCATTGCCTGAAAATGCTTTTACGGAAGGAATGAACCAGTCTGAAGAAATTATTGAGCTGGGAAAGATGCTGTTTTTCGAACCCCGCATTTCAAAAAGCGGCCTCATCAGCTGCAATACCTGTCATAATATGGCCACTTTTGGTGTTGATCAGTTGCCTGTTTCAGTTGGCCATGGATGGCAAAAAGGGCCGCTGAATGCTCCCACGGTGCTCAATGCTGCCCTGCATGACACACAGTTCTGGAATGGCAGGGCCAAAGATGTGGAAGAACAGGCAGGGATGCCTATCCTTGACAAGCTGGAAATGGCTGCCACTGAAGAACATGTTGTTGAGGTGCTCAGTTCAATGCCCGAATACGTGGAAAGGTTCAAAGCTGCATTTCCCGGTGAGGAGAATCCCCTGGTATACCGTAATGTAGGAAATGCCATTGGTGCTTTCGAACGGATCCTTTTGACCGTTTCCCCATTTGATCATTATTTGAGAGGTGACGATGGAGCTCTTACAGAAAGACAAAAGGATGGACTCCAAATGTTTCTTGATGCCGGTTGCCAGGCATGCCACAGGGGTGCAGCCATGGGGGGTGATATGTTTGCGTTTTTCCAGACACCCAAAGAAAGAGAAACCGGTGTAGCCAACAAGGGGCGTTTTGATTTTACCCAAAGGGAATCCGACAAATACTTTTTTAAGGTACCCTCGCTGCTTAATATTGCCAAAACTTATCCTTACCTGCACGATGGCAGCGTCTGGAGTTTGAAGGAAACCATTAATATTGTAGCCAAAGACATGCTCAACAAGGAGTTTACCGAAGAAGAGACTGCACTCATAGCAGATTTTCTTGAAACATTAACCGGTGAAATTCCTGAATACGCGCTGAAGATACCCATTTTGCCCCCTTCTGAAGCCAATACTCCCAGACCCCGGTTTGATATTTGATTTTATCCGGTGCCGCAAATGGCTTACAACCTGTTGGTTGCACAAACGTAAACCCACACATTGATCTCATTTCCCGTTGGAAGGGTTACCGGGAGTTTAACCCGCAGGTATTCCCGGGGAACTTCCTCCCATTGGTCTGCGATGGCCAGTTCTGCAGCTGATAATTCAATGATGCTTCCTATTGTGAGGGCATTGTCATCAGGGATAAGATAAGGGTATTCTTTGTCCGTTTTTTTCGTCCATCCTTTCAGCACAGCAGTGCACAATGGAGAAATTATTCTTCCGAATAGTTGAAGCTGTATGGCGGGTTCAAGCAAAGTACCGTAAACAAAAAGCTTTTCCATGCTGTTGGTTTTATCCTCCCGGAGAACCATAATAATCCTGGGAGCCCCGTCTTCCCTTGATTTTTTCCAGTACTTCAGCTTTCTGCTTTTCAGTATAGCTTTGCCAGCCGGCCATTTCGTCCAGCGTACGATAGCAGCCTATACATATTCCATCCCGACTGATGCATACGTCAATGCACGGTGATTTAATTCCTTTTCCTTTGAGCATCCTTTTTTATTTTGAATGGTTGGTTAATGATGTTTTTCAAGGCAATCCTTGCAGAATATCTGCAGAATAACAGTGTACTGACAGGTCAACCTTTAAACCCAACGTTGTATTTTAACAGCTATTGCAGGATGGATGTTTGCTGAAACCTGAAATTATCTTTTAAAAGGTGAGACCCATTTGAGTCAACCCTGTTTTTTCCTTAAAAGGTTCGTGGAATTTCCTATTTTTGCAGTAAGAAAGTATTATTTTTAAGTGTAAAAAATATATTCATTATGAGCAAGGTATTGATTATTGGAGCAGGTGGAGTAGGCAATGTTGTCACCCGCAAATGTGCCGCCGTACCGGAAGTTTTTTCCGATATACTGCTGGCCAGCCGAACCATTGAAAAATGTGATGCAATAGCCCACGACATCGGGGGCGACAGGGTAAGAACCGCACAGGTAGATGCCGACAATGTTCCTGAACTGGTTGAATTGATAGAGGACTTTAAGCCCGACATGGTTATCAATGTTGCACTCCCTTACCAGGACCTTACCATTATGGAAGCCTGTCTGCAAACCAAAACCCATTACCTCGACACGGCAAATTATGAACCCAGGGATGTGGCCAAGTTCGAATACAAATGGCAGTGGGCTTTTCACGAAAGATTCAAAGAAGCTGGCATCCTGGCTGTTTTGGGATGTGGGTTTGACCCGGGTGTAACCGGTGTTTTTACTGCCTATGCGGCCAAGCATTATTTCGATGAAATGCACTATCTTGATATCGTGGATTGCAACGCCGGCGATCATGGAAAATCGTTTGCTACCAATTTCAATCCCGAAATCAATATTCGCGAAATCACCCAAAACGGGCGCTACTGGGAAAACGGAAAATGGGTAGAAACCAAGCCCCTTGAAATCAGCAAGTCCATTGAATATCCCGAAATCGGACCCCGTTCCTCTTATCTGTTGTATCACGAAGAGTTGGAGTCGCTGGTAAAAAACTACCCCACCCTCAAAAGAGCCCGTTTCTGGATGACATTCGGAGAAAAATATATCAACTTCCTCAACGTACTGCAGGAGGTGGGGATGACTGGTATCAAACCTATTAATTTTAAAGGGATGGACATTGTACCTCTTGAATTCCTGAAAGCGTTGCTTCCCGAACCCTCCTCACTTGGAGAAGGTTATAAGGGGCAGACTTCCATCGGATGTCAAATCAAAGGAATTAAAGACGGTAGAGAACGCACGTATTATGTATGGAACAACTGCTCTCATTCCGACGCCTACAAGGATGTAAAAGCCCAGGCGATTTCCTTTACTACCGGTGTGCCGGCCATGATTGGCGCCATGATGATGCTTACCGGCAAATGGACCGGAAAAGGAGTTTTCAACGTAGAAGAATTCAACCCCGATCCCTTCATGGAAAAACTACCAAAGTATGGTTTGCCATGGAATGAGGCGGTTGATCAACCGTTGCCTGTTGAAAAGTAGAATTGTCAATTGTTAATTAATCGTTACCCTATGGATTTCAATCAAATCCCCTCCCCATGCTTCGTGCTTGATGAAAGCCTTTTGAGGATCAATCTTGAGATACTGAATCTGGTGCAGAAAGAAGCTGATGTGGAAATCATCTGTGCGCTGAAAGGCTATGCCATGTGGTCAACCTTTCCCATGATCAAGCAATACCTCAGTGGTGCCACAGCCAGCTCGCTGCATGAGGCACGCCTGATTTATGAGGAGATGGGTACCGAAGCACATACCTATTGCCCGGTGTTTTTCGAAGAGGAGATGGAGCAGATCATGCATTACAGCAGCCATCTCTCTTTCAACTCCCTGAGTCAGTTTGAGAGATACAAGGAAAAGGTGAAAGGTTTCCACAAACCCATCAGCATGGGATTGCGCATCAATCCTGAGTATTCGGAAGTGGAAACTGACCTGTATAACCCTGCTATACCCGGTTCACGACTGGGAATAACAAGGGATCAGATGCCCGATGTGTTACCTGAGGGGGTGGAAGGATTGCATTTTCACGTGCTATGCGAGAATGACTCCTTCGTGCTGGAAAGGACCCTGGCCAAAGTGGAGGAGAAATTCTCTTCCCTTATCAAACAGGCCCGCTGGTTCAACATGGGGGGAGGCCATCATATTACGCGCAAGGATTATGATATTCAGCACCTGGTGAAGTTGCTGAAAGATTTTCGCAAGCGCTATCCCAACCTGGAAAAGGTGATTCTTGAACCCGGAGAAGCCGTGGGCTGGCAAACCGGCTACCTGGTATCTACCGTGCAGGATATCATCGACAGCAAAGGCATCAAAGTAGCCATGCTCGATGTGAGTTTTTCGGCACACATGCCCGACTGCCTGGAGATGCCCTATAAACCTAAAATTTTAGGTGCCACCGATGCGCAGGAAGGAAAACCTGTCTATCGCATGGGCGGGCTTACCTGCCTTGCCGGTGATTATATGGGGATGGGAGATTACTCCTTTGAGAAAGAGCTGAAAGTGGGAGATCAGGTCGTGTTCGACGACATGATACACTATACCATGGTGAAAACCACCTATTTCAATGGAGTAAAGCACCCATCCATAGGTATCTGGAAGGAAGACGGAGCCTTTGCTCCCTGCCGCTTTTTCGGCTACGAAGACTACAAAGGAAAATTATCATAATAACCTCAGCCTCAATCCCGCTTCCCTCCGGTCGCGGGACTGAGCTAAAGCTCAGCCTCAATCCCGCTTCCCTCCGGTCGCGGGACTGAGCTAAAGCTCAGCCTCAACCTCAACATTAACCTTAACCTCAGCCTCAACCTTAACAAATGTCAAAGTTCATCGAAATAATGTCTCCTGTTGGATCTTTTGAATCCCTGATGGCCGCCATTCAGGGGGGTGCCAACTCGGTCTATTTTGGGGTGGGGAAACTGAACATGCGTTCACGTTCGTCGCAGAATTTTACCCTGGATGATCTGGATCAGATTGTAGAAATAGCAAAGGATCATCAAATAAAAACCTACCTGGCCCTCAATACCATCATCTATGATGAAGAAATGACGGAGATGCAGACCACCCTGCAAAGAGCAAAAGATGCGGGCATTACCGCGGTTATTGCTTCCGATTTGAGTGTGATTGATTATGCCCATAGCCAGGGAATCGAAGTGCATATTTCCACCCAATGCAATATTACCAATTTGCAGGCAGTAAAGTTTTTCAGCCGCTATGCCGATGTGATTGTTACCGCCCGGGAGCTCAGCCTCAGGCAGGTTGCTGATATTGTGGAAGGGATTGAAAGAGAACAGATAAAAGGCCCGTCAGGCAATCTCGTGGAAATTGAAGTGTTTGTGCATGGCGCATTGTGCATGGCCGTGAGCGGCAAGTGCTATCTCAGCCTCGACAATATGAACCATTCGGCCAACCGCGGTGCCTGCCTGCAATTGTGCCGAAGGGGATATACAGTGAAAGACAAGGAGGGAGAGTTTGAACTGGACATCGAGAACGAATACATCATGTCGCCCAAAGACCTTTGCACCCTGGAGTTTATCGATAAGATTGTAAAGGCCGGTGTAACGGTTTTCAAAATTGAAGGGCGTGGCCGTGGTCCCGAGTACGTGAAAACAGTAACCCGGGTGTACCGGCAGGCTGCCGATGCATGTCTCAACGGAACGTTTACCCGCGACAAAGTGGATAAGTGGCTCGTTGATTTGAAGAAAGTCTATAATCGCGGTTTCTGGGATGGCTATTACCTGGGAAGGAAAATGGGGGAGTGGACCGAAAGATACGGCTCGCAGGCTACCCAAAAGAAAGTATACGTGGGGAAAGTAACCAACTATTTTACTAAACTGGGAGTAGCTGAAGTAAAAATGGAAACCGGAGAACTGCATTCAGATGACGAAATCTACATCACCGGGCCTACCACCGGAGTGCTGGAAATGAAACCCGGTGAAATCCGCGTGGAACTAAAACCTGCAGAGCGCACTGTCAAAGGAGAGATGTGTTCATTCGCTGTACCGGATGTTATAAGAAGAGGCGATAAGATTTATAAGATTGTGGAGGTGGAAGACGAGTTTTGAGGTTATGGGTCATTCTGACCCTCCCTGTCCTTCGGACATCCCGCATGCGCGGGAATCGCACGGTCCAATAATTTATTGATAATCATTACCATATTTTTTCAAATGGCCCAGGCTGAGCGGAATTTCTTTGTCCGGTGGCGACTTGAGTTCGCCTCCGGACCACAGATGAAGCACAACATCACGGGATTCTTCGCTCCGCT
>RECE01000257.1 GCA_007694165.1 Bacteroidota bacterium
ATGAAATTTAGAAAATGGAGTATCTGGAGAGCTAATCTTGACCCTGTAATCGGTTCAGAGCAAGGGAAATCCCGGCCTGTCCTGATCATTAGTGAAGATGATATTAATCAATTATTAAATATCGTAAATATCATTCCTATAACTTCCAGAAAACCTGATCGAGTAGTATATCCCAATGAAAGTTTATTGCCAGAAGGCAAATTTGGTCTTGAAAACGAATCTCTGGCTTTAAGTCATCAAATCCGGACCATTGATAAAAAAAGGCTATCAAAAAAATATGGTCAAATTCAAGATAAAAATACTCAAAACCAAATTGTAGAATCTTTATCTTTCCAGCTTGGGATTTGTTATGACTAAAGCACCTGATTACTGACTCGAATTCAACACTTAAATCCCAGCTTTCATCAATACTTTTCAATACCCGTTAAAGACTGGCAGGTCTTTTAACGGGTGTTCTTCAATGCATAATAAGTTAATTCTAAGGGTAATTTATTTTTATAGGCTGTATTTGTATAAAAAAATTGTGTAAATTGGGGCGGATTATGAGGGAATAACGTTAAAGTAAATTTTGCAACGTGTGTAAAAGAATATTAAGGAAAGAAGGCTGTATGCTAATGTTAGGCGGCATCAAAACAAACTATAAACCATTTTATGAAACATCCATGATTAACCTTTAAACACACACGACGATGACTATCTGCAAAAAAAACAGTTGGATATCAAATTAAAAGAAGTTTTTAGATGTTCCATTTGACCATTAACAAACAAATTTAGACAGATGAAATTTGGAAAAACGATAAAATTATTCTTGATTGATGGAGACACAAATGGAAGACTGACTTGTGAATTATCAAATTGGACTGGAAAAGCCTATAAAATACCACGTAACTTGATAAAAATCTGCACTGACAGACCAGAAATACAAACAACAGGGGTGTACTTGTTGCTTAATAAAAGTGCTGATTTATCTGAGATAGGGCAGCTTTACATCGGAGAAGCAGAAGATATTTTCAAAAGACTTACTCAACATGTAAAAGAAAAGGATTTCTGGAATGAAGCGATTGTGTTTATAAGCAAGGATGATAATTTAAACAAAGCGCATATAAAATATTTAGAAAACAGACTTCATGATATTGGATTAGCCGCAAACCGGTACGAATTAATTAACACTCAAAAACCGACACAGTCGAGTATATCGGAGTCTGACAAAGCAGAAATGGAGGAGTTTTTAGCAAACATTTTGACTTTGGTAAGTACTCTTGGATATAATGCATTTGAGAAAATCAGACAAGCAGATACCAAAGAACAGCCTGATAAAGAAGAAGATTTATTTTACATTACTGCAACACGAGGTGCAAATGGAATAGGGAAAACAACAAGCGAGGGATTTGTGGTCTTTGAAAATTCACAAGTCGCTGACCCGGTAACAAATTCTTATCCCAAGACAATGCAAAAACTCCGAGATGCTTTAATTACAGAGGGAGTTATATTTAATGAAAAAGACAAACTGATTTTAGAACGAGATTATTTATTTAGTAGTTCATCTTCTGCAGCAATGATAATTATGGGGCGTAGTGCAAACGGATTGACAGAATGGAAAATGAAATCAGGAAAAACATTACAAGAATTTGAAACAGGAGAAAATAATTGACGACCGCCCAACATCATATAGAACCTCAGAAGGATGTAATGCGAGTTTAACGTTTTTAAGTCCCGTCAAACATTTGTTATTTCTGCCTCAGAATCCGGTGTGCGAAATATGGTTATGATTGGGAAAACTGCCAAATAGCGGTGTAATGCAAATCCTGATTTAAAGGAAATATGAGAGATTAAGCCAGTATTAATCATCGATGCAATTGAAACAAGAAAGTATTTAGTTTTGGTAGGACAGCACGATCTTTCCAACGCTTTCAAAGTAAAATTCATTAAATTCCCTAAATTTGGAAAAAGATTGAATAACCAAAATAAACCCGAATTGAAGAAAACCATAGACCCAATAAGATTTTAAAAGAGTCGAATTTGCCCCTTTTAAATTCATAGAATGCGATGGGATTAAAGATCAAAGCTATGTTGATGACCCATTGGCCACAATAAAAAGATTATGGCAAAAATTAAAATAGAAAATGCAGCAATAACCGTATTGTCTATCGGAGAAAAGGACTATATTTCTCTTACCGATATGGCCAATAACAAAGAAAGCGAAAGTCGGGCTGCGGATATTATCAAAAACTGGTTGCGCACACGTTATGCCCTCGAGTTCCTTAGCACCTGGGAGCAAATAAACAATCCTGAAATTAAAGTGGTGGAATCTGACCACTTTAAAATGCAAGCTGGCCTGACGGGTTTTGTTATTAGTGCATCAGAATGGATTGACAAAACCAATGCTGTAGGAATTGTTGTAAAAAAAGCAAATATGGTGGAACATATGCCCATAAAGATATTGCCTTTGAGTTTGGATCTGCTATCAGCGTTCCGTTTAAACTGTATTTAATTACAGAATTCCAACGCTTTAAGGAAGAGGAGCAAACGCAACTGGGCTGGTCGGCTAAGCGTGAATTGGCTAAACCCTTTGGAATAAAGCTGACCCTCTGCCTGGTAACATGAATGCAGATGGTTTCCGCGATTATATGTTTTCGTTTATACGAAACTTACCACACGACTACAAATAATCGGGCGTATAAATAAAAAAAAACCGCAACCCGTTGTAAACTAACTGATTGCGGTTCTTAAAAGTCGGGGTGGCGGGACTCGAACCCACGACCTCGTCGTCCCGAACGACGCGCGCTACCGGGCTGCGCTACACCCCGTTTGTTTTTTTTTTGTTTAATTCTTTGTTACTCAATCCTCATCATAATCATGGCTTCAAAAGGATTTTTCCATATTCAGGCGAAAAATATCGTAATATTGTAAGATGGTGTTGAACCTTTAGTAAAACTTCTTGTTTAATGATTGTATTTAGAAAGTTAAACAAGACGCCTTTCTGTATTTGTTGCAAATGTAATGAAAATGAATTGTTGATTCACAACATAAACAAGTCCTGAATGAAATTATTATCTTGCATGTATTGGCTTTCTAAACCCAAAAAAGCACATAATAAATAACGACATGGTTTATATTACCCGCAGGGAAACTTTTAACGCCGCCCACAGATTGTTCAAGCCAGAATGGAATGATGAGCAGAATTTGAAGGTCTTTGGAAAATGTTCCAATCCTAACTGGCATGGTCACAATTACGTTCTCTATGTAACCCTCAAAGGCAAAGTGGATCCTGAAACCGGTTTTTTGATCAACCTCAAAGATTTGAGCAAAATTGTAAAATCAAGGGTAATCGAAAAGCTGGATCACAAAAATATCAATCTTGAGGTTGATTTTATGAAAGGTATTATTCCCAGTACAGAAAACCTGGCCATCGGAATCTGGAAGCAGATAGAAAAACCGGTAAGCGATCTGGGTGCACAATTACATTGTGTGAAAATATCGGAAACAGAGAATAACTTTGCAGAATATTATGGATAATCGCTTTCTCAAAAATTTGATAAATCAACCATTTTCAAATAAATATTGAGAACATCCTATAGTTGAATATCATCAATTGACGCAGTACTTACAATTAAATTATACGCTATGACAGCAGAAATCAATCGTCAGATGGCCATAGAGAATACCATGGATGGCTACGAAAAAATAGATCAATACAATCCGCGCATCATCAAAGCTCTTTCTGAAAACTACTTTAATATCATAAAGCTTATCGGAGAGGACCCTACCAGGGAAGGACTGGAAAAAACCCCGGAACGTGTGGCCAAGGCTATGCAGTATCTAACCCATGGGTATGATTTGGATCCGGCAGAGATCCTTCGCTCGGCCATGTTTAAGGAAGACTATCGGCAGATGGTAGTGGTAAAAGACATTGAAATTTACTCTATGTGCGAGCATCATATGCTACCCTTCATTGGAAAGGCCCATGTGGCATACATACCCAATGGGCACATTGTAGGGTTGAGCAAAATACCCCGTGTGGTGGATGCTTTTGCCCGCCGGTTGCAGGTGCAGGAAAGACTCACTATGCAAATCAAGGATTGTATTCAGGATACCCTGAAACCTATGGGGGTTGCAGTGGTAATTGAGGCGCATCACATGTGTATGATGATGCGGGGAATTCAGAAACAAAATTCGGTAACCACTACCTCTGACTTTACAGGCGCATTTCTCACAGATAAAACCAGAGCCGAGTTTATTCATTTGCTCAGCTCTAATCTTCATTAGTTTGGTTTAGTTTATATTGTAAATTGGTGTAGTTCTCTAAAAAGCTCTGTTTTGGCAGGGCTTTTTTTATTGCCGGTAGTTGTTAAAGCCTTTGATGACCGATAAAAATGTCTATTTTTGTGCTTTGTTTTAATCAAAATTAAATCGTTGATATTATGAAGAAAGCGTTCGTATTTCCGGGACAGGGAGCACAGTTTGTAGGCATGGGAAAGGATTTGTATGACAATTCGCCCGAGGCAAAAGCCATGTTTGAAAAAGCCAATGAGATATTGAATTTCCGCATTACTGATCTGATGTTTGAAGGTACGGATGAGGACCTTCGTCAGACCAATGTTACACAACCGGCCATCTTTCTCCATTCGGTTATCCTGGCGCATACTCTGGGAGCTGATTTTACGCCCGATATGGTGGCAGGACACTCTTTGGGTGAGTTTTCTGCCCTGGTAGCTGCCAAAGCTCTGAGTTTTGAAGACGGACTGGTGCTGGTAAGCAAGCGTGCCCGGGCTATGCAAAAAGCCTGTGAAGCAGAACCATCTACCATGGCTGCTATTATTGGACTTGAAGATAATGTGGTGGAAGAGATATGCAGAGACATTGACGATGTGGTGGTGCCTGCCAACTATAACAGCCCTGGGCAGCTGGTAATTTCAGGAAGTATGAAAGGGATTGAAATGGCCTGCGAGAAAATGAAGGAAGCGGGTGCCAAGCGTGCATTGCCCCTGAAGGTGGGTGGTGCTTTCCACTCTCCGCTGATGGAGCCGGCAAGGATTGAACTTGCGCAAGCCATTAACGAGACGGCTTTCAATGCTCCGGTTTGCCCCATTTACCAGAATGTGAATGCCCAGCCCGTGACCAATCCTGCGATGATCAAGGCCAATCTGGTGGCGCAGCTAACCTCTCCCGTGCGCTGGACGCAAATCATGCTCAATATGATTGCTGACGGAGCTACCCATTTCGTGGAAGTAGGCCCCGGAACTGTTTTACAGGGACTGGTGAAAAAAGTAGACCGAAACATCGAAGCCACCAGCGCCTGATGAAAAGCTGAAAGTGAAAAGTTGAAAGTGAAAAGTGAAAAGTTGATGTTTGCAGCCCACAAGCATCCTATGACTTTTCACATTTCACTCATCACTCGTCTCTGCGCTCAAACAATTAACAATTAATCATTTACAATTAACAACTATAACCCCGTGGTCTACCTACTCTTCGTCATTGGATTTGTCCTGCTCATCTACGGCGCCAATTTTCTGGTTGACGGAGCATCTTCGCTGGCCAAAAAGTACAGCATTTCCAATGTGGTAATAGGTCTGACTATCGTTGCATTGGGAACATCGAGCCCCGAGCTGGTGGTGAACCTGATAGCAAGCTTTAAAGGGAGCGAGGATGTGGCGCTGGGCAATATCATGGGGAGCAATATTTCCAATATTTTATTGATCCTGGGAGTTTCGGCTCTTATTTTTCCGCTCACGGTCAACAGCAATACCAAATGGAAAGAGGTGCCGCTGAGTTTGCTGGCTGCCGTTGTATTGTGGGTCGTGGCCAATGATGCCATTATTGACGGGCATGGACTTTCTTTCGTTACCCGCTCTGACGGGCTGATCCTGATAGCGTTTTTTCTTTTGTTCATGCATTATGCATTCAGTATTTCCCGTGAAACCGGGGAGCAGGAGTTTGAAATCAAAGTTTTTCCTTTGTGGAAGTCGTGGTTGATGATAGTGGGGGGGATAGCAGGTCTTATAGTGGGTGGAAAATGGATCGTGGATGGTGCGGTGGTGATTGCTTCCTCCATGGGGATGAGTGAGGCGCTTATCAGTCTTACCATTATCGCCATTGGTACCTCATTACCAGAGTTGGCTACCTGCGTGGTGGCAGCCATGAAACGCAATTCCGACATTGTGATTGGAAATGTGATTGGGTCGAATATCTTTAATATTTTCTTTGTGCTGGGCACCAGTGCGGTAATCAAGCCCTTGCCGTTTAACCAGGTGCTTAATTTTGATGTGTATGTGGGCATCATCGCCTGCGTACTTTTATTTGCTTTCCTTTTCTTTCCCCGCAAAAAAATGCTCGAGCGCTGGCAGGGTGGTGTGTTTGTAGCTCTCTATGTGGCTTATATTGTCGCATTGGTGGTGCGTGGGTAATTACTCCTTTTCCTTTTTTTTGCAGAACGGCAGGCATGTTGTTTAACTATGCGCCTATGTGGTAAATGTGCTTTTAAAACACATATAAACAAGTGATTACGTTGTTTTAATTATAGATTTACATAATAATAGTACTTTTATAAGGTTATTAAAATGCATTGATAATACCGAAAAATATCATTATAATGGATTCAGGCAATACTAAAACGAATAAAGGGGCAACATTGCCGGGATACAAATCCAGTAAGTCCTTTGGAGTGCTATTATTAGGGTTAGCGTTAACTGCTATTTTTGTGTATGTTACATTTAATAATTTACGGGATGCATTAAGGCAGGAGGTGCAATTCCAAAGCATTCAATTGCAATTATTGTTCGAAAGCCGATTGCAAACCCAGACCCAGATTCTTCGCAACGGGGTTGGCCTGTTTGCTGCATCAGATACGGTAACACGAAGCGACTGGAAACTGTTCTACGAACATAGCAGAATACGAAAACATTTCCCGGGTATTCAGGGATTTGGTTATGTCCATTTCATCACACCGGATTTATTGTCAGAACATATCGAGTCTGTGAGAGCTTCCGGCTTTCCGGATTATACTGTCTGGCCCGATCATGAGCGCGACATATATACTTCCATTGTCTACCTGGAGCCGTTTTCTGGTCGAAACCTTCGCGCCTTTGGCTATGATATGTATTCTGAGTCTGTTCGTCGGGAAGCCATGCAGTTAGCGATTGATTCGAATTTCTCCGCAATTTCCCGGCAGGTAGTATTGGTGCAGGAAACCGGGGAAGATATACAACCCGGGTTTTTGATCTATGCCCCGGTTTTTCGGTCCGGAATGCCTGTTAATACCGTGGAAGAGCGACGCGCTGCTGTAAAAGGATGGGTGTACAGTCCTTACAGAGTAAGAGATCTTACCCGGGGTATCTTTGAGCAATGGCAATTGACCCGGCAGCCGGGTATCCATTTCCAGATATATGACGGGGAAGTTATTTCGGAAATAACACTATTGTACAACAGTCAAAATAAAAATCACTGGCAAAGAAAAGGAACTGTTTTTACCGAAGTTTTGCCCATCAGGCTCAATCGGATTGCATGGACTTTGGTAACATCCAGTGAGCCAACCCGCTTGTTGCTAAAGGGAAATGTGCTTTTAGTGCTGTTTAGTGGGCTTACTATCAGTGTATTGTTGTTTTTTCTGGTTGCAGAACTTATCAATGCCCGTACTCGCAGTCAACAAATAAATCTGTTAAACAAGAATCTGCAAAAAACCAATGCCGATAAAGACCGCTTTATCTCAGTTCTCGGTCATGACCTTAGAAATCCTTTCAATGGTATGCTGGGTTTACTGGATATTCTTATAGAAGATTACGAAGATATGGAAGATGGACAGATCCGCGAGTATTTGCAATTTACCAAAGATGTTGCCCGCAATACATACGAAATGCTCGATGATTTGTTGGAATGGGGCAGATTCCAGACAGGCAGGATATCATTCGATCCTATGCCGTATCAAATGAATGTAATCTGCCATGAGGTGATTAAGCAGGTTGCTGCGCAGGCCCGGACCAAAAACGTGACCATCCATTGCAAAGTTAATGATGATGCAATGGTTTTTGCTGATCACAAAATGCTGCTTACCATTATGCGAAACCTGGTTACCAATGCGGTGAAATTCTCCCATCCGGAAGGAGAGGTTACCATCGGTGCTGTATCTGAACCTGATACAACCACCATAAGTGTATCAGATACAGGTATAGGGATAGAACCTGATGTTAAAAACAAACTGTTTGATATAACCGAGGTTGTAACCACCAAGGGAACCGCAGGTGAAAAAGGGAGCGGACTGGGTCTGATACTATGCAAGGAGTTTATAGAGTTGCACGGAGGAACCATTTGGGTAGAAACCGAACCCGGTAAAGGAAGTAGTTTTTGTTTTACGCTTCCTGCAGAAA
>RECE01000126.1 GCA_007694165.1 Bacteroidota bacterium
TGTCTGCAGAAGTTTCAATAAACTCTATTGTATCTCCGGTAAATTTGTCTGTAATTTTTTGTCCTTTCGTTGGCATATCGGTAGTTTATTAAATAGAACTATATTCAGAGGGGTTGCTATTCATGGTATTTTTCATTTTCAGGAAGAATATCTTCCAGGGTAAAGTTTACCAGCTGGATTATTTTGGCTGAAGGTCGGTAAAAAGGAGGAAGCACATAGATAGCTTCTTCCTTGCTTTCTGCTTCCACAATTATCCAGGCTTTGTGCTCTCCATCGGCACAACCCCATTCTGCATGGGTAAGCATATGGTTTCCTGTTTGTAAAAAGATTTCAATGGCTTCAGCACATGACTTTTTATCTGGACCATGAGTGCTTTCTATTAAAAATTTTTTCATAGTAAGAGGTATTAGGTTTGGTACAATGTGCGTTTTGATTTGTGGGAATGCCGGAAAGCAGGTTAACAGAATAGCCCTGCTTCTATTAACCAAATTGTATTTTCATTTAGGTAACCGTGAGTTGTTGTTTTGATTGGATTATCGGGTTATCCCAAAATCTTTTTTATCTGTTTCTCGGGTCATCCTGAGGATTGATATAATTGATCTCCCATGGACCTACAGATGTGAGCTGTATAACTGTTTCTCCTTCTGCTATGGCAAAATGGCGCATACCGGGAGGCATGGATGTATAACTGCCCGGATCAAGTTTTTTGACCTTGTTTCTGTCCATTTTTTCGCCTGAACCAAGCAAAAATCTTCCGGAAAGCACAGTTACCCGTTCAACATTAGGATGCCAGTGCGGGGAAATATAACCACCATCAGGTATTTTTATTCGTAAGGTAAAAACACCGGGTTCTGATGGATTCCCTTCCAGTATGGCTACTTTTAAGTCTGGCTCAAGTACTGGCGATTGCTGCCAGTTCTTCTCATCATTGGCGGTAAGAATAATATGGTGCTTCGGACCTTTATCCAAATCTCTCATGCTCTTTTGAGCCATAAGGAATCCTGGTGTAAGTAATAAGGTGATAATTGTTGAGAAAAGCATTCTTGACATCATAATAATCCTCCAATTTAGTTTTAGGGTTTAACTTGAACAGTATTGTTCTTTTTAATTGTTTCTTTATTTCGGGAGAAATCCCTTATATAATCATTAAGCCCAAAAACGCAGAAAAATCTATCATGGACAGGTTGAAATTTATGTTAAAAGATATTTTGTTTTCATAAACAACAAATGAGAAAAGTTGATTTTTTTGTATATTTAAGAAAGAAGAGAGAAATTAAACTAAACATGGAAGCTGACAAAATAACACAACTGCTCAACGCCCATGCTTCAGGCAGCGATCATGCACTTGCTCAGCTGGTTCCCCTGATTTATGACGAACTGTACCGTATGGCTAAAAACCGGCTTTACGGAGAGCGGCCCGGTCATACCCTCAATGCAACTGCTCTTGTGCATGAAGTTTACCTTAAGCTTGCCCAATTCGACCATCTTAACTATCAGAACAGCAGCCATTTTTTTGCCATCGCCTCCCGGGTCATGCGCAATATCCTGGTAGATTATGCCATAAAGCAAAAAGCCTTGAAACGAGGCGGCAAACATAGTCCTGTTACCCTGGGCGAAGCGGATGCCATTGCAGAAGTTGATTTGTTGGATGTGCTCTCGGTTCATCAGGCCCTGGAACGCCTGTCTGTTCTGGATGAGCGGCAGATGCGAGTGGTAGAATGCCGGTATTTTGGAGGATTAACCATTGAAGAAACCGCTAAGGCATTGAATATTTCCGAACCTACTGTTAATCGTGACTGGAACATGGCACGGGCCTGGCTTAACAAGGAGTTGGCGGATGTAAAAAAATGATAATGCTATATGAGTAATAATGATAATCCTGAACGTTGGAAATTACTGAAGGAGATCTTTTCAAATGCCCTTGAACTTGAAAATGATGAGCAAAAGGATTATTTGAGAAGAGCATGTGCTGATGATCTTTCTCTTTTGCATGATGTTTTAGCACTATTAGATGCTTATGATGCCAGTGGTGTTATCGATCGTTCCATGGATCAGTTGAAAGTATCGGTTATTTCTCAGTTAAAAAGCCGGGAAATTATAGGAAAAAAAATAGGTTCCTATCGGATTATTAAAGAGTTGGGACATGGGGGGATGGGTGATGTTTACCTGGCTGAACGTGCTGATGGAGTTTATCAACAGCACGTAGCACTTAAAATGATGCGCGCAGGATTTTTATTCGATGAGCAATTGCTCCGTTTTCAGTCCGAACGGCGTATCCTGGCTTCACTCAACCATGATAATATTGCACGTTTGTATGATGGTGGGATTTCTTCTGATGGACAGCCGTGGTTTGTAATGGAGTATGTTAAGGGAAAACCCATTGATGAGTATTGCAATTCCCGGAACTTTTCTCTGCGCGAACGTTTGAAACTGTTTCTCAAAGTATGCGATGCTGTGCAATATGCGCACAGAAATCTGATAGCCCATCGCGATTTGAAACCGGGCAATATCCTTGTAACCGATGAGGGCAAGGTTAAACTTCTCGATTTTGGTATTGCCAAATTGCTTGAACCGGATGAAAATACAGAAGTGGAATTGCCGGCCACAAAAACCGGTTTGCTTCCTCTTACTCCTTCCTATGCCAGCCCCGAGCAAATGAGAAGGCAAACCATTACTACCTCATCAGATGTTTACCAGTTAGGAGTCGTTCTTTATGAATTGCTTACTGGTGTTCGTCCTTACGATTTGAAGGGGAAAACCCCCGGAGATATGGAACGCACCATTTGTGAAGCAGAACCCCGAAGACCTAGTATGGCTTTAGCCACAAAAGCAGGCACATCAATAAACATAAAGAAGAAAGATGAAAACTCACGAGTAATCAATCCTGCGAAATCTGATAGTATCGGGCAGTTTCGGAAAAAGCTTCGCGGAGACCTGGACACCATTGTGCTGAAGGCGCTGAACAAAGCGCCCCAACGTCGTTATCCATCCACCGGGCAACTGGCTGAAGACATTCGGGCATATCTTGCAGGCAGGCCCGTGTCTGCACATCCCGATTCCTGGGTCTATCGTACGGGAAAATTTATGCGCCGGCACAAATGGGGTGTAGCCGCTACACTGGTTCTGGCTTTGATGCTTTCGTTTTATGCAATTACAATTACCTGGTATTCGCACAAGACACTTATAGCTCTTGAAGAAGCTGAAAGGGAAAGGGCTAAGTCGGGCCAGGTAGTTGATTTTCTCCTGGCCATGTTTGAGGCAAACGATCCGGCTGAGGCCCGCGGGGCAACCATTACTGCAAGAGAGCTGCTGGAGAGGGGAGTAGGGCAGGCGGAAGCATTGTCACATCAACCTGCTGTTCAGGGGCAGATGTATAGTGTTGCGGGGCTTGTATATCAGCGGTTGGGTGAGTATGAAGATGCATTGCCCTTATTGGAGCGGGCACTGGATATTTCAGATTCACTCTATGATGATGCGCACCCGGAAGTGGCGCAAATGCATTTTTATCTTGCCGATGTTTTACACTATTTGGGAAATTATCGCAAGGCTCATGCACATTATACTAAGGCAGCAGATTTGTTTAGGAACATCCCAGGCCACATTTCCCTGGAATATGCTGCAAGCTTGCATAACATTGGAGCCTCCCGCCATGACAAATTTGCAAGGAAAGACATTGAGAAAGCTCTTGAAATGCGCCAAAAACTGCTGGACGATGACCATCCGGATATTGCACAAAGCTACCTGGCCCTGGGAAACTACCATCTATTGAAAGGAGAGCATGAGATGGCAGGAAAATATTTCCGGAAAACACTGTCAATCGTCAATTCTCTTGATGATGATATCTCACCTCGAATGGCTTCCATGTTGCAGAGTTTGGGACAAGGAGCAAGGAGTCTGGGGGATTATGAGCAGGCAGAAGAACTATTATACAAAGCCCTGGAGATCTGTCAAACCCTTTATAATGGGCCACATGTTCATATTGCAATGTGCAAAAAATCCCTGGCAGATGTATATCGCGACAGTAATGACTTCTCATCAGCCCAAAACTATTACAATAAAGCTATGGAATCATTGAAGGAAGCCGTGGGAAATGACCATCCACTGCGGCGTCCCATATTGCAAGGCAAGGCAGAAATGTATTCACGGATGGGAAATCATGCCGCTGCTGAACCCTTGCACAGGGAAGTACTGGCGTTGCTTGAGTCTGTTCTGAATCCGCATCATCCCAGGATTGCAAACGCACGTCTCAGCCTGGGAACATGCCTTCTGGCTCTTCATAAGTATACCGAAGCCGAAGAACTGCTGGTGAAAAGTCTGGAGACCTATCGCGAAAATCCTGATGGATACCACGAAAGCGCGAAAAAAAACAATTTAGAACAACTGGTAAAACTATATGAAGTCATGGGTAAGGATAGTATTGCGAAAAAGCATTCAGACTATCTTGCTAATTTTGCCGGAGGAGAATGAATCGCGGATGCTATTACCATTTTACAAAAAATTCGGTATTGCCAGGATTGGACCGACAGCTAATGCTACCTCCATGGGCACGTAAAATTTGCCTTGAATAGCTTAGGCCTATGCCAGATCCCTCAGTTTTGGTTGTGAAGAAAGGGACAAATATTTCATCCTTAATGCTTTCAGGTATTCCACAGCCATTGTCAGCTACAACAATTTCTGCAGTATTTCCCGTCAAGGATTTACTGGTTATTTGCAGCATCGGGTTTGCGATACCACTTAAAGCTTGAATGCCGTTTTTCACCAGGTTGAGAATTACCTGTATCATCAATTGCTCATCCATTTTTACCAGGAAATCGGTTTCAGGATGAAGAAATTTGACAGGGACTTTGTGCTCTTCTTTTAAAGGAGAGGCCAGGATGCTCAGGCGATCGAAAAAAGCACAGATGCTGATATTCGTCATGTTGAGTTCCGGCATCCGTGTGAACATCCTGTAGCTTTCCACAAACCTCATCAGTGCTTCACCACGATCACCAATTACATTAAGGCCATTTACCGTTTGGTCAATGATTTGGCGATCAGGCACCATTCCGGTTCTTTCCTGCCATGCCGATTCCAGGGACTGTGCAATGGAGGTAACCGGGGCCAAAGAGTTCATTATTTCATGATTCAGTACCTTGATCAGTTTCAGCCATGAATCCAGTTCTTTACTTTCCAATTCGCCCCGGATGTCCTGAAAAGTAGCCAATATAACTGTTTCGTCGCGAAGGCGTATTTCCGAACTGCGCACACTTAACTGCATGGTATCGCTTCCTTTCTTCATTACAGCAGACTTACCATTGTAGTGTATAATTTCTTCGAATATTTGCGGCAAATTTTCATCAGTTTTAGCAAGTTGCTTGAGGTGAGTGAAGGTATGCAGACCGAAAAGATCAAGGGCAGCCTGGTTGGTATTGATAACGAACCCATTTTTGTTAAACACCACAACAGCAGTGCCTATATGAAACAGGATTTCGCTGAAATACCGCTCATTCATTTTGTTGCGGATATTTTTTTCCTGGATAATCTGATTGAGTTCATTTAAACTTTTATGCAGTTCATTTAGCACCTTGCTGCCCCCATTATCCCTGAAAAGAATGCTGGTGTCTTCGTTTTTTACAGACTGGATGAAGTAATGTATTTTGCGGTGGGTTTGATTCAAAAAGCGAATGAAGCTGTATGTTACGATAATTTCAGCAATTATCAGTACGGCCAGCAAGTCCCATCCCACATTGAACCCCCAGAGCAGTCCAATAGATAGTGCAATTACTATCATGAGTAGTATTCGCCATATCAAAGCAAAATTAAAATGCCTATAAACCATATTTTTTGACTTTATTGTAAAGCGTTTGGCGGGTTATCCCCAACCTGGATGCAACAGCACTCATATTTCCCTGATGACGCAAAATGGCATCGGCAATAAGTTTTTCCTCCATTTCTTCAAGGGTACCGCCCATTACTGCATTGCTATCGGGCATATCATACTGTCGGAACATAAAATCAGAGGGCTTCACCAGGTCTTTATCACTTAGTATTACTGCTTTTTCAATGGCATGTTGCAACTCCCTTATATTTCCCGGCCAGTTGTATTCACACAGAAGTGCAATGGCTTTTTCAGATAATTGCATGCCTGGTTTGTTGTATTTCCGGGTGTAGGTTTCCATAAAGAATTCCGCAAATCCGGGTATATCCTCTTTTCGTTCCCGTAAAGGGGGCAATTCAATATGTATGGTATTGATACGATATAGTAAATCTTCCCGGAATGTGCCGTTTTCAACCCTCTCTCTAAGGTTACTGTTGGTGGCACAAATCAGGCGGATATCTATGGGGACAGATACATTTTCGCCCAGGGGGGTAAGCTTTCGGCTTTGCAGCACGCTAAGCAGCTTGGTTTGCATGGCAAGGGGCAAATTCCCAATTTCATCCAGGAAAAGGGTGCCCAATTGGGCTTCTTCGATTTTCCCTTTTTTATCGGTTTTGGCATCGGTAAAAGCTCCCTTTTTATATCCAAACAATTCACTTTCAAACAGGCTTTCCACAATGGCTCCCATATCAACTGTTATCATGGGTGATTTGTATCGAGATGATAACCGATGAAGCATACAGGCAATGATTTCTTTTCCTGTGCCATTTTCGCCGGTAATCAACACATTGGCATCGGTGTCAGCTACTTTGTGTACTACATTGATTACTTTTTTCCAGGCCGGGGATTCTCCGGCAAAGGTTTGTTTTTCATCGCATAGGGCTCCGGTAGTTTTTTGCTTTGGATGTTCATGATTATTGGCCTTTTTCCTAGTATCCGAAAGGCGGCACGCCGACTCCACTACCGTCAATAGCTTCTGATTATCCCAGGGTTTGGTAATGAAATCCACGGCACCCAACCTCACAGCTTTTACTGCCAGCTCAATGTGGCCATAGGCCGTTATCATCACCACGCTAATTGCCGGATGCTTTTCCAATACTCTCTGAAGCCAGTAAATCCCTTCGTTTCCCGTATTGATACCTGAAGAGAAATTCATGTCCAGCAGCAATACATCATAATTTTGACCAGCCAGCTCATTCAGCAATAAGTTTGGCGAAGTGAGGGTTTTCAGCCTTTTACAGCGATTGCTGAGCAGCAGTTCAACTGCACTCAATAGGCTTTTGTTATCGTCTACCACCAGTATGGAGCTATGCTTCATGTTTTGCAAAATTATAATAAATCGGATGAACGGAATTTGTTGTCAAACTTAAAACAAATCTGAGTTTATAAATAAAACCCGACAATAATACCAGGTATCTAAAAACGTACCTTATTCTTACATTCGGCTTAACTGGCTGATAATAAACTTTTTATTTAATATGCAAATGTAGCAATTTGTTAATAAATCATACATTGGGTGTCTGTTTTTTTTACACTTTATCACCCATAAATTATCTATTGTCTTGCAAATCATTCCATTAAGGTAAATGGCATATATTTGGAATTGTTAAAAGAAAAACACATGATATAGGTTTTTAAACCCGATTGATAAGAATAATTATGGATACCCCTATTGAAAAGAGAAAAGGATTACGACCCAAAACCATGCTGCTGATTCTGTCAGGAGCCGGAATTGTGGCTTTGAGTATATGGTTGATTGCCACAGCTGGCACATCTGTATTCAGGGTGCAGGCCGAAAGAATTACCATTGCAACGGTTATTCAGGACGAATTTAAAGATTATATTTCTGTGATAGGTACAGTGGCTCCCATTTCCACAATATTGCTGGATGTGGAAGAGGGGGGAAAGGTTATTCAGAAGGTAGCAGAAGAAGGTCAGATGCTCAAAAAAGGAGACACCCTTGTACGGCTCGAAAATAATGAACTGAGTCTTCAGATTCTCAACTCTGAAGGGCAGCTGGCCTATCAATCCAACGAACTGCGAAATACGCTGATCAATATGGAGCGACAAAAAATAAGCAACAAGCAGCAATTGCT
Source organism: Bacteroidota bacterium (assembly GCA_007694165.1). Lineage (GTDB taxonomy): Bacteria > Bacteroidota > Bacteroidia > Bacteroidales > UBA7960 > SKVR01. Next base: position 7,954 of record RECE01000126.1, read on the forward strand.
AAGCATTGACTACCAGCTAAAACTGCTGGAAAGGACCTGGGAAAGAAACAAAAACCTTTTTGCTCTTCATCATATAAGCCAGGAAGAGTACCTTATCTCCAAGGATAATTATGAACTAGCTGTGGCAGAAAGGGCATTGAGATATGAACAAATGCTACAGGATTCTATTTTCAGGGAAAACCAGCGCCTTCAGATGGGTATCAGCCTTAATAATATGGAGCAAAACCTACAAATAGTAAGGCAAAGACTCGACAAGTTAAATATTCAGGCCCCGGTTGATGGGCAGCTTGGCAGTCTCAATATTGAGATCGGACAGCTGATAAACCGTGGAGAGCGAATTGGGCAAATCCATGTGCTTGATGATTACAAAATCAGCGCTGAAATTGATGAGCATTATATTGACA
>RECE01000191.1 GCA_007694165.1 Bacteroidota bacterium
TATTGTCCTGCACGGTGATGGTTTGGGTGTGAACGATTGCATTGTTGCAATTGTCAGTGGCGGTCCATGTGCGGGTGAGGGTGTATGCGTTTTCGCAGGTTCCTGCGGTTACTGCCTCGTTGAAAGAAATCTGCACATCCGTATCGCAATTGTCGGTTGCGGCAATGTCTGTAGGTATTTCGGGAATTGCATTGCACTCTACGGTAATATCAGTGGGCATGGTCTGGCTCCAAACGGGTGCGGTAGTGTCTTCTATAGTGATAATCTGGGTGTGGATGGTTTGATTGCCAGCCTGATCAGTGGTTGTCCAGGTCCGGGTAATCAGATAATTACCTGTGCAAGATCCTTCTGTTATTTGCTCAGAAAAAATTACCTCAAGAGGGTTATTGCAAAAGTCCGTTGCATTTACTGTTTCGGGGGCAACAGGGACATTGTCGCAAGAAACGGTAACGTCACCTGGCATATCCTGATTCCACACCGGTGAAGTATTGTTCTTTTGTACCGTAAACTGATTGGTGTCTGCTGCTTCAGTTCCATAAGCGTCTGAGCCGGATACGGAAACATTGTTTACAAAACTTTCGCTGTCAAGGTTCTCCTGCGTTACCAAATGTGTCAGATGATATACCCAGGTTTCATTGCGATTTAGTATGCCATTGCCATTATCGTCGCCTGATACATAAACAGGTTCACTTCCGGTGTCAGGAGTGGAAAAATTTATTTCATCAATGGCGACATTGCCTTCATTTTTCACGCGTATTTCCAACAGAACCTCATCGCTTTCTACACAGTACGTTGTTTGAGTAGTTTCACTGTTAATAGATACCAGATTTTGGCTCAACTTAATATCGGGTTGAGAAATTGCTACACCAATGAGAACATTGCAAACAGCATCGCCCGCTTCAAAAAGAGATACCGGTAATAGCGCAGGGGTGGAGGATTGAAAATAGCCAGCGGGTAAAGGTTCATTAAGTTTTAAAATATAGTTTCCTACTTTAGGTACTTTGTAAGAAATATCCACAAAATTGATATTGGCACCGTCATTGTCTCCTCCGGATAAGGCTCTTATTCTTAACGTTGTATTATTGGAGATGTAATCTGTGATGTCGATTTGCAATATCCCTGCAACATTGTTGTTTATGTTTAACAACTGAAAGTACGTGTCGCCTGAACCCGTATTTCTGGAGATTTCAACCGAGATGTCAGGATTGCTTCCAACACCAACATAATCTATAGTCAGTTCTGCATGGGTTGCTCCTGTAAGGTCTGCTCTTCTAGATGCCTGTGAATTACTGCTTTTTAATCGTAACTGATTGCCTGCAAAAGTGACATTAGTTCTGCTCCAGTTTGCTTTCCAGTTATGACTGCCGTTGTTTCCAGATGCATTATTATTGGAAAATTCATCCCTTACATTACGGGCATCAGTATGGGGAGTGAGGCTGAAAATAAACGATCCGTCAGTCTGGCTTTGCTCAGTTGCAACAAGAGGATCTGCCATGTCGATTATCCCGTTGTTATTTAAATCATGATACAACTGGAGGGAGATGTCTGCCAGGCCTGGTTCACCGGTATCCAGGTTTCCGTTGGCGTTGAGGTCGTTAAAAACCCTTCCGAAAATATTGTTCATTCCGTCAGATGAATAGCAATCCATGCATAAATCGTCGGAAACATTAACTGTAATTGTGGCCATATTGGATTCCAGTCCAAAAGCATCCATGACTGTAAACTGAGTGGTTGAAGTGCCCTGGAATCCATCAGCAGGTAGGAATACGAGATTTTGTCTGTTTCTGTTATAGACATATGAGCCTTCTCCCGGGATTACAAGGGTATGTACATTCTCGTCTGTGGCAGGATTCAGGTCCAGGGAGTTGAGGTTGATGAAATTTAATGCTGTGCCATGGGCATTAACATTGTTTACCAGGTTGATATCAACTGTTTGGTTGGTACAAGTAGCGGCGGTAATGTTATATGCCGTAGGAGGAGTGAGGGATGAGGTGTCGAAAGCGGTAATTCTCAGGTCCCTGATTTCGTGATAGTTGTTGCTTCCTCCTGTGCTTGAGGAAAACCCCAGTCGGAACGCTTCAGGAGGGATTTGGGTGTATGGAAAATCGGTGAGAATATTGTGGGTAACAGTAGGTGTACCCCCGGTGATGATATCCAGGTCTATGAAAAATCCTCCTGCATCATTTGGCTTGAGCCGGATGACAACTTTGCGGTATCCGGGATTGGAGGGGTTGGTAATACGTGAATTGCCGCTCACATCTATGGTAAAGTTAAAGGGTGCCTGGGAAACCTGCACATGGGTAAGGTAGGGATAGTTATTGGGTGTGGCTGCATGTCCATTGCCAGCACCTCTTAGGGTAACACTTTGAGGGCGCTCACCGGGTCCTCCCTGCCTGTTTTCTGTAGGATTGGAGAAATTACCATATTCATCAAGACCTATCCCCAGGTAGGCTTTGCTAACACCAGGCAAATTGCCTGATCTTTGCGCATATCCCAATGAACCGCCAAACCCCCCAATCTGGAAAGGATCGGCCTCGGCATCAAAAAGGAAAAAGGCGATACCATCGGCCCCGTTTCCTCCATAGGTAAAATACTCAAATTCTATCTCCAGACCTGCACTGGGCAGTGCAATCCCACTGCTGTAAACAAAGCCTGTCTGATTATTGGCATTGCTGGTAAGCCTTAATACTCCGTTCCCTTCAGTATCGATTGCCGTCCCTGCTGTGAGAAATGCCGGATTGGGGTTGCCCCCAAAAAAGAATCCCTCTGCGGTAGAGTTGCGGAAACTCTCTTCAAAAGGGAGCTGAGCCTTAAGAGGATTCATTAGCATGAAAAAACATAGCAGCATTAACAGTTGCATGAGTATAAAAGAACTTATGACACTGGTTCTTTTGCTGGTTGTGATACCTGATGTCAAATTCATGATGATAGCATCAGCACGATTTTCGGAAGAAAAATATGTGTTTTTCACTTCTATGGGTATTGGTTTTACTTTTTCCTTTTGTCTTTGTTTAAAAGTTTAGTCCGTGTAAACACGTAAAAAACGATAGGCAAATATACGTAAAGATTGTTAGATGTAACAACTTGTACAATTGTGAAACGGTTTACAAAGCAATGAGTTATGGTAGTTTTCACCTGTTTTTGGGTGGGAAATCACTTGCAGTGATTTTACATTTTTTACCTGCTTACATCAACACAAAGGATCACCTGATTATTTAAAGAAAATGATAATCAGCTGATAATACGGTTGTTGCAAGATAGTAAAAATTTGTTGGTCGAAAAAAAACACCTGTTTGGGGGTGCAATAAAGGCTTTAACTCCAGTCTTGTAATCTTTAAAAGAATTATGAAAAATTAACAATATTGTTTTCAACATCGTCCCCGCAAAGGTCAAGTTTTGGGATTTGTTGTAAATATATTGCTAAAGCAGGGTAAAATCAATCGATCAAAAGTGTAAAAATGGCTCCAGGTTGGACATGGGGAAGGAGAAAGAAACAAAAAGAGGTTAGTGAGTCTGAGAGAAGCAGGATTAACAGTTGTTAAAAGCTCTTCCAATACGCAGCGTCTGCCTCGCTTTTTTTTGCGTCGAAAAACAGGGTGGAATTTTGCAAATATAAAGAAGAGGGCAGGTTGTTGCTGAAAACTCCTCCGGTTCCCAGGCCTTGCACGTTATTGGGTTTTAAAGTATACACCCATTGGGCGATTGCACTCAACCCGATATTGGATTCCAGCGCAGAAGTGGCCCACCAGCCGGTATCGGTTGCTGTAGCAGCATCTATCCACTCTTTACTTTTTTCAAACCCTCCCACAAGACTGGGCTTAAGGATGATATATTGGGGGCGTATGTACTCCAGGAGTCTTAGTTTCTCAACCGGGGAATGTATTCCGATAAGTTCTTCATCCAGTGCAATGGGTATGGGAGGTTTTTCGCACAAGTTTGACATTTCATCCCACTGTCCGGGTTGGATGGGCTGTTCGATGGAGTGGATATGATAATCAGCCAGCCTTTCAAGTTTTTCCAAAGCATTTTCAGGAGAAAAAGCACCGTTGGCATCCAGTCTGATCTCTAAATCGGCAGTCGGAAAACGGGAACGAATGTTTTCAAGAAGGGAGATTTCTTCTTCAAAATCCAGGGCCCCCACTTTGAGTTTGAGTACTTTGAATCCCTGATCAAGTTTTTCTTGTATGCGTTGCTGCATTTTGTCAATGGATCCCATCCAGATCAATCCGTTAATGGGAATTCCTTCTTTCCCCCGGGTAAAGTCAGATGGAAACAAAACTCCACATGGGCTATGATTAAGGTCTTTTAGAGCCATTTCCAATCCAAACCTGACAGAAGGCCAGGTGTCAAGGGTTGATAATGGGGGCAGATTATCATGGTTGATCTGCCTGATAAGCGTATCCAGATGTTCCTCGTAGTTGTTATCGTATTCAGGATTAAGACCGGGTATCACAGAACATTCGCCAACACCTGTTCGGTCTCCATCCTGCAAAATAAGGAACCACGAAGGCTTCGTATACAAAGTACCCCGGGAGGTTTGCCCCGGGGTGATAAATTTCAGCTCTATTTTTTTTAAGAATGCTTCCATTATATTTCAGAAGGTTATATAAGCATGCCTATTCCAAAAGTAACAACGAAAAGGAGCGTTGCAAGAGCAAGTCTTTTTAGTTCAGGATAAAGCTCCAGCGGATCTCTGTAACGGAATACCGCTATTACATTGCGGTAAAACAATGGAAATGCCAGCAAAAACAGAAACTGGTATGCCGAATGGTAATTGAAAATGACGTATAGGGGGCCCAGGATGGCAGATACAATGATTAGTGCAAGATGATAGTATTTTGCACGCTGGTTGCCCATCCATACCACCAGTGTTTTTTTATTGGCTTTTTTGTCACTTTCATAATCGCGTAGGTTGTTGAGATTCAATACGCCAGCACTCAGCAGACCAATGGCGGCTGCCGGCATAGCATGCCAGGGGTTGAATGTGCCGGTATGCAGGAAGTGGGTGCCCAGTACTCCCAGCAACCCGAAAAACAAAAACACCGAGATATCTCCAAAGCCCTTGTATCCATAAGGATTTTCCCCAACGGTATATTTAATAGCAGCAACAATAGCGGTTAATCCAAACAGGAGAAACAGCAGGATAATGCCCGTATCCTTGCCACTCGCCCCAAACCCGACAAGCAGGAGACCGCTTGTTAAGGCCAGGATTATGTTGATGATAATCCCCTTCTTCATCTGCAATGGACTTATCTCACCGCTTTGCACTAATCTCCTCGGGCCAATACGTTCTTCATTATCCGCACCACTGGCATGATCTCCATAATCATTGGCCAGATTCGACAAGACCTGAAGCAAGAGTGTGGTGGTAGTGGCAAGGATAAAAATACTCCACCTGAATCCACTCTCAGACCATGCAAGAAAACTCCCCATGAGAGGGCTTGCCAGAGCCAGAGGCAAAGTCTTGAGTCTTGCCGCCTCTATCCAGGGTTGTATTTTTTTCATTGAAGAGAAGTTGTTTAAAGTTTGTAATATGCTTGCCAGTTGAGTGTTATGTTGGGTGGTCTTCTTTTTATTCTATGCTGTAATTTCCTGTACAGAGAAGAGCTGATTTACGGAAACCTGGGGTATTTCTTAAAGTCAGGATCGCGTTTTTCCAGAAATGCATGCTTGCCTTCCTGGGCTTCTTCGGTTAGATAGTAAAGAAGGGTGGCATTGCCTGCCAGCTCCTGGATTCCTGCCTGACCGTCGAGTTCAGCATTCAGCCCCACCTTGATCATGCGCAAAGCCAGCGGACTGCGTTTCATCATCTTTTTGCACCATTCCACGGTGGTATCTTCCAGCTGATCCAAAGAGACTACCTTGTTGACCATGCCCATTTCACGGGCTTCTTCAGCACTGTATTGATCGCATAGGAACCAAATTTCCCGTGCTTTTTTCTGTCCTACATGCCTGGCCAGGTAAGAGGACCCAAAGCCTGCATCAAAGCTGCCCACCTTTGGGCCGGTCTGGCCAAAGATAGCATTGTCAGAAGCAATGGTAAGGTCGCATACTACATGCAATACATGGCCGCCTCCAATGGCATAACCATTCACCATAGCAATGACAGGCTTGGGCAATGAGCGAATCTGTTTCTGAAGGTCAAGTACATTCAAACGGGGTACACCATCTTTCCCTACATAGCCACCAATGTTTTTTACATTTTGGTCTCCACCACTGCAAAAAGCTTTATCTCCCTCACCGGTAATGATAACCGTGAAAATATCATCATTTTCTCTGCATATCACCATAGCGTCTTTCATTTCCTCTATGGTGTCAGGAGTAAATGCATTGTAATACCGGGGTCGGTTGATGGTAATCTTTGCAATGCCCTCAAAAAAATCAAATTTTATCTCGCTGTATTCTTTTAGTGTTGTCCAGTTTCTTTTTGTGCTCATTTGTTTTGAGAAATAAATTGATAATACTGTTTGAATGTTTTGGCCGATAGCTCGCCCGTGGTTTGTATATGCAAAACAGACGGGCGCTGGTTTGGTTTAAAAAAGTCGATTAAAATTTCTTTCAGATCTTTGTTGTTATCTGCTTTGAAGTATTCAACCCCAAAAGCCTCACAAAGTTTATCAACTTTTACCTGGTGCGGTGTCTCAAAAAAATGCCGGATGGGATTGATGACAGGAGACGTGTTGATGAGTTTGAAAATATTGCCCCCTTCATTGTCCATAATGATTACCCGCAGGTTGCTTGTCAGCCTGTTGTTCCACAGCGCATTGGAGTCGTAAATAAAGGCTAAATCACCTACCAGGGCGATGTTGAGTTTTTCGCTGGCCATAGCCGCTCCTGCTACAGTAGAAACACAACCGTCAATTCCTGATGTGCCCCTGTTGGAAAAGTAGTTTATTTTTTTTTGGGTGGGAAAAAGCTGTGAATATCTTACGGGTGTGCTGTTGGCAAGGTGAAGATTGCAGTTTTCTGGCAGATGATCAAAAATGGTTTTGTAAGCAGCAAGATCCGTAAATGGGATTTTCTCAACAAACCGGGTGTGTATATCTGTTAAATGTTGTGCAACTTGCTTTGCCAATTCCGGGTATTGGGTGTCTCCGGTTTTGTCGGTAGCCATTGTGCTGAAGAAATCCACCGGCTCAATTCCAATGCTTCGGTTGAGAGACTGGAATGTATCTGTAAAAGAGATGTTGGGGGAAATGTGCCAATGCTCAGCGGGTTTGTGTGCCCTGAGGTATTTTTTAAGCCGTTTGGAAACTACCGGGCCTCCAATGGAAATAAGAAGGTGAGGACGAAAGTCATCTTTTTGCTCTTCGCTCAATGATGCGATGAAGATGTCGGGGGTGTCAATGCTGCCTTCAATCTTGAGATTTGAGAGGTTTTCGTTAATAACGACCGCCTGCTTATGGGTTATGACGGATTCAAGGATTTCAGAAAGCCCCGGGTCTTCATAAGACATGCCGCAGAGTATCAGTTTTTTTTCAAATGATTGCCATAGCTTTTTCAGGGATGAAGTTTGCTGCTGCGAAAGCACCGGGGTGCCATAAAGGGCTTTTATTACCGGGGGTGGCTCTGTTACTTCCGGCAACGGGTCATAAAGGGGTTCTCTGAGAGGAACATTGATATGGACAGGCCCTGGTGCACCCGATGTTGCATAGTTAATCACTTCTGATACTTTTCGCCTGAATAACCATAGGTCTTCGTCCTTTTCTGTTTCCACTGGAACTTCCAGAGAATCTTTGATGAAATTGGCAAACAATCCATTTTGCCTTATGGTTTGTCCATCATTCTGATCAATCCATTCTGCCGGGCGATCTGCTGTGATGGCAATCAGTGGAACCTTAAGGTAGTATGCTTCTGCAAGTGCAGGCGCATAATTGACCATTGCAGTGCCCGAAGTACAGACAAGCACCACCGGTTTTTTTAGCTGCTGTGCTAACCCCAGGGCATAATAGCCTGCTGACCGTTCGTCGGTGATGCTGATACTTTTTATGTCCGAAAAAGTGGCAAATGCAATTGTCAGGGGGGCATTTCTGGAGCCAGGTGAGATGATGACATACTCAACACCATGGGCATGGCATAAATAGGGCAGTTCGCTTATTCCCCTTCTGATTGACGGCATAGCTTTAATGGTCTTTGAGGGATTCAACAACAGACTTCATGGTATTCATTTTGTTCAGGGTTTCTTCCCACTCCTTCTCTGCTTCTGATCCCATGGTAATACCTGCCCCCAGGTAATATTCGAGTTTTTGCCCAACGGCTTTCATGGAACGCAAATTCACATAAATATTCCATTCTCCTTTCATGTTCATCGGCCCAAGGAAACCTGAGTAATACTCTCGGCGGTGTTTTTCGATACCTGCGATCAGCTGCATGGAAGCACTCTTAGGCAGCCCGCAAACCGATGGGGTAGGGTGCAATTCCTCAAGAAATTCAGTCGTTTGTTCCCCGAGTTCAGTGGCGGGAAAACTAAAGGTTGTTTTGAGGTGTTCTAAACTACCTGCGCCAAAAGTATAGGGCCCTTTTTTTTCAATATTCCGGATGTTTCTTTTCTGTAAAAGACGTTCAATATATTCTGTTACTATTAGTTGTTCGTCCAGTTCTTTCTCTCCCCACGGTTGCTTACTCCCCTTGAAATCAACCTTGCGTGTACCTGCCAGAGAAACTGTCGTGGCCCTATTGTCTTGAATCAAAAGCAGGGGTTCCGGAGTCGCTCCAAACCAAAGTCCCGTATCAGGAATGTAAATAGCAAAAACGAACGCTTCGGGATAGGCTTTATCCAGTGCATCAAAAAATGATGTTGAGTCAAAGTTTGCAGGTTTGTCTTCTCTTTGGGTGCGCGAAAGGACAAGTTTGGAAATGGTGTGTCCGGAAATAATACTTTTCACTTTCTCCACCTGATGCATAAATTCCTGCTTATCTGCGACATAATTGCTGGTGTAGGCCAGGGAAAAGTTTTGGGAGTCGGAAGAAGGGTTGACAACATTTAAAGTGGAGTCATCATTGCGGGGTTCTGAGAACGTATCTCCTTCTACAACCAGGTCAGGCTTAATAATCCGAATGGGAATAACAGATTTATGGTCAAACGGGGCAAAGACAAATCCTGATTGTCCTTTCAAATCCTTTATGTCATGGATTCGCAGGGGAGCACTTTCCCACTGCAGAAGGGTAACAGGACCCGATGCTTTTGGCAAACGATAGGTGACAAAGGCAATGCCATTGTCCAGTGCCAGCCGATGAAGCTTTTGCAGGGTTATGGATTTTGTTGACAGGGTTTCCATCCTACTTTAAATTTTTTCAATGATCATATTGGTGAGCCGGCAGACGGATATTTTTTTCCCTTCATCGTTGGTGATGAGAATATCCCATACGTGTGTTTTTGTGCCTTTATGAACCAGGGTTGCCACAGCATTTACCCATCCGCTGGTTGCCTGTCCAATATGATTGGCGGTCATTTGCATCCCCACAACATGGTATTTTTCATTGTCCACAATGCCAATAGAGGCTGCACTTCCAACAGTTTCGGCCAAAGCCAGGCTGGCTCCACCATGAAGGATGCCCATGGGTTGTTTTGTGCGGTTATCTACGGGCATACGAGCCTTGAGAAAGTCATTACCTGCTTCGGTAAATTCAATGCCCAGGTGTTCTACCAATGTGTTCTTGCAAAAGTCGTTCAGTTCACTGATAAGAGTCATAATAAAAAATTAATATGGGCAAAATTACAATTTTTGCCGCCATAAAAAGTGTTTAGCTGCAGCTTTTAAGGATTTCAAATAAAAACTGGCTTTTTAATTGCTGCGCCTGCGATGTATTTGTTCAAATAACATTGAAAAAGGCAAAATGTTTGTTGGGCCGCAAGCTGATTTCGTAATGTTGTATGCATTAATTCGATTCTGTGTTTCCCTGATGTAACCGCTTCTTCAAAAAACACCCCATCATAGCAACAGGCCATTATGGGGTGTTTTGAGTAAGAAATCATTGCCGGACAATGAATAGACAATGTCCGGAAAATGATAGTTATTCTTTTACTTTATTGGGTAACTCCAGACCGTAGCCTGATGTTTTGTCATCTCGTTTCAGAAGGAAAGCAAAGAATAAACCAAAAAATCCAAGGATTGAGAAAACCAGCATGGGGTTTGTGTAATCAAGAGGTTTGATAACTTCAGCAGTAAATCTCTTGCCGGTAATCCCAAAGAACACCGGATCCGCATATGCCAGACGGCCCTGACCCATGATTATTTCAAACTGTCCGGCAGGGTCAACATAGAAACGTGTTGATTCTTCCCATACAAGTTCTCCGTCAGGAGCATATAGTCTTATGATGCCGCGATGGGTTTTTTCAAACATCTCCTCATTGTTGTCTGGAAGCAATGAAACAAAAACATCATTTTCATCACTATTAAAGGAATTGTTGTAAACAACCACTTCTTCTTCATTCTTGGGTGTTTTGGTCAGCTCAGCCCTGTATTCCAATGATTTGTCCAGTTTGGAGAAATCTGCAGAAAGGAGGGTTTCAGGGTTGCCGATCTCAATCTCAAACTGCCCCTGTTCGTCAGTAGTGACTTGGTGGCTTTCATTCCATACAAGACCTCCACCAATGATATCCTCAAAAATAACGGTGTTTACCAGGATTTCTCTGTTGGCTATCGGACGATCCTTTCGGTCAAGGTAACTACCCTTGTATTGCATATTGTCTTGTTGTACAATCTCAAACTGATCAGCATCAACGGCTGCACGGTAATTTGGGTTGGACGAATCCACCACGAAGCCAATAAGATAGGGGAATACAAACAATCCGATGTTCTGTACCGAAAACATAAAGCCATATGCAGTTCCCAGTTTCGCCGTGGGGACAATTTTAGTAACCGCAGGCCACATGGCTGCCGGAACCAGCGAGAAGGCTATCCCCAGCAATACAATGGGTATCCGTGGTTCTATCTGGGTAAGAGCAAACATTAAGTGGGCAACAATCAGCAACCCTGACCCCAGGTACATGATGGAAGCACTTCTTCCGCGGTGATCCGTAAACCATCCGAACAACGGAGTAAGGATCATGGTACCGTAAAACAGATAAGAGGTTACATCGCCCGCCATTTGCCGGGGCATGGAGTACTTGTTCATGAGCAGGTCAGGCGCAAATTTCAGAAACGGGAAAACTGCAGAGTAAAAGGTAACACAAAGTAGCGTGATGTAAATTACCGAGCGGTTGGTTACCAGGTCTTTGAGGTCACTGAGCTTAAACTCATCTTCGGGATCTTTCAAATCAATAGTTACCTGACGGTCTACCTTAGTGTCGATCAGCATATAGATGATGAAACCAAGAAGTCCAATCCAGAGCAATAAAACGCCGAAATAAATTGCAGTTGTCCATTCGGGGTGCACCAGTCGTGGGGATAGGGTAAATGCCAGGGCGGCACCCAAACGGCCAATGGCCAGGTTGAGGCCAAGAGCAAGAGCTATTTCTTTTCCCTTGAACCATTTCACGATTATCTTTGACAATACCACAATACTTGTTTCTGCACCCAGCCCAAAAAGGAAGAAACCAAAAATCATCAGTTTTAACTGGGGAGTATAAGAAGTAAGGAATGAGTTCAGGAAATTATATCCAAATCCTCCACCCAGGAAGGTAGCTGATGCAGCATAGGCAGTCAGGGCTCCCCCTATTCCCATGAGGAAAATAAAGGAGAATCCAGTGATGCGGATGCCCATTCTGTCGAGAATAATCCCCCCGATAATAGCCATGGCCAAAAATACGTTGGGGAAAGCGTAGGCTGACATTACCAGTCCGTAATCAGATGCCGAAAAACCAAGGTTGATACGAACCAGATCCTGGATAGGGGCCAGCAAATCATAGAAATAATAATTTGTGGCCATGATGAAACTTGCCAGAATTAATACACCCCATCTTGCGGCGGGAATTTCAGTAAGTAATTTTTTAGAGCTCATTGGATTAGTTTTGATTTGTAATGATTGGGTTGAGAAAAAATAAAAAGACGCTTTACCTGGTTTAAGGTAAGAGCGTCTTTGCAAGTATACTTATTTTTTTACAAATTCGATGGCTTTGGAGATGGCTTTGTCGAGACCATCAGGTTTCTTTCCGCCAGCAGTGGCAAAATGGGGTTGTCCTCCTCCGCCACCCTGAATTTCTTTTGCCAGCTCGCGAACAATATTACCGGCATGAAATTTTCGCTCGGTTACCAGGTTGTCGGAAATCATAATAGTAAGGCCCGGCTTGCCGTCTGAATGGTGACCAATAACCAGGAAAATATTGTCCATCTGCTTTTTCAGCTCAAAGGCCATGTCTTTGGCCATGGCATTATCAATAGCGAGTTTCACGGCAATGAAATTGACACCGTCTATCAGCTGAGCCTTGTCTTTAAGCTCTCCCACCATGTCCAGGGCTTGTCCTTTCTGAAACTCCTGCAATTGTTTGGAAAGTATTTCATTTTCATGCTGCAATTGCTCAATGGCCTTTAGCATATCCTTTGGATTCCTGAGCATTTCCCTTGCCTGGCTCAGCATTTGGATTTTGTCATTCACAAAATCTTCAGCCAGCAGACCCGTTACCGCCTCGATCCTTCTTATGCCAGCAGCAATAGCACCTTCAGAAACAATTTTAAACAGGCCTATCTGACCTGTTGCATGCACGTGGGTGCCTCCGCATAGTTCAGCAGAAAATTCCTGGTCAAAAGCAATAACCCGTACTTTATCTCCATATTTTTCTCCAAAAAGTGCCATGGCTCCCATTCCCTGAGCTTCTTCCATGCTTAGGTCACGGTGTTCTTCACGTTGGATATTGGCCCTGATGCGTTCATTAACCAGTTTTTCAATCCGGGTAATTTCTTCATCTGTAACTTTTGAAAAATGAGAGAAATCAAAACGAAGTCTTTTTTCATCCACCAGTGAACCCTTTTGCTGTACATGTGCTCCCAATACCTTTCTCAGAGCCGAGTGAAGCAAGTGGGTAGCACTGTGATTGTTTTCGGTTAGCCTGCGTTTGCGCTCATCAACAGTGGCAACCATTTTTTCGGGCCATGCTGCGGCGGGTATTTTGTCAAGAATATGAATTGACAGGTTGTTTTCTTTTTGGGTATCCAGGATCTGAAGTTTCACCTCTCCGGCTTCAAGTGTACCGCGATCACCCACCTGACCACCCGATTCGGCATAAAAAGGTGTTTGATCCAACACCAGCTGGTAAAGGGCTTTTCCTTTGCTGGTTACTTTTCTGTAGCGCAAGGGTTTTACATTCGCCTGCAAACTTTCGTAACCCAGAAAAACTGTTTCCGAACTACCCGGGTTGATTTCCACCCAATCGTCGGTATCTACAATGGCTGCTGCACGACTCCTTTCCTTCTGCAGTTTCATTCCCTCATCAAAACCTTTCATGTCAACATCATAACTCTTTTCCCTGGCCATTAGCTGTGTTAAGTCAATGGGAAAGCCATAAGTATCAAACAGTTCAAAGGCAAATTTTCCGTCAATGGTTTTTTGGTCGGAGTGGGTTTTGATGTAGTTTTCAAATTTCTGGATGCCAGTGGCAAGGGTTTTCAGGAAAGTATTTTCTTCCTCTGCTATCACCCGCATGATAAGGTCTTTCTGGGCTGGTAGTTCGGGGAAATAGTGCCCCATGTTTTCTACCATTGCAGGCACCAGTTCATAAATAAATGGTTCTTTGAAATCAAGGAAAGTATATCCGTAGCGCACCGCTCTGCGCAAAATGCGACGAATTACATAGCCGGCTTTGTTGTTGGAAGGAAGCTCGCCATCGGCAATGGCAAAGGCTACGGCCCTTACGTGGTCGCTGATTACCCGCATGGCAATGTCTTCTTCCTGGTTTTCTCCATAGGTTTTGCCCGTAAGCTGAGCAAGTTTCTGAATGTAGGGCTGAAAAACATCGGTGTCATAATTAGACTGTTTGCCCTGCAATACCATGCAAAGCCTTTCGAAACCCATGCCTGTGTCAACATGTTTTGCCTTCAGGGGCTGCAATGAGCCATTGGAAAGCCTGTTGAACTGTATGAAAACCAGGTTCCAGATTTCTATCACTTGCGGATGATCCTGATTTACAAGGTCACGTCCGGAGATTGTTGCTTTTTCTTCCTTGTTGCGAATGTCGACATGCACCTCCGAACATGGGCCGCAGGGACCTGAATCACCCATCTCCCAGAAATTATCTTTTTTGGAACCATAGAGAATCCTTTCTTCCGGAACATATTGCTTCCAGAATGCTTTGGCCTCCTCGTCCGATTCCAGTCCGTCTTCTTTATCTCCTCCAAAAACGGTTACGTAAAGGTTTTCCTTTGGGATCCCCAAAACTTCCGTAAGTAATTCCCATGCCCAATCAATGGCTTCTCTCTTGAAATAATCTCCAAAGCTCCAGTTGCCAAGCATCTCAAACATGGTGTGGTGGTAGGTGTCATGTCCCACCTCATCCAGGTCATTGTGCTTGCCTGATACACGCAGGCATTTTTGTGAGTTGGCAACGCGTTCATTTTTCGCTGGTGAATTGCCAAGGAAAATATCTTTGAACTGGTTCATTCCCGCATTGGTAAACATGAGGGTTGGGTCGTTTTTTACGACCATCGGAGCAGAAGATTCTATGAAATGGCTTTTTGATTCAAAATAATCCAGAAAGGCTTGTCGTATTTGAGTAGAATTCATTGAAAATGAGTCGTTTTTTAGGTATTTTATAGTATAAATTTTAGTAAAATCACTGACAAAATTAAATTAATTTTATTTAGTTTTGTAACTAATTACTTTTGTGCCACGTAAATAAAAGAGTACAGAAGGAATTTAACAAATTTTTTTATGTCCGGGGAGGACAATTTAGGATATAGAAAAGGATAAGCTATAGAACTTATGACAAAAATCAGGTACCAATTCAACACAAAATCATTAGCTGTAGAACCTGTAAGGGAAACATTCTGGGACAAAGCAAAAAGATTTCTTCGCATAGTTTTAGCGGGTATGGTTTTTTCAGTCATAGTACTGAGCATCGGTTATACTTTTATGGAGTCTCCCAAAGAGAGGATGCTGCTGCGGGAGATCAGTCAATTTAAAGACGTTTTTCAGGAGGTAAATGGTCAACTCGATCTTTTTGCTTCGGTATTGCAGGATATTGAACATCGCGATGATCAGATATACCGTGTAATATTTGAAGCTGAACCCTTGTCGCGGGCGGTGAGAGAAGCAGGCTACGGTGGTGTTGACCGGTATGAACAATTTGAGGGTTTCGACAATAGTGAGCTTATCGCCTCTACCATGAGAAGGATGGACCAATTGGCCCGTCAACTGGTAGTTCAGTCAAAATCTTATGATGAGGTTTTTGAAATGGCCAAAGATAAAACCGATATGCTGGCCTCAATTCCAGCAATAGTTCCCATTGAAAAAGGTACCCAAAGACTGGTTTCAGGTTTTGGAATGCGCATTCATCCCATCTATAAAACGCTCAGGATGCACAGTGGAGTAGACTTTACGGCTCCTACCGGAACGCCCATTTATGCTCCCGGAAATGGCGTGGTAACAACTGTTGAACGCAACAGGCATGGATACGGATTAATGATTGTTATCGACCATGGTTATGGTTATGAAACCCTTTACGCCCACATGAGCAAGTTTGAAGTAAAACGCGGGCAACATGTGAAAAGAGGCGAAATTATTGGGTATGTTGGAAACACAGGTGTTTCTACAGCTCCTCACCTGCATTATGAAGTAATTAGACATGGTAAGAAAGTTAACCCCGTGAATTACTTCTTTAATGACCTCTCTCCTGAAGAATTTGAGTACATTATCGAGGTGGCCTCAAGGGTAAATCAATCCTTGTCATAACAGGTTTTTTATCTCTGAAAGAGAAACGAAAAATATTAAGAAGCCCGGTTTTCCGGGCTTTTTTGTGCAATTGAAAATAGTGGCAGGGTCACTTGGAGTGGCCCCGTTACATGCGGCAGATCCTAAAAGTGACGGGGTGACTACAGTTCACCCCGCCACTAAAAAACAGAACCCTTGCCCGGTCGGGACTCTAAGTTCCCGTTCGGGCTAATGTTACGTGACGGGGTGACTACAGCTCACCCCGCCACTAAAAGACGGAACCCTTGCATAAGATTAAAGGTAGCACGAGCTGGAAGTCATCTGAGCTTTGAGCTTTAAATAGTGGCGGGGTCACTTGGAGTGGCCCCGTCACCAGCTACAAATACCAAAAGTGAAGAGGTGACTGCAGCTCACCCCGCCACTAATATAAATCACCTTTCAGGGATTCTCAGCTGCAATAATTTTTTTCCTTTCAATGAGTCCATTGTCGTAAATTACCAGCTCAGAGTCAGGAAAATCTTCGCGCAATAGTCTTTGTAATGACCGCACCGCACCGTTGTTTCGGTCGATAACGGGTTCCCCTCTTCCGATTTGCCTGACAGGTGTTGCTTCTGCTCTGATAAATTTTCCTTCCCGGTCTGTATATACTTTAATTATAGGTGCAATTCCGTTTTCTCCTCTGAGGTTGAAACGGGCATAGGTGCAAAAATTGCCAAGACTGTAAGCAATGAATCTGTCTTTGTATAAGTCGACAGAGCGTGTAACATGGGGGCCATGGCCAAAAACAATATCGGCACCTGCATCAATGACGCTGCGCGCAAAACGGCACACATTGCCCCGGTTTTCGCCATAGTACAACTCTGTTTCGCATGTCACATTCTGGTGGTCTGCACCTTCTGCGCCTCCGTGAAAAGACACAATTACGATGTCAGCATTCTCTTTGAGTTCCCTCACAATGCGTTGTGCATTGGCAAGGTCGTGTATGCTTACAGTACCCACATTGGGGGCGAATGCAGCCATGCCAAATCTTATCCCCTTTCTTTCAACAATGGTCATGGGATGGTCAAGCGTGCCTGCAAAGGCAATGCCGGCTTCAGAGAGGGCTGCTACGGTAGATTTTCGTCCTTCAGGACCAAAATCGCCAGTATGATTGTTGGCCAGACTCACCATGTCAAAACCTGCCTCCACCAGGTTGTAGACATATTTTTCCGGTGATCGGAAAGCATAACACAAATCAGGGTTTCGGCATCGCTTAACGGTGCCTTCGCCATCCAGCAATACTCCCTCGAGGTTGCCAAAAGTAAGGGTTGCATTCCTGAGGATATGATGCACCGGAGTGAGCAGGTCGCGGCCATGGTTGGGTGGAAGGTAAGATTTATCCGGATAATCGGTCCCCATCATAATATCGCCTACTCCAATTACCGTTATAATATCGGTGGTGAGCCACACATCAGGCATGTCTGATGGGCCGGGGCCGGAAGGGGTTAAGATTTCCACTACAGGCAGTATAAGATGCACCTGTTTTCTTTCAGGAATATCAGGCCTGCTCCTTCGCTGAGATAATGCGCTGGAAAGGGTGATGAAAAACAAGATAACGAAGGTAAGTGTAAGTTTTTTTTTCATGAGGTATAATTACTGATAATCCGGGTGAGTAGTCGTTATTATTTCCAATCAAAGTTACACCTTTTGGAGTAAACTGTGTCTTCAACCCCGGCCTGTCGTATCAGTTTTTTAATTATTAAGAAATCCCCATGTATTATGATTTAGTTTTTCTAATTTTACATACAAGTCGGAAACAGGATTGCTTTTGAAAAAAGTGTAGCTATGGAAAAAGAAGAAAATGTAGCCAGGATTTATTATACCATTGGAGAGGTTGCGACCATGTTTGAAGTAAATACTTCCTTGATTCGCTTCTGGGAAAAGGAGTTTGACATCATACAGCCCAAAAAGAACAAAAAAGGAAACCGGCTTTTTACCCAAAAAGATGTGGATAACTTCCATCTCATCTTCAACCTGGTAAAAGAAAGAGGGTATACCCTGAAAGGTGCTAAGGAAAAACTACGGAAAAATCCGGAAGATAGCCAACGCGAATATGAAATAATCAAATCATTGAATAAGATTGAAACCTTTCTGAGGGGGGTGAAAAAACATCTTGAACCGGGAGGTTAATCCGCTTTTTACATTCGTCGTTGTTTCCACTTGTAGGGTTTGACCAGGGAAAGCAGAAGGGTTGTGCATACATAAAAAGGATACATTATGGCCAGCAAGGGGTAAAGCAAAAGAAGTTTTTTTCGGGATAGAAAGACAGCCACCTGTGTAAGCAAGACACCATCAATAGCCAGCTTCAGCAACGCAAGAACGAGCAGGGCAGGGGCAAGCGAATGCATTGTCAGTGTCAAAACAGCCATCAGTACTATGAAAACATTTAAACCTGCCACCACTGCGCCTGTAACGAGTGTAAACGGGTCGCTGTAGCCGGCTGACTTCCCTGCCCAGCGTATTCTTTGGCTGAAAAACTCCCTGATGGTTTTTGCCGGTAGTGTAAAAACCAAAGCCTCCTTGTTTTTGAGAAACCGGATTTGAGCCGGGTATTTTTTTTTGATGGCGTGCATCAGGAATACATCGTCACCGGAAGCATAACTATTCCCCGAAACATGACTCATCACTTCACTTCTGGCCTCTTTTGCAAAAGCCATATTGGCCCCGTTGCACATTATGGGGTTTCCCATTCCGGCGGCACCACCTGTTGCTCCTGTGAGGCTCATAAACTCAAGGGTTTGCATAAGTGAAAACAGGCACTTGCTGCTATCCTCAATGGTTACCGGGGCAATGACAAGCTTTGTACCTGACTGCTCAAATTCCTGCATGATAGAATACAACCAGTTTACTCCCATGGTGCAATCTGCATCGGTAGTTACAATGATGTTGCCGCGGGATTGGGCAATGGCCCGATCCAATGCAGCTTTTTTGCCATGGGTATCCAGGGGCGTTGGAGTAATAAGATGGAAATTCTCTTTATCCGAAATGAAGCCTGCTACCAGGGCCGGGGTCTGGTCTGAGGAGAAATCGTCGATGATGATTACCTCATACAGATGATTGGGATATTGTTGAGCCCAAAGGCTCTGCAATAGGGTAAGAATGTTGTTTTCCTCATTCCGGACGGCTACAACTACCGAGACCCAAAGCTTAGAAGGCTGTTGCTTCTGAGAGTGTGCGCTGTTTATTCTCCATCCTCTGATGAAGAGGGAGATGAGCAGCAGGTAACCGGCAATAAGCAGTGTTCCGGCAATGATAACGACTACATACATTATTCCTTGCTTTTGGTGCTGTTCAGCTCAGCGTTAAGTCCGAGCAACCCACCGGCCATTGCAGGCAGGGCAAGATTGATTGCCCAGAGGAGGGTAGTGGCTGCCAGAACAGGTATCTCGAAAAAGTCCAGCCCTGGTTCCGGAAAATAGAGTTTAAAAACCAGGACAGCTACAGAACCTCTGACACCCAGCTCCCAGATAGCAGAAAGAGGTATGAGGGTCATAAAAAGATAAATGATGGCAATGAGGCTAATAGCGGTCAAAAACGGGATTTGCAATCCGAACAGGGTAAGGAGCAGGTAAAACTGCACGGAAAAAGTGCAGTACCGGAGAAAACTCAAGCCCAGTATTGTGGATAAATCTCCCCAGGTTAGCAGGGCGAATACCCTCAGCGCGCGTGCAATTTTTCCTTTGATGGTATTCCTGTTGATGTTTTTGGTCCGGGCAATTACAGACAGAAAAAACACGAAGGCAGCAATGAATAGTCCTGCTGATATTCCAGCATAGAGAAACCATGAAGGGCTGGCCAGTTGTGGAGCTATGAGGGTATAATGAGACTGCAACTTTGGCAACATGACAACAATTGCTGCTACCCCGGCCGTCAATGTAACGAAAAGCTGACTGATGCTGCCGGCAGTATTGAGAAGTAAACCCGACAAGCGATTGCCCGGTTGCAACCAGTAAACTCTTCCGGCAAATTCACCGGTTCGTTTGGGGGTTATCATGCCCAGGCTGATGCCAAAAAGAACAGCATAGATTGCCTTACTCCATGATTGAATCTCTATTTTCGCACTGAGCAGCTTCCATTTCAATGCTTCCAGGCTCCAGTTGCATAGCATAAGAAAAAGAACCAGCGCCAGAGTAAACAGATTTGTTGTTGTAAGGTGAAGTGCGGATTTCCATACAACCCATTCCTTTGCGCTGATACCTGTCAGGGTGAAAACAATATAGGAAACGGCTGTAAGTGCAATGAGAATCCTTATTACAGGCAGGAAATTTTTGTGTACATTTGCCCCTAATGGAATGCTGTTAATGATCAGGCGCATAAAAAAAATATAGTGACAGAGAAAATAATTTTAGGCATTGACCCGGGTACCAACAATATGGGGCTGGGTGTAATTGGGGTCAAAGGTAGTAAAATTGAAATTATTACCATGGATATCCTCAAACTCGACAAGCTCAAGGATCATTCGCTTAAGCTGAAAAAGATTTTTGAAACCACCCTTCGCACCATTGATCACTTTCATCCGGATGAGCTGGCCATAGAGAGTCCCTTTTACGGCAAGAATATACAATCGATGCTTAAGTTGGGGCGTGCCCAGGGCGTAGCCATTGCTGCAGCGCTTTACAGGGATATCCCGGTGTTTGAGTATTCACCCCGGAAAATCAAGCAATCTATCACGGGTAAGGGAGGAGCCTCCAAGGAGCAGGTGGCGGGTTTGTTGGCTGGCATACTGTCAATGAAAACGGTTCCCGAATATCTTGACATTACTGACGCCCTGGCAGTGGCAGTGTGCCATCATTTTCAAAGGAAAGGGCCTGTGGGTGAAGAGTCTTCATTCAGCGGCTGGAAAGCATTTGTGAGCCAGAATCCACACAGGATAAAGAAATAGCCTCTATACTTTGGTTGCAATCCGTTCAGCGATCATTTTAAACTCCTCTTCGCCAAGTTTAAGTTTGGGCTTGCTGAAGTCAATATCGTAAATGCTGTTGATTGGCACCAGGTGAATATGTGCATGTGCCACTTCAAGTCCTATAACAGCAATCCCTACCTTTTCGCACTGAATGCTTTTTCTGATGGAGCGGGCTACCTTCTTTGCAAAAAGAAAGAATTTCTGGTATTCATCGTCTTCTATATCAAAAATATAGTCGATTTCCTTTTTGGGTATAACCAGAGTATGGCCTTTGGCCAGCGGGTTGATGTCAAGAAAAGCCAGAAAGTTATCGTCTTCGGCAACTTTATAGGCAGGGATGTCTCCTGCAACAATTTTAGAAAATATGGTTGACATAGCAGTAAATGATTTGGGAATAAATAGCGGAAACTTTCCATAAAAATAATCAAAAAGCCGGCTGTTCAATACAACCGGCTTAAAAAAATATGGAAAAGAAAAGCCTGATTATCTGCCCACCTCAAGAATTTCGAAGGTGAGCAAGCCTACAGGAACCTGAATATCAACCTTTTCTCCGGTTTTCCTGCCCAGTAATCCTCTGGCAATGGGACTGCTGACCGAAATCTTCCCAGATTTAATGTCTGCTTCATTTTCGGGCACAAGTGTATAGGTCATAGATGCATTGCTCTTGAGGTTTTTGAGTTTCACCTTAGAAAGGATGGAAATCTTTGATTCATCCAGTTGCGACTCGTCAATAACACGAGCACTGCTGAGTGTGTTTTCCAGTTTGGAAATCTTAAGTTCCAGCATCCCCTGAGCATTTTTAGCAGCATCATACTCGGCGTTTTCTGAAAGGTCGCCTTTTTCCCTTGCTTCTGCAATTTGTTGCGAGATTGCAGGTCTTTCCACTGACTTGAGATGTTCAAGTTCTTCTTTTAATCTGTCGAGACCTCCTTTGGTAAAATACTTAACCTCGTTCATGATTGTAATAATTATTGTTTAACATTGTCCCTGCACATGCATCTGTTTCTGTTAAGAAACTAATGCCAGAATGCAAGGGAACAAAAATTTGTTTGAATTAAATGTAAAAGATAGTAATTTTCGAATTGGACCCTGCGGAGTAATATGGTGCTTGCAATATTGGCTTAATGCAATTATCATAGCGCAGAGATATCATTGCCATGTTTTGTTTTTTAAAAGCTCGCAGCAATATTATCGGGCCGTAGATGATTTTGGGACGCAGGCCTGCGACATGACAATACCAACGGGCGAAAAATTGCTTCGCGCGCGCTGTGTAACTGTATTTTGCAATGCCTGCAATCATAATGAATGGTTAATTTCTTTGAAAAAAACATAAAAAGAGAGTTGGCAGCTTGTATATGCTTTTAAACAAACTGACAACTAATAAAAATCGACTGTCCCGAAATGGAAGTCGATAAAAGAAAAAACTTTTGAAAAATGCAAACTGTCCTATGCGTTTGCAAAAGCAAATATAAGTCTTTTTTTTAAGATGGACAAAAAAAGATCAGAAAAAAAAGTCAGTACTTGCTTTTTAACGACTGTTTTCTGGTGATTAAACTCAGGAATATTTTCTATTGATTATTTCGGAGTAAATGATTGCTTTTCGGGCATCAAACTCCATGTCAGCGACAGGCAGAACTTCCTCATCCAGATCAACCACATCAATTTTCGCATCTTCTTCAAGAATCTTTTGTTCACTTCGCTGGTATAAATTAATGAGATCTTCCAGGGTTTCAACCTTACCTTCGGCAGCAAACTCAAAATCATCATCAATGGCTTTTGTTCCTTCGTATCTTTCAACTTCTTCATCCTTTTTCTGACTCATAAAGGTATTTTCACTGTTCTTGCCATCATTATACCTGCGTTCTTCGGAATAGGCTGGCTGGGGAGCCGGTTGGGGTCTGGGCTCAGATTGGGATTGTTCGCTGGTTTTGGGCGTTGCGGAGCCAAAAAAATCCTCCAGAAGATCTTCGAAATCACTCTCTTTTTCCTGGGTGGGTGTTTCGATTTCAATGGGTTGTGGCTCAGTGCGATTAGGTTGTGATTTGCGTTGTTCTTCTGCTTGCTTCTTTTTCTTTCTTCCTCCCAGAATACTGATTGCAAGCCAAACTACTGCAAGTAAGATGTATATAAAATCTTCCATAGTATAAGAGTATAAGGTCTTCTGTTTAATATTGCATTCTTATTTTCTTCTGATGGCATCGTACCATCTTACATAGAACGGTGCTTTTTGCTGTTTGTTTATTCTTTCACTTCTTTTGCGTGATTGTTTCATCCTTTTGCGGGTTTCCCTGCTTTGTGTTCTCAAATGGTTATCTTTTGCCCGCTGTATGGTTCTGTCACCCTCTTTTCTACGCTGCGCTACCTGCTTTTCTGACTGTCGCTGGGCTTTTGTTGCCTTGTATCCAGGGCCGCAGGAACTTAATGGCATCAGCAAAATTAATGCAATTATTGCATAATACCTGAAAGATTTCATTTTTGGCATTGGTCTTGTGTGTTAATGGCTGTGTGTAAGCACTGAACAAAGTTAAAAAAATCACTGTATCTTTGCATATAAACAACGAAATGCATATGGGTTTATTTTTCAACCATATAAAAAGGATTGCCTTCTTTTCTCTTTTTATACTCTTTATCCAGGGTTGTTCCAAGGAGGATAGACACCCCGTACCCCTTGTCCCTGTTGAATTCCGCATCAATACGGAGTTTCAGTATATTGAACTAAACAGTATCGGAGGATGGGTGAATGTTTATGGAGGCTTTGGCGGCATTGTTATTTACAGGATGTCTGTGGATGAATTTACTGCCTTTGACAGAGCTTGCCCTGTGCATCCTTACGATCAGGAGGCACGACTGGTTGTAGAAGATCCGCCCATTGCCCGTTGCAACGTATGTGAATCTACCTACCTTCTGCTCGACGGTTCGCCGGTATCAGGCCCTGCCCGGCACCCGCTGCGCCAATACAGAACAGTGTATAGCGAGCCCTATCTTTTTGTAACCAACTATTAAGGAATCCCTGAAAGACCATACTTCCTCAGATAAAAAAACGCTATCCGGAAATTATTCCTGATAGCGTTTTTTTAGAATCTTATTCTTTAACTGCGAGTCAGAAATGGAAAAGCTTCCCAACCTCTGATTCGCAGTGAGGTTTTAGTATCTGTAGTGATCTGGTTTGTAAGGACCACTATCTTTGACCCCTATGTATTCTGCCTGCTCAGGAGAAAGCTTTGTGAGTTTAACACCAATCTTTTCAAGGTGCAAACGTGCTACTTCTTCATCCAGGTGCTTGGGTAACCGGTAAACATCCACTTCGTAGTTGTTTTTCCATAGTTCAATTTGTGCAACCACCTGGTTGGTGAATGAGTTGCTCATTACAAATGAAGGGTGACCGGTAGCACAACCTAAGTTTACCAAACGTCCTTCAGCAAGCATAAAGATTTCATTCCCTTCAGGAAATACATATTTATCTACCTGGGGTTTGATGTTTATTTTCTGAACACCAGGAGTGCTGTCAAGCTGGTCTACCTGTATTTCATTATCGAAATGGCCAATATTGCACACGATGGCCTGGTCTTTCATTTTTCTCATGTGCTCAACGGTGATTACATCTTTGTTGCCTGTAGCTGTAACAAAAATATTCCCTTCATCCAGGGCGTCTTCTACAGTTTTCACCTCAAATCCTTCCATGGCAGCTTGCAGTGCACAGATGGGGTCAATTTCGGTAACGATAATCCGGGCTCCATAACCGCGCATACTATTGGCGCAACCTTTACCCACATCTCCGTAGCCGCAAACTACTACCACTTTGCCGGCAATCATTACATCGGTAGCTCTTTTGATGCCATCTGCAAGCGATTCGCGACAACCGTAAAGATTGTCAAATTTTGACTTGGTAACAGAATCATTTACATTAATGGCAGGAATCAATAGTTCTCCTTTTTCCATCATCTGGTAGAGACGAAGCACGCCGGTAGTGGTTTCTTCAGAAACCCCTTTCCAGTCTTTTACCATGCGGTGCCATTTCTGGTTGTCTTTCTTCAGGGTCATTTTAAGAAGTTTCAGGATTTCAGCCTCTTCTCGACTGCCGGGAGTTTTGTCCAGTACAGAAGCATCTTTTTCGGCTTTGTATCCCAGGTGGATGAGCAATGTAGCATCTCCACCATCGTCTACGATAAGTTGCGGGCCTTCTCCATTGGGGAAGGTGAGTGCCTGATCGGTACACCACCAGTATTCTTCGAGGGTTTCACCTTTCCATGCATATACAGGAATGCCTCTTTTGGCTATGGCTGCCGCTGCATGATCCTGGGTAGAAAAGATATTGCAGCTTGCCCAACGCACATTGGCTCCAAGCTCTACCAGTGTTTCAATGAGAACGGCGGTCTGTACGGTCATGTGCAATGAACCCATGATTCTTACATCTTTCAATGGCTTTTCATTTCCATATTTTTCGCGCAATGCCATTAAACCTGGCATCTCTTTTTCGGCTATCTCAATTTCTTTGCGACCAAACTCTGCTAATGATAAGTCTGCCACTTTAAAAGCAATTTGTGTATCAGTGATAACTTTTTCCATTCTGATTATTCATTTAATTTTTATAATTTTGCAAATGTAACACTTAAAATATTAAGTGAAAAATGCCTGACAAGCTATTATAATACAAATTCAATTACGCATAGGTTCAAAAGCGTTGAAAAAATTCTGTCCCGGCCTTCTGAGAAGCACCGGGGGGATTTGCTTCGCCAGTTAGTTGTCCCCTAAAAGTAAGAGAATGAGTCTTTTTCTGAAAAAAAACATCGAAGATGCCTCTATAGGCGTCTGGGAGATCAAAGAGAGCGTTGAGGAGTTGTATGAGCAACTTCAGTTATCTCCGGAAGAAGAGAGGGTGTTTTCCTCTCTCAAAACTCCAACCCGCAAACAGCACTGGCTGGGATATCGTATGATATTGCCCTATCTGGTGCGGGAGCATGAATTGAGTGCCATCTCCTACGATATCTATGGCAAACCTTATCTCAACAATGGAGTAAGGCACATTTCTGTTTCCCATTCGGGAAAATATTCAGCCCTCATTGCCAGCCCTGTGCATTCTGTGGGTGTTGACATAGAGAGGATTGATACAAAAATCGAAAGGATAAGCCACAAATTTCTCACTGAGCAAGAGATGTCGGAAGTGGGGCGTGATCTTTCCATTGAAGCGCTATATGTGATGTGGGCTGCCAAGGAAACCCTTTATAAACTGCACGGGCGAAGAGATATTCTGTTTAAAGACCATATTTACATCGCTCCTTTTGTTCCCCAAAAAGAAGGTCTTGTATATGGTACCATTAAAACAGATGGAGGGGAGAAGGTTTATTCTGTTCAATATCAAACCTTTGAAGACTATATTTTATCGTATTCTATTGATCGCAGCCGTTTCTCTTATCTTTGATGTTATATCTTAAACGATAAAAATCATTCACAGCGTTCATGCAAACAGCTATTTATTCCGCACTTAAGGCTGCTACCCAAAGCAACAGAAAGCAACTGGCTGTGCTGATTGATCCGGATAAAACGGATGCAGCAGCCTTAAACCCCATTGCAGAGCTGATCAACCTCAATAAAGTAGATTATGTTTTTGTGGGGGGAAGCCTGATTACAGGCAGCTTTTTTGGTGATTGCATTGAATGGCTCAAGGAGCATACCCAAACTCCGGTGATACTGTTCCCGGGAAATTCTCTCCAGGTTCATCCTTCTGCTGACGGATTGCTGCTGTTAAGCCTTATCTCAGGAAGAAATCCCGAGCTGCTTATTGGCAGCCACGTGGTTGCTGCCCCTATGCTCAAATCCTCAGGACTGGAAATTATCTCTACCGGCTACATGCTTATTGAAAGCGGAAAACTTACTTCTGTAGTTTACATGAGCAATACTACTCCCATCCCTTCCGACAAACCTGATATCGCTCTTTGTACTGCCATGGCAGGAGAGATGCTGGGCTTGAAGGTTATTTACATGGACGCAGGGAGCGGTGCAGGACGGCCTGTGCCTCCTGCCACCATTGGCAGCGTGAGGAAAAATATATCCATTCCACTGATAGTTGGTGGGGGAATACGATGCGCTGCATCGGCAGCCGCAGCATGGAAGGCCGGGGCAGATGTGATAGTAGTGGGAAATGCCCTGGAACATGACCCCTCTTTTATTGAAGAGTTGTGCAGGGAGAGAGACCTTGCCAACAGGGTACAAGTTTGATTTAGCCTTTTCTCCTGTTTAGCCTATTGCTGCGACTTCAGCCATTCAATTTCTTCTTTCCATTTGTCCGGATCGGGTGTTTCGAGTATGATGGGAATGTTGTTCAGTCTTTCGTCTTTCATCAACCGTGAAAAAGTTTCCGCGCCCATAAATCCTTCGCCAATACTGGCATGACGGTCTACTTTGCTTCCCAACTCTTTTTTGGCGTCGTTGAGGTGAATTCCCATAAGATATTGTAACCCCACAATTTCATCAAACGCTGACCATACCTCTTCATATCCCTTATCGGAAGCAAAATCATACCCGGCGGCCCATCCATGACAGGTGTCAATGCACACACCTACCCTTGACTTGTCGTCTGTGAGCTCAATGATGCGTGCCAGGTGTTCGAACCGGTAGCCCATGTTGCTGCCTTGTCCTGCAGTGTTTTCGATAACTGCTCTGACACTCCGTGTTTTGTCAAGGGCCATGTTTATGGATTCGGCAATGCGTTGCAGGCAATCATCTTCGGAAATCTTTTTCAGATGGCTGCCGGGGTGAAAGTTGAGCAGGGTAATGCCCAGTTGCTCACAGCGTTGCATCTCATCCAGGAAAGCATTCCGGGACTTATTAAGACCTTCCTCCTCCGGATGGCCCAGGTTGATCAGGTAACTGTCGTGGGGAAGTATCTGGTCGGGGGTGTAGCCATGCTTTTCGCAATTGGCTTTAAATTTTTCGATGTTCTCGTCGGTGAGGGGCTTGGCAAACCACTGTTTCTGGTTTTTGGTGAAAAGGGCAAAAGCCGTTGCTCCTATGGCTGCTGCATTAACAGGGGCGTTTTCTACGCCTCCGGAGGCACTTACGTGGGCGCCAATAAATTTTTTGTTGGTCATAAGGGATATATGTTTATCGTATTCAGTAAAGCAACATCAGGAAACGAATTTGGTTTAATCGAACTCTTTATTTTCTTCGGGTGGAGTGGCCGGTTGCTGGTCAGGTGCAAGGGTATTGGCAGCAGATTCCCTGGATGAAGAGTTGCGTCGGTTTACAATGTAAATGCCACTCAGAATGATGATACCACCAATGATTTGTTGCATGTTGAGGTATTCTCCCAGGATGATGATTCCGAAAATGGCAGTTACTACCGATTGGGCCAGCAGGGTAACCGACACATTGCTCCCTTTGAGGTGCCCCAAAGCATAGTTGATGCAAATCCATCCTCCGAAATGCGATATCAACCCCAGGGCTGTCAGCCAAATCCATGTTTGGGAGGAATATCCCGTAAATGAATGGCCCATGAACCAGGTGGTGAAAAACATCATGATGACCATAAAGATCAGGGATAATGACATGAAATTGATGGTGTTGACACGCTTGCGAACCTCCATGGTATAAATAAGGTAGAGGGCATAGAAAAAACCAGCCAGCAGGGAGAGCATGTCGCCGGTGTTGAATTGCATGGTTCGCCAGGAGTCTATTCCGATAAGCACGTTGAGCCCCACCATAGCTACCAAAAGTCCCAGCCAGAACTTTCCGGGGAGTTTACGCCTTAGCACCACAACGGTAATCAGGCCCAGCCATACCGGTGCGTTGTTGGCCAGCAGTGTGGCAGTAGCGGCCGAAGTAAGCGGGATGGCTGTATTCCACAGTAACAAATCCACGGCAAAGAAAAAGGATCCTGCCAGAATGAGCAGCACATCTTTTCTCACCGGCATTTTAATGCCTCTGTAAAACCACACCGGCAGAATAGCAATGGCAGCAAACAGCAGCCTGTAGAAAGTAGCCACCGAGCCGGGTACATCGGCCAGCTTAACAAAAATGGCCGAAAAGCCGATGCACAAAATGCCAAATGCCAGCACAAAGCCGGCAAAAAAAGGCGAACCCTTGATGTTTTTTATCCTCTGAGATTGACGCAACGCTTAATTACTTTTTAATTTCCCGGTTTCTGTGAAAATGCAAAAGTACAAGCTTGTTTTGGGTTTTTGGATGAAAAAGGGATTATTCTTTCTATTCTTAGTCCGGACACAACCAGGCTTTTCTTCCGGACACGACTAAGGGTTCTATTCGTGCCCGCTTTTAAAGGCAAAGTGAGGATATGACTACAGTCATACCCTCACTGTGCACTTTGGGCAATTTTCAGAAGAAACTTGCATGAGTACTGCGCACTCAAAAGAAAATGAACCGAACGAAGTGAGCTCACGAACACCAATAATAATAAATGATTGTGAGTAATAAGCTAAGTCATGCAAGTTCCATCTAACCAACCGAGCTTGAAAAGCGAGCTCAGCGAAGCTAAATACTTAAACTAATTTTATCCAGATGAATTGCTGTTGAATTTCAGAGCCCGAGAAAACTGAAGGGTTTAGCCTCGATGAACTGACCCGAGGTCTCACCATTGTAAGTTTCATAATTCATAAGAGGCAATTTCTTTACCGGGGTGTTTTCACTGAAGTCTATTTTCTTTAAATCAACCCAGAAAGTATTGGGAGTCAGTGCTGTTTCAAAATAGTACACCAGGTTTTTATGATCGGCAACTACCCTCCAGCGGGTTGTGGAAAGATTGGGGGATCCTTCTACTTCAAAACCGTAGGGAACAGAAACATTGCGTACAACACTCATTACGCTGGCTACGGAAATTCTCGGGTCATCGGTTTGAGGAATGGCGTTGATGTAAAAATATGCCCTTGTAAAACGATCGGGTGAGGATACAGTGCCGGGAAGGAAAATTCTGCCCGGAATATTCTGCCAGTATCTGTTGATGGCAAGCTGCTGCTCATAGGGTGGGTCATTGGTCATAACAATATAGGAAGGGTCGTGATGAATAACCAGTTTTCCCTTAATATATTCAAGAATGGCATTGTCTCCAGTTGCATCAGACAAAGAAAGGTGTACGGTGGTAAATTTGTCGGTGCCCGGAATAAAATCAGAAACCACGGCAAACTCTTCCTTGCCAAAAACCTCTACAGCCTCAGCAACCGTCGCGAAATTGTCAAGTGCATATTGAGCCCAGGCCGAAATAGCAAGTCCCGGATTATCACCATTTTTATCAAAAGAGGGATATTCGGATTCAACCAACCAGAGCAAATTGGCCATTAGCCCTTTTTCATTCATTCCGTCGGGCGAAGCAATATCCCACGAGCTGGCCACTATGCTTCCATATTTAGAAGTCCATTCAATGGAGTTGGGACCCACCTCTCCGTTGCGTTGCATCCCTCTAGGGAATATCCATAGATTGGCAGGGATTTCCAGGCTGAAATCCATACTACGTCCGGTAAGGACTGTGTTGTTGGGACCTTTGTACATAACCCGGGTGCAGGCTTTAGAATCCTGTATTGCCAAACCAGCAAATAACAGTATCAGCACGGTGATTGCAGATGTTTTCATAATTCTACTGTTAAGTTAAAATAATTTGAAAGTATTTTGTTTAAATGTTTCAACTCATCGGTTAACCATTATGTCAGATGTTAAAATAATCGTTAATTTGATGTTAAACAGTCTGAAATATTGTTTGTTCAAAGAAAATAATTTAGCCTGCAAATTAATAAGAGGATTTAGTATGCAGGAGTTTATTCGGATATGCAATAGGTTTGTAACCGACACGATTTATATATTTGTGTGTGGAAAAGACTAAATAGTTTATGATCTCGCTAAATCAATGCAAAGGAAGGTTGTGAATAATGAATTGATGATCGGGGCATGACTTAGGATTCTATCCATTCTCACAATGCATATCACTGAGAGGGTATGACTACAGTTCATGCCCTAACTAAAAAGAAATATCCCCGGAAAAAACTTTCCCGGGGATAATTTCCTCTGTCACTTATTATATTCAAATCATTCCGGACGGCGATACCTGACGGGTGGTTCGGGATCGGATTGATGTTCAATGGCTTCCGTTTCCAAAAGTTTCAGTGCTTCCTCGACAGCTCTTTCCAGCTGTGGGTCGCGACCCTGAATTAGCTCACGGGGAGTTTGTTCTACCTTGATGTCGGGAGCTACACCCTCCGCTTCAACAGCCCACTTACCATTGGTATCAAAAAAGCCACCCCTGGGGGCCATCATGCGGCCACCGTCAATAAAGGAGGGTGTATCCCAGATTCCTACCAACCCGCCCCAGGTAGTGGTGCCAATGAGGGGGCCAATACCTGATTTGCGAAACATATAAGGCAACAGGTCGCCACCTGAGCCTGCACGTTCATTGATAATCATTACCTTGGGTCCCCATATGCCGGCCATGGGAGTGGTAAAGGGTTTGCGATCAGCCGCTTTTGAATTGAAATATCCCTGCAGCTCCCTGTTCATCACATCTATCATGTAGTCAGCTGCAGAGCCACCACCATTGTTGCGCTCATCAATCACCGCTCCCCGTTTATCTTGCTGGGCAAAGTAGTATCGGTTAAAGAACTGGTAACCCAAACCACTGGTGTTGGGTACATAAATATAGGCCAGCTGCCCATCGGATAGTTCATCCACCTTTCGGCGGTTTTCTTCTACCCAATTCATCATCCTTAACTGGTTTTCGTTGGCCACCGGAACTACCGTTACCATCCTGGAACCTTCTGCTACCGGGCGGCTGTTTACTTTAAGGCGGGTTTGTCGGTTGGCAGTAGCTTCAAAGTATTGATATATATTTTTAGTAGCATCTACAGCAACACCATTGACTTCCAGCAGGTAATCTCCTTCATTTATATTGATGCCAGGTTGTGAAAGAGGAGCTTTCAGGCCAGGGTTCCAGTCTTCACCGGTATAAATCTTTTTAAACCGGTAGTAACCGTTTTCTACTTCATAGTCAGCGCCCAGCAATCCTACAGGGATCCGCTCCACTTGGGGCAAGTCACCTCCGAAGACATAGGAATGTCCTACTGCCACTTCACCACCCATTATTTCAACCACATAGTTCAGATCACGGCGATGATTTACATGGTCAACCCAGGGGCGGTACCAATCATAAATGTCATCCCAGGGTGCGCCGTGTATATTGTCAACATACAGGAAGTCGCGCTGTAAACGCCATCCCTCACGAAAAATCTGTTTCCATTCCTCCTTGGGTTCAATACGCATGCGCATGTTGTCGATGGCTGCCAGTTTTCCGTCGCCAGGCTTGTGTTCTTTCCCTGAAGTTTCCACGATACCCCAGTTGGAACCGCTGCGATAAAGCAGCGACTTGCGGTCGTGCGAAACCTCTGCCTCGTTTACATTGTCCATGAAGGTTTCAGTTTTCAATTTTTTGAAATCATACCGGTGTAGCTTCTGCCCGGATTGATGGGGGATGTTTTCAAAATAAAAAACATGGTTTTCTGGACCTGCAAGCAAACCTGAATAATTCCTCAGGGGGATGTCCACCGCTACAATCCTTTGCATAAGGCCTTCCGCATCAATGCGCACCGTAACTTCGGGGGATTTGGAATTGTCTTTTTTATCTTCTTTTTCCTTGTCTTCTTCTTTGTCAGCCTTTTCCTCATCGCTTTGGGGAAGCAGGGGAGAGGCATCTTCCTTGCTCAGCACTGCCAGGTAGAGGGCGCGGT
>RECE01000277.1 GCA_007694165.1 Bacteroidota bacterium
CTGGCCGAGGGAAGGAAAATCAATTGTGCCACAATGGTACCCAGCACGCGTGCAAGCAAACTGGTCGTTGAGCTTGTCGAAACGACATCTGGTTAATAGTCAGATACCCGCTTCGACAAGCTCAGCGTCCGGATTACACCAGGCTTTTGAGACAGCCTCCTTTTGCAAATGGAGTAAAGTCCTTACTTTTTAAGTACTTTGGTAGTTTTGCGATGATTTCCGATCAATACTTCGGCAATGTACATGCCGGGAGGTAGCGCACCAATATTAGTGGACACGCGCAACTCGCCGGGAGGCATGCGCGATTGCACCACGTCCTGCACCATTTTTCCGGATAGGTCGTAAATTCTCACCGAAACATTTTCGAATCTTTCCAGGAAAAACACAAGGGTTAGTTCATCGGTAGCCGGATTGGGATAGGCCTTGATATTCATCTCCTCCAGAAAGTACTGATGCTGATATTCATCAACAGATGTTATGATTGCTCCTCCACAGCCAAGACCCAGCGGGCTCCAGCCCTGGTTATTGTTTTCATGGATTTCGTCAATTTTATTGTCGGGGTCCAGGCGTGCATAGATTCGCAGATCATCGGTCTGGTACATTGCCAGGGTATTGATAAATTCCATTTCCACTACTTTGCGGCCTCTTGCAGGAATATTTCCCTCTGTGGTGAACAGGGTTTCGCCATTTACATCAGCCAGCAAAACGCCTCCTTCATCAGGATTGCCAATAAAAAACTCCACCTCCACGGGCTGATTGGTAGCCACCAGGCTATAATTCATTACTGTAAGGGATAAGGTTACAGTATCATCGGGCAAGGGGGCTGTTTGTGAGAAGAAGATCGACTTTGTGCGATCAACCTTCGAGTCGTTGGGATCGAGATTGGAGTGAATAACATCATTCCTCCAGGGCAGGTTCAATGCAGGATCGGGTAAGGTGCTGTACTGATCTTCCCAGAAAGTTCCCAGACCACCGGTAAGTGGGGTTACTTTATAGGTAACAATTCCGGTACCATCTTTCGACCAGTAAATCAGCGGCTGTGCGGCATAGTTGTATTCCCCGTCAGGGCCGATGATATTTCCAATGGAAAAATCGAAGGCTGTGGAGCTGTTTACATTTTTGCTGGAAATATTAACAGCACCTTCGTTATACTCAGCTGCAAGGTTAAAGCCCAGACCCCATCCTGAAACTGAAAATGAAGTGGACACCCCGGCCTGCCAGCTGGAAGTATTGGTATTTCCGAAAGTTTCTGAGTAGCTCAGAGATATGCTGTTGCTACCCGAAACAGAATAGGTAATATTAGCCAGCCCGTTAAATATCAAAGCATTGGCATCGGGGTCGTCGGGAAAATCAGGATAATCTTCAATGGTTTCGATATCCGGGTAGGAAAGGATGTTACCGGGTTCATGGTGAGGTCGGTAATTGCCCAGTGCTTTGGTGGTAGAAATGTTGAGAACCATATTATTTTGTTGCTTGGGAAATACACCCAGCACGTAATCCACAATTTCACCGGCAGCATTTCGCACAGGATACTCCCACACATCAAGCGGAATGCGGAAAAAATGTACCTTATCGTCAATTACAGCTTCACTGGTAATGGTTTGGGAAAGAACAACAGCATCCTCATTGAGATTGCTGAATTGCTCGCCATATCGTGCTTCCACACTTGCACTCACCGTAACACCGTACATTCCCCCTCCCGCCGAGGCTCCTGCGCTCACAGCCCAGTCGCTGTTGAGTTCAACAGATGTAATGAATTCATCGGTAGTAGTTTGGGAAAAGGTGGCCCCAAAATTACAGGGTCCGCCTCCAAAGCAGTTGTTGATATCATACTCTACGCCGTTTATCATATCCCAGTGTACCGGAGGAGCACCAATAATCATAACAGGCATGTAATAATCGCATTCGTAAAGGGTTCCTTCTCCAAGGAAGAAGTCATCGCCATCATAATTACCCAGATCGATGGCAAAAGCGCGATAGCTTTGTCCGCTTTGTTCTTCAAAGGAATAAGAGTTGAACTGGGAAAGGCTATGTCCGTCTCCGGCAGCCCGGAAAGCTCTTACTGAAATTGTATTGTTATTACCCCCGGAAAGTGTCTTGTGAATGGTTAAGATATTGTCCCGACCGTCTTTGGTGATGTCGCCCACGGCAAAAGCAGAATTGGACTCCTGCAGTTCATTGGTATTGCCTAAACCCATGCTCGACTTCAGCTCAATAGAATTATCCTCATCCACGCCAATGACAAACAAATCGGAAGAAGTAAAGAAGACCGCTTCCTCACGATTATCGGCATTCAAATCTCCGCTTTTACCTAAAAATGGCAGCCCCGGACCCTGCCCGTCGCTGGTGAGGAAATTATGGAAGAAAGAAATTTCATCGGCAATGGTGATGGTATTCAAATCATTGCTTACGCTGAGATGATAGAAATAAAAATTATCAAAATCGTTGTCATTAACTCCGGCATAAATTGCAAGCCCTGCTACCAGGGTGGAAGGACCGTTATTTGCTTGGGTTATTGGAGTAACTGCATTTTGCGTGTAGGCCAGGTTGTTGGTATTGGGTTGGCTGATAACCTGATCGATGGCGGTATCCTCAAGGGTTAACCTGCCCCTGGCATGTATGGAAGTACTCCCTTCCCCGCTCACTTCATATACTTTTATGAAGGTGGCATATTGTCCGGTACCGGTGGTATTGTTTTCCACTCCCATCAGGACTATCTCATCTTTTCCGTTGCCATTCAAATCGGCCGCAGCAGCACTGAATCCCTCGGAAGAGTTAAAGTTGAAGGCAACCAAATCTTCATCAGCAATTTCTGCTCTTTGATTCAGTTGCAGTGTCCCATCGCTGTCAAGGATAATGATCTGGATTTTGTTGAGCGTGGTATTTCCGATAATCAGTGCAAATTCAGATGTTCCGTCGCCATCAAAGTCTCCTGCAATGGCTTGTATAAGACCTCTTTCATTCTGGGATGCACCCCCTATGGGGATGGTTTCATAGCCATCGGGGTTTTCCAGAGAGATATCCCGGTAAATGGTCCCCTCCTCTATTTCCACTGTTTTGTTGGCAAGGGCATATTTCAGGTTGCTGCCCTGGCGAAAAACCATCAGAATATCATCAAATGCATCGCCATTGATATCGGCTGATACCGCAGTGAGTCTTGCCTGAAAGCCCATTCCTGCCTGTGCATCCTGTACAACAGGGGTTTGTTCAAAAAAGGAAAACTGGTGCTGGTTGCTGGCGTAGCTGGTCCAGTCAAATCCCAGCACTTTCTGTCGAAGCTGCGAGGTTTCTTCAGGGTCAGCCCATAAAATCAGCAAGTCCTGCGAGTTGTAACGCTTGGGGTCAAACTCAAACGGATTGTCGAACTGGGCGGTTAGTTTTAAGGAGAAAAGCAAAATGAAGAAAAGCGAAAGGTAAATCCGATTTTTCATACGTTTTAAATTGTTTTTGTGAATAAAAGCTGAACCAAATCTACTCTGATAACAATCAGCATTTTTTACAGCATGAGAAATTAATTGACTTATACTTAATCAGAAAAGCCTGAATTGCAATAAACATTTCAAGCTTTTCACTTAAAGTTAATCAAAATATTTCACAATTTAAAACGGTTGTTTGACTTTTTGGCAGTCCAATTGTGTTAAAAAGCTATAGACACAGCAAAAGTCTCAGCAAGCTTTTGCTGTTCAATACTTGCGAAGTTGGCTGTGCGGGGAACTTGTTAGACGAACAGGTTGAGGGAAAAGGATTAGGGTTGGCCGGCTTGGCCCACTAAAACATCATCGAGAAACCAGCTGTGGGAGTCCTGCCCTTCGTAGCGAAAGGCCAGAAAAATGCTTTGTCCGGCATAGCCCTGCAAATTCACCACCGTTTTCACCCAGGAACTAGCCACAGTAGAGGTAGTCCAGATCTGGACAAAATTGCCATCTTCGGGAGCTCCTGATGTGGTGGATACCAGCACGCTGTTTTTGTGGTACCAAGCAGGCCAGGTGTTGTAGGACCAGAAAGTGAGTTCAAAATTGCTGTTTTCAGGAACAAATATCTCAGGTGTTACCAGCCAACCCTCCTGCATTCCGTCAAAGGCTGGTCCGTAATTATGGTAAGCACTTTGCGCACCCAATGTGGTGTGGTTTTGTGCAGACGACAAATCCCATTCTCTGAAGGCTCCTTTCAGATTATAGCGTTGCCATCCTTTGGGTGGAAAAACGTTTCCTTCAAAATCTTCTGACCACGGAAAGCTGTTAACAACAAAAGGAGGCTCTTCTTCAAATACCGCAACCAGGGTAACGGCATCGGCGGGCATGGCAAAAGTATATTCGGCAAGCGTACTCACAACATTGCCGTGGTTATCAGTCCAGGCAGCAAACACATAACCTTGCGCGGGAACCGCTGTAACCGTAACCTGCTGTCCTTGCAGATAATGGCCTGCTCCGTTTACCACGCCATAACCTTCAGGTTCAACATGTAAAGTAAGGGTGTAAGTGGTTACCTCTGCATCCTTGATACATCTTACAGAAAGACCTGTGTTTTTTGCATAGGCCGAACGACTCATACCTCTGTGGCTGTGCATTAACACTCTTGCATAGGCAAACGCATCAGAAGATACGGTAGCGCTCCAGAAATATCCATAACTTCCCTTGTGCATGAAGCCTCCGGTTGCGGTATAGTTCCCTGCGGGCAGGGCTCCAAAATCAGATTCATCTGTTCCGTATCGCTGATCGTGAGCATCCCATCGCGGATGCACAGTCGTTGAAAACCCGCCACCCAATGGAGAATCTACCTGTCGCCGCGACTTTAAAAGAGTTCCTGCATTGTTGTTGTTCCCCCAGGTTTCCGGATCGAGAAACAGGGTAAGCTCCTGCCAGTCGGTATCCGTAGGGACACGCCATCCTGCAGGACAAATTCCACGGGAATCCTGCACTGCATACCAGTTATAGAGCTTTCCGTATAGTAAGTCATTTGATTCAACGTAATTGTATAATATCCACGCTCCCTCAGTTGCATTCATCCAGTTTTCACCTTCTACAGAAGCAGTAATGTTTTCTCCGTTCACATAGCGACCGGTACGCAGGTTTTCTGCCATCCACTCCTGATTACCTATTAGGACTGTTGAGTAGACATTGCCGTCTATGTCGGTTACAGGGGTTTGCGCTGTTGCAAACAGAAACCCTGAAACAAACAGTAATGAAAGCGTAGTGTTTAAAAAATTCTTCATTTGATTATCTTTAGTTTTAGCTGTTCAATAAACTGAATCCGGGATGTTGCAACAATTACTAATTCACTTACTCTATATGGGTTTAAGAGCAAAAGGCAAAGGTTTTAAAAAACGCCAACCTGACGTTAGTTAATATGCATGATGCCCGCTACAAAATTACAAAAATCACTCATGGTTAACTCTCTGTTTTTCAGCTGAAATTCTGTTACCAATGAAAGTTATGGATAAATCACAGCAAACACGGGCATTCTTGCTTCTTTTATTTATCAACAACCCCCTTGTTTTACCAACCCAAACTGGTTCTCACGAGCGTATTGTATAAAAAGCTTAAACGTAAGTTGAGATGAATGGGTTTCATGTGTTTAAAATTTGATTTTTAATGGTCACATGTTTTAAACCCGGAGAATTTCGGGAGAACTCATATTTTATAATCATACCCCTGCGTGTCCAAAACTTTGACATGTTCGTTTCATCTCCTTTTGCAGCAAGGTACTCATGCAAATTTCTCAGAAAAGATAAAATAACTGATTCAGGTCACATCTCATCTTATTATTATTGTCTTGACATCAATTATATCTTTGCCATCGAGCATTTCGAGGATATATGCTCCTGAGGAAAGAAATGACAGGTCGAGAGAAATCGTGCTATTATTATGGGTTTTCTTTGTCACCAGAAGCTGGCCTGAAACACCGGTTACTCTCAGTTCTGTGTGGTTCTGCCAGGGGAGAACCACATTGAAAAGTCCGGCACCCGGGTTGGGACCCACCCTGAACACATCGGCTTCCTGATGATTGGCAACAGCAGTTGGTTCTTCCACCAGGATATACTCTTGCTGGTATAGTTCATCATCACCCCAAACATTACTCACCTTCAGCGTTACATCATACAATCCAGGTTCATGGTAGGCTATCAGAGGATTTTGTTCGGCAGAAGAAGCAGGCTCTCCTCCAGGAAACTGCCATTCCCACATAGTAATTTCTCCCTGGGAGAGATCAAAAAACTGAACGTTCTCTCCGGGAATAATTGCAGAGCCTGCCGAGGTAAACATGGCTTCAGGGGGATTTCCTGGCAGTACAGTCATTGAAAGGGCTACTTCAGCAATAGCATTGACCGGATCATTTGATTCTACGAGTATAGTAGCCGAATATACCCCATCCATCAGGTTGCTCGTGTCAAAAAAGAGATTTAAGATTGTACTGTCTCCTGGTGCTATAAGGGTGTCTTCAAGAGAAAATGTTGCAAACTCAGGTTCATTGTCAGGATAAATCAAATCAATTAATATTATATTCAAATCCTCCGTGCCCAAATTAAAAACTGTTACCGTTCTGGTGTAAGAATCCCCTGCCTGTATTTCTACAATTACCTCTTCAGCATCAAATGCAATTTCAGGCTTATCGGTTATTATATTGCCAGAAATATTGATATCGCCTACCAACCAGTAATAACCCAAAAAGTTTATAGTGGAATTCCACCGGAATCTAACCATGGGCTCACCATCAAGCACAGAGAGATCTGCATCAAACAATTCGGGATTGGCTGTACCGGAAGTCCATGAGTTTACTGTTGTCCAATTGCTCCCATTATCAACAGAATAGGAAAAAGTGCCGGCAGCACCACCCAGAAAAGTGGTGCGGAAAAAGTGCCTGAAAGAAACATTTACATTATGAGCATTGCTGAAGTCGAGCACAGGGGTTATGAGGTTGGTGTTTTTTTCTCCCCCCAGATTGTTTCCTGAGTAGGCATATTCTCCTTCAATGTTAAGTCCATTGTTGAAACTTCCTGTTTGCCAGACTCTGCCACTCCCTGCAACATCAACTATCTCCCAGCAATCAGGAATTTGTCCGGAAACAAACTCAACATTGAAAGGAAGTTCAAACACACCACAAAGCGTGGAGCCGCTGATGAGTCGTCCGGAAGAATAGAGGCTATCGCCAATGCTCCATATTTTATAAAAGAAAGATGATGAGGGTTCAAGACCTTCATGGATAAATGATGTTGCTGAACCATTGTAAAGGATCGTACCACCTCCCGGGAGAGTATCACCGGGAGCATAACTTCCCTGGGGTATTCCAAAAAAACCATCAGAGCTGAATGCGAGCAATACATCATCCTGATTAACATTGAGAGCCCAGCTGAGTTCAATTTCTTCTGTACTCAAGGCAAAAGACTGAAAGTCCGATGGGTTGATAAGACCGAGCAAATAGTTGTTGGCTTCCAGCAGCGCCCGGTGTGCATTAAGTCTGCCGGTTCCCAGTTGCCCAATAAAACCAGGATTTACCTGATAATGAAAATCGGCTGAGGAAATCAGGATGTCTATCAGTTCTGTATTGGAAAACATGCCGGGTGCATGTGAAAGAACAAGGGCTGCTACCCCTGACACATGCGGACAAGCCATGGAAGTTCCCTGGTAAAATGCATACCCCGAATTGGTAACAGTACTAAGCACTCCCTGATTGTTGACATTGTTGGTTTCTCCACCTGGCGCGGAAATATCTACCCAGCTCCCAAAATTGGAGTACCAGGCTTTCTGATCATTGTGATTTGTCGAAGCTACAGCCATTGCACCTTCATAATACCCTGGATACCATGCGCCGGCAGCATTGGAGTTGCCTGCGGCAAAGATGGTAATTCCACCATCTAACACATCGCCACCTCCATTTACATTAAAGTAGTCAATGGCATTAAGAACAGCCTGCTCAAAAACTCCTGCAGTTGTATATCCCCAGCTGTTTTGCGATATGGCAGCACCATTGTCGGCAGCCCAGATAAAGGCAGTGGGAAATCCTCCGGAAGCATTCCCCTTGAAAACCTGAGCAGACATTAACCTAACGCCATCACCACTGCCGGATCCTCCTGCAATGCCTGCAATCCCAATTTCATTATTGGAAACAGCGGCAACAGTTCCTGCAACATGCGTCCCGTGGTCTCCTGGTACAACCACCGAATTATTATCAACAAAGTTAAAACCTGTACCCTCCCACATGTTGGCTGCCAAATCAGGGTGGTCAAACTGTATACCATCGTCAATGATAGCCACAATAACTGTTGTGTCTCCCTTTTCTGTTCCCCAGGCCTGAATAAGATCAATATCTGAACCGGGGATACCGCCCGTTTGACCTGTATTCAGATAATGCCACTGCTGAGCAAACTGTGGGTCATTGGGGGCCCATTCTTCCAGATCTTCTCTGGTGAAAAACGACTCAGCATTCCAGTCGAACACATGCCCACTTACAATTTGTTTACGAAATACCGGCTCGGCAATTTCTACTTCTTCAAGTTGCTGAAATATTTTAACTGCTGCGATAACATCTGTTTCCGATTCAAGCATTACATCATACCACAGGTGCAAGCCCCACAATCGATGTCTCTCTGAAAATTCTGATTTTAACGCTGCCCCGGCAAAGGTTGGTTTCACAGAAGCTACACCTGCTTCCTTTAGCGCAATGTCAACAGCAGACAAACCGAAAACGATTGGCTCATCGAAGAACTTTACCGGATTCTCATCAAGGAATTTTCCCGACTGCTCGGTAAACTGGATACGCATTCTTCCTGGCTCAATGGCTTCGGAGGATACTGCATTGAGGTCAATAACGGGTCGGAATCCTGTATGAACGGGTTTGTAAACGGCAACGGATTCAGGTACCAGGTGAAAATGTAGAATGAGGAAAACAAGACAGATTGTAGTTCTTGACATTATGTTAAATTTTTAGTTACCCATGTTTAATGAATTTTAAACATGGACATCCAAAAATTGTTTAGCCTTCGCACAACTCTGTTGATCAGGCTTTCTTCTTCAGCCCTTTGTTAACCAGTTCATACCACCTTCTGAATGGATTGCCTTCGGTTTCGTTCTTTTCTCCATATTCCCCGTAGCCATAGCCGTAGCCATAGCCATAACCGTAGCCATAGCCATAGCCGCTGCGCGATAGTTTTACATCATTGATTTCAATACAGATATTGCGGGCATCAATTTTTTGTGCAAAATCGTTGAGAAAATCGAGGCTGGATTTGTCACTGAATTTCTGTCTTATAATAAAGATGGCAATATCTGCATTTTTTATAAGATTGATCCCATCAGGAACAATCCCTATAGGGGGTGTATCAATAATGATAAAGTCGTACTGAGGTTTGAGATTTTTCAGCAACAATTCCATAGTATCCGACTCCAGCAATTCGCTGGGATTTGGGGGAACAGGCCCGGCGGTAATAACATGCAGGTGGGGGCTATGCTCCACTGTTTGAATGATTTCCTCAAGGGTGTTTTTTCCCACCAGGAAATTGGATAATCCGGGTACCTGGCTAATTTGGAAATCATCAAAAATCCTGGGTTTTCTCAGGTCAGCACCCACAAGCAGTACTTTTTTACCTGACAAGGCAATTACAGAGGCAAGGTTGATGGCTGTAAAGGTCTTACCTTCCTGAGATCGGGTGGAAGTGATTGCAATAACTTTATTTTTTGTGCCGGAAGCAAAATACTGCAGATTGGTTCGCATAGCCCTGAATGCTTCGGTTACCGGCGATTTATTGTTTTCAAAAACAACCAGGTTAAGAGCGTCATGCTTTGCAGCCTGCTTATTATGCGGAATAACACCCAGTACAGGGTAATCAACCATGTCTGTAACCTCTTTTTTATCCTGGATGCGATTGTCCAGGAAATCGCGGAGCAAAATCAAAGCAAGGGGAAAAACAAGTCCCAATACCATGGCAAAAGTATAATTCCGACGTTCCTTGGGAGAAACAATGCTTGTAAACCTTGCTCTGTCAACAATCTTATGGTCGGGCACATTGCTGGCCATTGCGATACCGGCCTCAGCGCGCTTTTCCAGAAGATAATTATAGGTAGCGTTGCTCAGGTTAAACCGGCGCTGAATCCCCACGTACTCTCTGGCAGTTCCGGGGAGTTCTCCAATACGTTTTTCCACTCTTGCAATGCGCCTGTCAAGATCGGCCATCATGATGTCAGAGGCACTTTGGATGCTCCTCAGGTTTTCATTGAGTGCCTGTCGTGTGAGGTTGATTTGGCGGTTAATGTTCTGGATGGTGGGATTCTCCCTGGTACCCATTTCCATAAGCTGGGCACGTTCGGTGTATAGGTTGCTCAAGTCGCGGATGAGGTTGTGCAACAATGCATCATCTATTCCCAGGGCAGATGGGCTGAACACATCCCGAAAGTCTTTCTCGTTTTCAATATAATCCAGCAGGTATTCGTAATACTGTCGTTTGAGATTTTCAATGGCCCTCTGGTTGTCCAGCTGCTGTAGTTCGCCAAAAAGCTGAGCTGAAGCAGCACCAACTTCCATTAGCTGATTTCTGCTTCTGAAGTCCTCCAGGGAGGATTCTGCCAATATCAGCGAGTCAGATATTACATTGATTTGGGTATCGATAAATTGAATGGTGTTTTCAGCAATCTGGTTTTTTTCATACAAACTTTGCTGCACGTATACTTCGGTGAGTGTATTGAGAAAATCCACAGCCCTTTCAGGGTTGGTGGCTTCAAAAGCAATCTGAACAATGGATACCTCACTGTTAAGAGGGGATACACTCATGGAGTTAACGTACCTGGATGTAAGTGCTGCAGGGCTGTTGATAATAAAAAGGTACTCCCTGCTGATATGGCTCCCCGGGGAAAAATTAAAGTTTTTATTCAGTCGCAAGCGAAAACCTTCATACTGAAAAACCTCTCCAAATTGTGCAGTATGGGTCTGTCCGCCGTTGCGAAACCTGAATCTTTTTTGTTCGGTAAGTTTGATTTCGTAGCTGTCTTCTGAAATGATCTTCACATGAAAAGGCCTGTTGTAAGGGACCGAAACAGATCTGTCCCATTCAACAACAAAAGGTGTGTTTTTATAAATCTCAGTGGTTCTCATTTCACCCACAAGTCTGCCTATGTTGAAAAATGAAACTTCAACATCCATTCTACTGATAGCAGAATCTACAAGCGAGTAGGATCTGAGTACCGCCATTTCATTGAAAAGATTGTTGCGCTGATAAAACAAATCAAGCTCGCCCATGATTTGTCCGGGCCTGAAGCCCCCCTTTCGGTCATCACGGATGAGCACAGTTGCCCTGGTTCGGTATACCG
The DNA here is from genome assembly GCA_007694165.1 of Bacteroidota bacterium. Lineage (GTDB taxonomy): Bacteria > Bacteroidota > Bacteroidia > Bacteroidales > UBA7960 > SKVR01. The sequence goes on from RECE01000277.1 coordinate 11,295, forward strand.
TGTCAGCAAACTTGTTGACAAAATATGCAATGGTAAGGGCCACTGAAAGGCTGATAAAAAACCAGTACCAGAACCTTGCATACTTAAAAACAATTTTTTTAATGTCGAGGGTTTCTTCGCGGAAGGGATCTTTATTCATAGTGAAGGTATATTGTTACCCGGAGGCTGGTATTTCAGGCGGTTCAGACCGGTTAATTGCTAAAGTAGTTTATCAGTAAGAGTGTTGTAGAAATGGTGGAAAAAAGCAGAGCAAACGGGAACTGGTTAATTCCAAGCCTTTTGATCCGGTAGGGTTCAACATAAACGATATCATTGGGCTGCAGGTAATAATACTCTGACGTCAGGGATGATGCTTGATTAATATTGACAGAACCAAATGTAGCACCCTTGTCGGTTTGTCTTACAATGGTGATGTTTCGGTTTCCGAAATCGGTAAGATCTCCGGCCACTGCAATGGCATCAAGAATGCTTACACGATTGTCGTAAACATAGTATTTTCCCGGACTTCCTACTTCGCCAAGAACAGAAAAAGAAAAATTAACAAGTTTTACCAGAACGGTAGCACCAATGAGATATTCTTCTACCAGCTTTTCTATATGCTTTGTGGCTTCTGTTATGGTTTTTCCTTCTACTTTAACGCTTCCCACCACCGGCATTTTCACTTCACCACTATCGTCTACATTGTAGCCATGTAAAAACATCTGCACATTGCCAATGCCTCCTCCTCCGGCAGCAGTAGTGCGCTGACCGGTACGATCGCTATTAAACATGATATAGGACTTTTCGTCATGGGTAAGCACCTGGATATACAAAATATCTCCTGACTTGATACGATAGTCCGGCCTAACAAACTCAAAACTGTCTGCGTCTCCCGCTTCCCGTTGCAGGTATACAATTTTTTTGTGGGGTGTACATGAGGAAACCAGCATTACAATCAGTAAGATCCCAATCAAGGGAAGCTGGATTTTTTTGTAATTTGTGTTAAAAGATAATCTATCCTTGATGCGCTTAAGGGTCATAAAAAATTCCTGGTTTGAGTATATCGGGAAAAAATCCCTTTTAGTATCGAATAAATCGGAACAAAATTACAATTATTAAATGAATAAGCACGCAATTTTTGCACAATAATCCACGGCCATAGTTTCTTAAAACGGGTTGTCCAATCATTTATTGCTCAACTTAATAACACCCATTAGGCCTACATAAAAATCCCGTACATCATTCTTCCTATCATGAAATATATAAACAAACCAATAATATCGTTGGAGGTGGTTATAAACGGACCTGTTGCCAAAGCAGGGTCAATCTTGAGCTTATCAAGAGCCAGGGGTACAAATGTGCCAAATATGGATGCAAACATTATAACAGTCATCAGGGAAACGCTAACAGTAATACTCAAAGCAAGAGAGGGTGCAAAGAAAAAGCTGTACAATAATAAAATACCAGAGCAAACCAATCCATTGATAAATCCAACCGATGCTTCCTTCCACAGTTTGGGAAGGATTCCTGCTGTAAGGCTGTGATTGGCAAGACCTTTAACAATAAGGGCCGATGACTGCACCCCCACATTTCCTGCCATTGCCGGAATCAAGGCCATAAAAAAGGCCATTTCGGGGTACATCCCAATCTGTTCTTCATAATTGGCCACCACCCTTGAGCCGATGATACCTCCAAAGAGCGCTACCACAAGCCAAAACAGGCGTCCCTGCATTATCTCCCAGATTTTATCGCCCGACTCAATATTCTGAGTCATACCCGACATCATCTGGTAATCTTTCTCTGCTTCCTCCTTGATAAAGTCGACTACATCGTCGATGGTAATCCTTCCGATCAGCCGTCCCAGTTCATCAAGGACCGGCATCACTACCATGTCATATTTATTCATCAGGTTGGCTACCTCTTCTCCTTTCTGTGTGGCTTTAACACTCACAATATCGGGGGAGTAGAGTTCTGCCACTTTGGCTCTTGGCGATGCTATCAGGAGTTTTTTCAGGGATAGCAGCCCCAATAGTACATCATTGTCATCCACTACATACACTGTATAGACCTCTTCTACCTCTTCAGCCTGTTTTCTCATTTCGCGAATACAGGTTACCACATGCCAGTTAACATTCACCTTGATGAACTCTTTGGCCATCAACCCCCCGGCAGAGTTAGATGAATATACCAGCAGGTCGGCTATATCCTGAGCCTGCCGGCGGTCTTCCAGATGGCTGAGCACTTCTTCTCTTTTTTCCTGGGGTAGCTCCGAAATAAGGTCGGCAGCATCATCAGAATCAAGGTTGTTGATAAACTCATGGGCAATTTCCTGGGAGGAGAATGAATCCAGAAACCTTTCCCGCACATGGTCTTCCAGCTCCATGAGTACCGCAGCTGCCTCTTCCTTTTCCAGCAAGGTATAGAGATACTTGGCCTCTTCCAGATTAAGGTCATCAATATATTCAGCAATATCTGCAGGATAAAGCTCATTGATTATTTCCTGCAGAAAATCGCGCTTGTTTTCCTTTATGGATTCCCGGATGACATCCAGGCTGATGTCTTTTACATTTACTGTCATAAGCTATGTCATGAGCTATGCATGGATTTCTACTTATTTTCTGGGGGAAAGCATATTACTCACCGTGCTTATTTCCACAAAAGAGGGACCTGATTTTTTTCCAAAATTACCGGCAAGAACTGCAACCAGATCTTCCTGATGGAGCTCACCTTTATCCAGAAGTCTTTTCAGGGTATGTTCAATAAAATCTTTTTTGGAGGTCTCCACATCCATTAAATCGGCATAAATGCCATAGTTAAGGGCAAGCTCCCTGAGAACTCTTTTTTCATAGCATTGTGCATAAATGGGCGATTTACCTCTGAAGGCAGCCAGGTATCTTGCGGTTTTGCCCGTATCGGTATCGGTTATGATTGCTTTGGCGGAAAGTTTTTCGATGGATCGCACAGCCATTTTGGAAAGAAAAACTGATATTTCATTTTCGTGGGGTAAAACATTTACTTCCGCAAAGGCATCCCTTGACTTTTCTGCTTCTCTTGCTGTCCGTGCCATGGTTTTCACCGATTCAAGGGGATATTTACCGTAAGCCGTTTCGCCACTGAGCATCACGGCATCAGTACCGGTAAAAACAGCATTTGCAATATCCGTTATCTCTGCCCTTGTGGGTCGCGGATTTTCAATCATGCTGTGCAGCATCTGGGTTGCCACAATAACAGCTTTTTTCATTTTTATGCATTTGGCTACCAGTTTCGCCTGGATGCCGGGAATCTTTTCTGCCGGCACCTCTATGGCCAAATCACCTCGTGCTACCATTATGCCATAAACATGATCCAGAATTTCATCAATATTGTCTATCCCCTGCTGGTTTTCAATCTTGGCAATAATTTTTATCTGGCTGTTATGCTTATCAAGTATTTCCTGAATGGCAAGGACATCCTCTTTGTTGCGAACAAAAGAATGGGCAATAAAATCAATATCATGCTCAATGGAAAACATTATGTACTCCAAATCCTTGGGTGAAAGAGAAGGGAGGGTAACAGAACTTCCGGGAAGATTAATGCTTTTGCGGGGTTTTATCAGCCCTTTGTTTTTTACCTCGCAAATAAGATGTTTTTCATGCTTTTCTTTCACCTCAAGCTCTATGTCACCATCATCTATCATAATGCTTTTGCCTACTTCCAGGCTGGCAACAAACTCTTTATAGTTGACAAACAAACAATCTGATGAAGAGGCCCCGTCAGGATCTCCTGCCACCCTGATGGTTTGTCCTTTATAGACCTCTATATCTATACCTGTGTTCACCGTTCGGATTTCCGGACCTTTGGTGTCGATCAAGATCGGCACACGATGGGTGATCCGTTTAATCGTTTGCATTATTTTCAAAGTATCCTCTGGCTGCTGATGTGCAGTATTGATGCGCACTACATCCACCCCGGCACTAATCATTTCCCGCAGAAAAGTTTCATCACTGTATTTGTCGGAAATTGTAGCAACTATTTTGGTAAGTTTATCCATAGCTTATGAAATTTAATTGTTTTAACGGCCAACCAACAGGCAGGAATAATTTTCACTCATACACATAACAGAATACTCTGTAGATTTTTTGGCTTTGCAAAAATACAAAAAATTAGAGAGAGCGGGTTTGATTTCGGGTTAAGTCGGCATGCAATATTTTCAGGTCTGCAACATGCTAACCTTATATGCTTTGTATTTGTAAATGATGAACTTGGTGTTGAAGCAAGAAAATCTCCTGATTTTTTCTACTTTTGCAGTTATTAAATATTTTACAAAACTCAACCTTATCCCACATGATCAAATCTTTAACCTTCCTGTTACTATTAGCCTGCCTGCCAACAATAAGCATCTCCCAGCAATTTTTCCGCACAGGTTCTCCCGACAATGTTGACAGTATCCCCGAATTCGGTTTGTTACTGGCCGGGGGGAGTTCAGATAACGATGATGGCATGCGATGGCTTGCGGAAAAAGCCAATGGCGGTGACGTGGTGGTTTTGCGGGCTTCAGGATCTGATGGTTACAACAATTATATATATTCCGGACTTGGGGTGCATGTCAATTCGGTTACTTCCATACTAATCACCAGCTCCGCCCAGGCCGAAAACCCGGAGGTTTGTGAGGCCGTGGAAAATGCAGAAGTCATCTTTATTGCCGGAGGAAACCAATGGAACTACTACAGCCACTGGAAAGGCACCTGTTTGCAGGAAGCCCTTAACAACCATGTGCAGCAAAAAGGAGGAGCCATTGGAGGTACCAGCGCCGGACTTGCCATCCTTGGCGAAGTGGTTTACACTGCTGAAAAAGGCACGGTATTAACCACTCAAGCACTTAATGATCCCTTTCACCGGAGAATGACCCTTGCCAACGATTTCCTGGCTATCCCCTTTATGGAAAACATAGTTACTGACTCACACTATAATAACATTTATAGCGACAACAATAATCGCCATGGCAGACACATGGCTTTCATGGCTCGCATGATAACCGACTGGCAAATGGATGCAAAAGGTATAGGAGTAAATGAATATACGGCTGTGGGTGTAGAGCAAGATGGAACCGCCAGGGTATTCGGACATCCCGGCTATGATGACTTTGCATATTTCCACATGGCTCTGTCTGAACCTGAAGTTTGTGAGGAAGGACAGCCCCTTCACTGGTATAACGATCAAAATGCTGTGGCTGTGTATCGTATTAAAGGCGACTTCACCGGAACCCATACTTTTAATCTTAACAACTGGCAGGAAGGAAACGGCGGGGAATGGTTCAGGTGGTATGTTGATGAAGGCGAGTTAATGGTAGTGGCGGGAGAACCTGTAAATGTGGAACCCTTGCCATTTAACACACTGACAGGAGAAACCATTCATTTTTATCCCAACCCTGCTAGGGATTTTGTTACCATTGAATCCGTTACGGACAAATTGTTTTCCTCTTACAGTATCTATGATGTTTCGGGCCGTTTGATAAAAAAGGAAGCACTTGAGGACACAGCCACTTTTACGGTAAACCTTTCAGGTGTAAAACCCGGAGCCTATATACTGAAAGTCAGGACTGAAAACCAGGTCATTCCCCTGAAAATTCTCAGGAAATAAATGGGTGATTAGCGGGGTCGGGTTAATACTTTACCACCTTGAAAGACTTCTTGTCACCACCGGGAGAAAAAATCGTTACAATATATATCCCCGATGAAATATGACCCAAATCCTGTTCATGGGTAGTATCATTCAGGTTTTCCTCCATCAGGACTCTTCCGTTAAGATCGGAAAGCATCCAGGTGCCGTTGTGCCAGAGGTTTGGATAATCGATGGTGATTTTGCGGGTAAAAGGATTGGGTGAAATAGTTATGGCCGGAGTGTCGGGGAAACTAATGTTTGTTGAATCCCAAACACTGTAATTTTTGAGCATATACTGCCTTGGATCAAAAACAAGTTCCTTAACCTCTTTCTGAATTGTAACCACATATTCCTGCAGGTTTTCCTCCTGAAAGAATCTTACCACTTGTTCATTGTCATCCGCAAAGATGATCTTAAACTCAAGGGCACCCGCAAAAAACAATGGGTGGTTAGCTGAAGTTGTCTGAGCAGATCGAATGTGAAGCTTTCCATCCCTTTGCCACCAGAGTATCTCATAGGTAGGAAAACCCTCACCATAGTACCACTGGTCAAAGAACCATTCCCAACTCTGACCGGTCATCAAATCCACGGTGTTTCTGAAGTCATCACCAGAGGCAACCCCGTCAGCATAGATGTCCTGAAATTCCTCCATTATACTGAAAAACAACGGGTCATTATTGAGTTCAAACCTTAACTGGTGCAGGATCGCCGCGCCTTTGCGATAGCTGAGCCTGCCGTTAAAAATCCTCCATATGTCCTCCAGGAACATAGGAGGGACGTACACGCTTCCGTCGGGTTGTGATTTGACATTATTATGCGCATGTTGCATCCAGTCGCGGGCAGACTCAGGCCCTATAATGAATTCACGCGAAAGATATTCTGCATAGGAGGCAAAGCCTTCATTGATCCATATATCACTCCATGTAGCGCATGTAACATTGTTGCCGAACCAGTGATGTGCCAGCTCATGAGCGGTAATATCGAATCCAAAATGTCCCATGGTAGACATGGTTTGATGCTCCATTGCTCCACCCATGGGTGCCTGGGCATGTCCGTATTTTTCTCCAGAAAAGGGATATGTTCCCCAAAGCTCCGATAATAACTGCATCATTGGACTGGTTCTTTCGAGGTTCTCTCTCTGGCTTTGTAAAACTTCCGGGTAATTATAAATAAAATTCTGTACCAAAACACTGTCATTTTCAGTATCAAGGGGAGCCATAAAACTAAACTCCTGGTAATTGCCTACGGCCATTGAAATGAGATAATAAGCAATGGGATACCTTGATTTCCACTCATATCTCAGTCTTTGGTCGGGCAAATGGGTAACCTGTTGCAGCAAACCATTGGAGGCAGCGATAAACCCGGGCGGTGTTGTTATAAAAACATGCACACTGTCAGCCTTGTCATTGAGCACCTGCTTTACAGGAAACCATTGCCGGGCGTTGTGGGGCTCTGATAGAGTCCACAACACAGGATCTCCAAAGCTATTGGTGGCTGTCTGTATTCCTGAAAAAAAACCCTCCGGGGAAGGCTCACCGGAATAAAAAACCTGCAAATCAATCATTGTACCTTGTGGTTTCATTGCACCCAGATCAATCTCCAGTACATCATTTTCATGTTGAAATGACAGATCTTCCCCTCCCATGACAACCTGACTTACTGTATGTGCAGCCCATAATTCCAGCACAAGGTATTGGGTGCCAGGTGTTACAATTTCCGAAACCACCTGCACAGAACCATGAATAAAGGTCGTGCCCGGATGCACTTCCAAATCCAAACCGTAAAATTTTACATCGTAATCATGAACGCGCACGTCCTGCTCATAAATCCCTATGGAAGGAAAGTCCAATCGTGCCTTTGCACAGTAATGGGAGCAGTTGTGTTGCGGAAATTCACGGTGATGAAACTGTGCCTGAGTGGAAAACGCAAGGAATAAAAGCACAACAATAAATGGAGAATAAAACAATCGGAGCGGAGTATTCATAATCTTTCCTTGTTTTAATGCAAAACAGCGAATATCAATTTACCGGACATCTTAACCTTGTCGTCGACAAGCACATAAAGATAAGCATTGTTTGAGAATTTGCCGGAAGAATCAGAGGTTAAAAAGCGCCCAATGCTCGCTTCTTGTGCAGAATCGCACACAGCATGCACGATTTCGGACACCTTACACTTCGGGTCTGATTCGTTCTTCGGTTGATCCAGACCGGAATTATTGACAGATAGTTTTCCAACTCTCTGAAAGAAAGGCACATATTTTTCCTTCACGACAAACAAGGCAGCTAATTCCCTAAAAAACTGAAACAGTTTGTAACGTTTTCATTCTTCAGTCGTCTTATTTCTACAATGGGGTTTAACAGGGCATGCTAATGATTTCCCTGATGAAAAACATTTTTTTATTGCAGCTAAGAACAATTTGGCACATTTAATGTTAGACACAAAAAACGTTTAAAACGAAAAAAGTTTCACCCACCACAATCATGGATACAAAAGCAAGAATTCTCCAACAGGCATCCACAATGTTTCTCAGGTATGGAATCCGTTCCATTACCATGGACGAAATTGCGCAATCATTAGGAATTTCAAAACGTACGCTTTACGAAAGTTTTTCCAATAAGGAGGATTTGCTGACCCATTGCATCGAATATCAACACGTGGAGAATAAAAGGATAAGGGATATCATCCTTGCAGAAAATGAAGATGACCCACTGGAAATAATACATCAGCATTTCCGCCAGGCTCTGATAATCCTCAACAGTCTCCATCCCAATTTTTTCAATGATTTACGCAAATATCATCCCCGCATCTGGAAAGAACAAATCGAAAGCAAGCAGGAAGAAAACATCGAATTTACGACTTCTATGATCATGCAGGGTGCTTCCAAAGGGGTTTTCCTGGAAAACGAGCATCCGGAGATATTGAGCACCATGATTCATTCGGTGATGCAAATGATAACCCTGGGTGATATTTTCCCGGAAACAAGATATCCACGCTCAGAAGTAATCAGGCAAGTGATGCTGAATTTTATCCGGGGCCTTGCAACAGAAGAGGGCCTGAGGCTTATTGATGAAAAATTCAGTCAGAATCCTTCCGGCATCAATCAAAATCAAAAGTCCTATTAAGCAATCAACAGAAAAATGAACATTCTCACAAGACTCATTGCGGTAACTTTGATTTTCCTGGCAGTATTGCCACTCAAAGCCCAGTCAGACACTTTATATCTCACGAGAGAATCAGCCCTGGAAATGGCATTGGAAAACAACCCTTCCATAGCCATAGCCCGGTTGGAGAAGGCGCGTCTTGAAGCGCGTGTTAATGAGGCACGCGGCAATTTGCTTCCTTCTCTCAATGCTACCGGATCCTATACACGCAACCTCAAGAAACAGGTGATTTTCTTTCCTGAAGAAATGGCTCCGCTTTTTGGCGGTGTTACAGCGTTGGAAGTAGGAAGTGACAATTCTTTCATGGGTGGACTTCAACTGGCACTACCACTATACAATCCTGCCATATATGCAGGTATAGATGCCGCCAGGACAGAACAAAAAATCGCAGAAGAAAACTACAGGGCCCAGACCATAGAGCTTACATATATTTTACAAAGGGCCTGGAATGACGCCCTGCTGGCACGGGAATCCTATGAAGTTATTCGCTTTAGCTTTGAAAACGCCAGAGAAAACCTGGAAAACATCCGTAAAATGCATGCGCAAGGTCTGGTTGCAGAATATGACCTTATCAGGGCAGAAGTTCAAACCGAAAACCTCAGGCCCGATGTTTTGCAAGCAGCAAATGCATTTGATCTCAGCCTGAGTTTCCTGAAAACCCTTTTGGGAGTAGAGGAAATCATCCCTGTAACCATCGAAGGAGACCTGCTTGAAAGTTCTGAGGAGATGCTGCGCAACTTTAACATTACCGAGGCCGAAAGGGCTCTTCACAGCAATCCGGATTATGTAAACCTGGGGTTGCAGCGGGATTTAATCCTCAAACAGGCCAAATCTGTCAAGGCTACCTCACTCCCAAGTATTACCGCGGTAAGCAACTACATGTATCTTACCGAAGCCAACAACTTCAGGTTTGGTGATTATAACTGGGTAAACACAGCTTCGGCAGGATTGCAACTGAGCATCCCGATTTTCAGGGGACTTACCAACCGCAACCAGGTGAAACAACTGGAGATAGGAGCCAAACAAATTCAATTGCAACGGGAATACCTGAGAAACAACCTGAGCATCGAATTATCAAGCATTTTAAAAAGCATGGATGTAGCCCTGGAAAAGGCCGTTCATGCCCGACGCAACGTTGAACTGGCACAAAGAGGTTACGACATCTCCAGACTCCGGTACGAATCAGGACAGGGAACACTTCTTGAGGTGAATGACTCAGATGTATCCATGACACGGGCACGCTTTAATCTGCTCATGGCAAAACATGAACTGCTGCAGGCAAAAGCTCAGTACGACAGGTTTATCGGTCAAAATTAATTCCGGGCCTTTTACGTTTTGCAGCATTTTTTTCAACGATAACAATTAAACATCATACATATAATGAAAGCTTCAACAAAAATCCAGACTACAATTCTTACCCTCTCCTTACTTATATTTGCCGCATGCCAGACAGCTGTCGAGCAGGAAGAACAAGACAGCAAAGTGCTTGTAAGGGTAAAACCATCATCAATGCACACCGTGGTCAACAATCTGGAATTTACCGGTACGGTATTGCCCTATGAAGAGGCCCATATTGCACCGGCAGTGCCTGCACGTATCAACAGAATACTGGTAGATGTGGGCGATAAGGTATCAAAAGGACAACTTTTGGTTGAAATGGACAACACGCAGTTGTTCCAGGCCCAGGTGCAGCTGGACAACCTGAAAACGGAGCTCGCCCGCCTTGACACCTTACTGAAAGCGGGTGCGGTTACCCAACAGGCATATGACCAGCTGAGAACACAGTACCAGGTTGCACAAAGCAATATCGACAACCTTTCCACACACACACAAGTGCGTTCTACCCTTGATGGGGTAGTTACCGGGCGGTATTTTTCAGCAGGTGAAATGTTCACCGGAACCCCCTCCCCTGCAGGCAAACCAGCCATTGTTTCCATCAACCAAATCAAACCTGTAAAAGTAATCGTGGGAGTTTCGGAAAGATTCCTCCCCCAGGTAACCAAAGGACAACCTGCCGGAGTAACTTCTGATGTGTATCCCGACCAGGTTTTTAATGGAAAGGTAAACCGGATTTTTCCCACCATCGACAGGGCGACCGGTACATTCAGGGTAGAGATTGTAATAGACAACCGGGATGAAAGTCTTCGGCCGGGAATGTTTGCGCGGGTGGCCTTGAGCCTGGGAGAGCATGAAGCCCTGCTGGTGCCTGCCATGTCAGTTTTGAAACAGACCGGCTCCAATGAACGATTTGTTTTTGTAATTGAAAACAATACAGCACAAAGACTTACCGTTGAGCCGGGAAGAAAATTTGACGACAGGGTAGAAATTCTCACGGGTCTCAATCCGGGGCAACAGCTGGTTATTACCGGTCAACACAACCTCATCCAAGGTTCTGAAGTAGAGATTGTGAAATAATCCAGAAAAGTGATTCAACAGAAAAGCATTTATTAGCATGAGTATTTACAGCACCGCCGTCAAAAGACCCATTACCACCCTGGTAATCTTTATTGCCGTAATTGTAATGGGGGTATTCAGTCTGCGCAACATGCCCGTCGATTTGTATCCGGAGATAGATCCGCCATTTATAAGCGTATTTACCATTTATCCGGGGGCCAGTGCAGCTGACATAGAGACCAACGTAACCCGCCCCCTGGAGGATAACCTCAGCATTGTTACCAACCTTAAGAACATGACTTCGCAGTCGCGTGACGACATTTCTGCCATTACCATGGAGTTTGAATATGAAACCAACCTGGATGAGGCTACCAATGAAATCAGGGATGTTATCGGACGTATACTGCGCTTCCTGCCGGAGGGTATAGAACAGCCCACCGTGTTCAAATTCTCTTCCGCCATGATACCGGTAATGATGTTATCGGCTACTGCCGATGAAAGCTACCCTGCGCTTGCCAAAATCCTGGATGAAAGACTTATCAATCCCCTCAACAGGATTGAAGGAGTGGGAGCTGTTGGGATTTTCGGCGGACCGGAAAGAGAGATTCAAATCAATGTAGACCCCCGCAAACTGGAAGCTTACAACATGAGTGTAGAGCAGCTGGGAGGCATCCTTGCTGCAGAAAACATTAACCTCCCTTCAGGAAATGTTAAATTCGGAAGCGTAGATTATCCGCTGAGATTTACGGGAGAATTTACTGAAAGCAGCCGCATCAACAACATAGTCATCACTTCTTTCAATGGCAATCCTGTTTATGTAAGAGATGTGGCGGAAGTAAATGACACCCTCAGGGAAATGACCATTGAGGAAAGAATCAACGGACGGCAGGGGCTTCGGCTGATTGTTCAGAAACAATCTGGGGCCAATACCGTTCAAATTGCCAATGAGGTGAATAAGATGCTTGAGGAGATAATAAAGACTTTACCCCCTGATATAGCCATCGGTGTAGTTTTCGACACTTCCGAATTCATTAACAATTCCATCAGCAACCTTATCAACATTCTATATTATGCAGGGATTTTTGTTACCCTTGTGGTGCTGTTTTTTATAGGAAGGTGGCGAGCAACGTTCATTATTATCCTTACGATCCCCGTATCGCTTGTTACCGCGTTTATCTATCTTTATTTCACAGGAAATACACTCAACCTGATTTCACTATCTTCTTTAACCATTGCCATGGGCATGGTGGTAGATGATGCCATTGTGGTACTTGAAAACATAACAAGGCACATAGAAAAAGGGAGTTCAGCCCGCGAATCGGCTATTTACGGCACCAACGAGGTGGGACTGGCAGTTGTAGCCTCAACCCTCACCGTGGTGGCGGTATTCCTCCCCATGACACTTATCAGCGGTCTTATGGGATTGTTTTTCAGACAGCTGGGATGGATTGTAACCATTACCATTACAGTATCTACCATTGCAGCTTTGTCGCTCACCCCCATGCTCTCTTCACAGTTGTTGAAGTTTTCTTCAGCAAAGCGTACCGGTCTTGGCCCAAAAACCAGCGCCTTTATTGACAATGCGCTTTCAGGTCTTGACAGGTTTTACAGCAACGTACTGGGATGGGGTGTAGGGAATAAATGGAAAGTGGTTTTCATATCTGTTTCCATTTTCTTTGCGAGTCTTTTTCTTACAGGTTATATCGGAACGGGATTTTTCCCTGAAGCTGACAACAGCCGGATTTCCATCAACATTGAATTGCCTACCGGACTAAGGCTGGAAGAAACTTCTAAAACGGCAAGGGCAATTGAAAAAATTATCGAAGAGGACTATCCAGAGATAGAAGCTATCAATACCAGTAGCGGATACAGCTCAACAGCCGGCATATTTGGCAATCCACGTGCTGGAAGCCACACCATTGACCTTACTTTCCGTCTTGTCGCCCCTAACCAGCGCAGCCGTGATGTATGGGAGATTGCAGATGCACTCAGAGAAGAGCTATCAGTGTTTCCGGAAATTGTAACCTATACGGTACAAACCGAAGGTGGAGGATTTGGGGCCGGTGCACCCGTTCAGGTGGAAATTTATGGTGATGATTTCAATACAACCAACGCTTTTGCTGAAGAGCTTGCCCAAAAAATGAGAGCAATAGAAGGCACCAGAGATGTTGACCTTAGCCGTGGTCCGGAAAAACCCGAATTGCGCATTGTTCCCGACCAGGAGAAAATGGCAATGTTTGGCTTGAATACCAATACGGTATCAAGAGCTATCCGCAACCGGATTGAAGGGATGACAGCCACCCGGTTCCGCGAAGACGGCGATGAATATGACGTAGTAATTCGCCACAAGGAGGAGTTTCGAAACACCTTTTCTGACATAGAGAACATACAGGTATTGAACCCCATGGGCCAGATGGTAAGGCTAAAGGAATTTGCATCCATTGAAGAGTTTTACAGCCCTCCCAATATTGAGCGTAAAAACCGTATGCGGTACCTCACTGTCAACAGTCAGCTCCATGGGCGCTCCCTTGGCAACGTCACAACCGACATCCAGGCGGCCATTGAAGAGATGGAAATCCCCCCGGGGATTACGTACCGGTTTGCCGGAGAAATACAGGAACAACAGGATGCATTTGCAGACCTTGTTTTACTGCTGTTGCTGAGTATATTCCTTGTGTATGTGGTGATGGCCTCTCAGTTTGAGTCTTTCTCCATGCCCTTTATCATTATGCTGGCAGTGCCCTTCTCCTTTACCGGTGTATTACTGGCATTATTTATCAGCGGAGGAGAATTGAATGTTATTTCCTTTATCGGTGCCATTATTCTGGTGGGGATTGTGGTAAAGAACTCCATAGTACTGGTGGATTATACCAACCTGCTTGTGGGCAGGGGCAAAAGCATCGTCACCGCTGTGCGAATGGCCGGGAAATCGCGTTTGCGTCCCGTGTTGATGACTACTCTTACCACCCTGCTGGCCATGATACCCCTTGCCATTTCCACAGCAGAAGGTTCGGAAATATGGCAACCTATGGGTGTAGCAGTTATTGGGGGCTTGAGTTTTTCAACGCTCATTACCCTGGTATTTGTGCCTGTAGTATACACTTTGAATGGTGCCAGAAAAATTAAAAAAGCGCGCAAACGCAACCGAAAAGCACTGTTGCTGCAAGCCCAATAAACAGGGCCTGTTGAGAAACACTCAACTAGATGTCAACCTATTGTTTAGCTCATAAATATTTGGACCCAGTTTTGATTAACAAACTTGTAACTTCTAATCCAACATAAAAAATGAAAGCAGTATTTATCGTTTATAACCAGGCGCTTACTGAAAGAGTTTCAGAGATGCTCGACAAACTAAATGCACGAGGCTTTTCGCAGTGGCAGGATGTAAAAGGGCGCGGCACCCACAAAGGAGAACCCCACATGGGAACCCATACATGGCCGGCAATGAATTCTGCTGTGCTTTCTGTGGTGGATGAGTCCCTGGCTCAAAAGATACTTGACGGAGTAAGCAAACTAAACGAAACCGCAGAGATGCAAGGCATAAGAGCCTTCACCTGGCACATTGAACAAACGGTGTAACACCCCCCCTGATTTTTAACTAACTATAAAAACAACAACAAATGACCTATTCAGAAATTCACGGCAAAATCAAACTCATCCTCGATAAAGATATGAGGGTTTTTAATGGTTCTCCTTCTTATACCGCAAATTTCCACGATGATTTTGGCCTTTCCATATGGGAGCTCAACCTGCTACTGTACAATGTTGAAGACCATTTTAATATCAGGCTGGAAAACGGGCTGGAGCAACAACTTTCAACCGTCAACCAGCTGGTTACCGTTATACACAGAGAGAAACAAAAACAGTTTCTGCAGCAGGGAGCTGCATAAAACTATAAAAGTTTATCAATGGCTTCGGCAAGCTTACGGTCTTTGTCTGTAACTACATTGCCGGCATCATGGGTTGAAAGCTTTATGTGCACTTTGTTGTATACATTGCTCCATTCCGGGTGATGGTTCATTTTCTCTGCGACAAAGGCCACACGGGTCATAAAGGAAAAAGCTGCGACAAAATCTTTGAATTCGAAGGTTCTTACCAGTTGGTTATTTTCTTCTTTCCACATACAAATCAGGCGTTTAAAGGTTAATATACTTTAAACGCCTGTTCTGCAAAAATGGTTCACAATTATACTAATATACTTCCGCTTCAAAACCCAAAGCCTCTACTTTTCGGGCTATTTCCATGAGTCTTTCAAAAGGTACTTTTTCGAGGGTTTCTTCGGGGGTGCTTCGGGCAATGGGATATATCATTACCAGGCGGGGTTCGATTTTTTTAAGGTGTTCCAGCCATGCATCTACCTCTTCATCTGTGGAATTATCAATAACACGCCCTTTGTGTATACCCTTTACAAAAAGAGTCTGAATAATCGCTTTGCCTTTGAAGGCTTCAAGAGAAGATAAAATCTGTCCAAGAGAAACATCAATTCCAGGATTATTGATAGTTTGGAAAGTTTCATCCCTGCCTGCATCAAGCTTCAGTATGGGTTGGTCTGTTTTAAGGAGAGCCATGGCAATGGAAGGATCCGAGGCTTTGCTGGCATTGGTTAACACGGATACCATGGCATCAGGATAATACTTGTCTCTCAGCTCAATGGTAAAATCAACAATCTGTGGAAACTCCGGATGGATGGTAGGCTCACCATTGCCGGCAAATGTAATGGAGTCCAGCAAAGCATTTTTCTTCTTCATGCCGGCAAGCTTCTCTTCCAGGGCCTCTTTGATTTGCGTTGCAACCGGAAACCCTTTTTCAATCTCATGGGTTTGGGTCCACCCACATTCACAGTAGATACAGTTAAAAGTACAGTGCTTGCGCACTGTTGGAAGCAGGTTTACACCCAGAGATATGCCTAATCTTCGGCTTTTTATGGGGCCAAATATGATCTGTTCGAACAGAAATCCACTCATAATTGATTGTATGGACTGTATTACTTTAAATGAATGCCGGAAATCTCAAAAATATTCTGATGGTTGGAAAGGAAGCTAAATTTCCTCTTTTACTTCATTTCTCTTTTCGTGGGCAAAAAACTTTTTCTGGAAGACCAGCAAGGTAATTACTCCAAGGGTAATGGAAGCGTCGGCAACATTAAAGACAGGTCTGAAGAAAATAAATTCCTGACCTGACCAAAATGGAAACCATTGAGGAAATGAGCCTTTAAGAATAGGAAAATAAAGCATATCGACCACCTTGCCATAAAGAAAGGGAGCATATCCCCCTTCTTCGGGTAAAAACTCGGCGGTTTGCATAAAAGAACTATCTGAAAAGAGAATTCCATAAAAGGCACTGTCGAGGATATTGCCCAGGGCTCCGGCCATGATCATTGAGATACAGATTATGAGCCATGTATGGGCATTTTGTTTGATAAGTTTAGCAATGTACCAACCTATAAAAACTACCGCCACAATTCGGAACACACTCAGGATGAGTTTTCCGTATTCTCCGGAGAACTGCATTCCAAAGGCCATGCCTTCATTTTCTATGAAATAGATGTAAAACCAGTCACCAAACACGGGTATCCCCTGCCCAAGGGTCATTGAGGTTTTTACAATGATTTTGGAAGCTTGATCTATAAACAGAACCAAAAATACAACAATCCAGGGAATGTGTTCTTTTTTAAGCTTTAAAACAGCCATCTACTTTTTCGAATTCTGATTAAGCTTAGCTTCAATGCTAAGGGTTGCATGGGGTACACTTCTGAGCCGTTCTTTGGAAATAAGTTTTCCTGTAGCTCTGCAGATACCGTAAGACTTGTTTTCAATGCGAATCAGGGCATTCTCCAAATCACGAATAAACTTTTGCTGGCGTGCAGCAAGCTGACTGTTTTCCTCTTTTGACAACACCTGGGAACCCTCCTCAAGTATTTTGAAGGAAGGAGACGTATCGTTGGTGTCATTGGCATTCTGAGTAGTATATGCCTCTGTAAGAATTTTCAGACCTGAGCGGGCTTCTTCAAGCTTTTTCATGATGATCCCTTTGAACTCCTGCAGTTCCTCATCTGAATATCTCGTTTTTTCTTTTTTGGTTTCCATATCAATAGTGTTTTATCGTTTAATTGCTTGCCTTTCGGATGTAAACAAAGGTTTTTACTTCGTCTTCGATGTCAACCTGGGTTTTCGTTTCCTCCTCCAAAACATCAGCATAATGCAGTTTTACAGCCAACGTTTCAGAGCAAATATAGTCATTATTGTTGACTATTGCATCAGATATTTGATCATGTTTTTGCACCCAGAGTTCGATTTTATCAGTAACCTCAAGATCATTTTCCTTTCTCAGGTTTTGGATCCTGTTGATAAGCTCACGAGCAATCCCTTCTTGTCTCAACCCGGAGCTTATGGTAATATCAAGAGCAACGGTAACCTTACCGTCGGCCGCAACCAGCCAGCCCGGTATATCTTCTGATGTGATTTCCACATCTTCGACACTCAGCACAACAGACTCTCCTGCCACCTCAATAGTATAACTGCCTTCATCTTCAATTATTGCTATATCCTCCTGGGTAAACCCGTTTACGATGACAGCTATCTGTTTCATTAGTTTGCCATATTTGGGTCCAAGGGTTTTGAAGTTGGGCTTTATCTTTTTCACCAATACACCTGCTGTTTCAGTGAGGTACTCCAGTTCTTTTACATTCACCTCTGAAAGAATCAGATTTTCAACTCCTTCGAGCTGGGCCCGAAACTTTGTATCCATAACGGGAACCATTATCTTTTGCAGGGGCTGGCGAACCCTTATGTTTACCTTCTTACGAAGTCCCAGCACAAGGGAAGAGATTTTCTGGGCAAGTTGCATCCTTTCCTCCAGATCTCTGTCAATAAATTTTGAGTCATAAGAAGGGAAATCTGTAAGGTGAACAGAACCATGCTCTGATCGCTGGCTGACTTTATTCAGGTCGGTAAACAACCGATCACTGAAAAAGGGTGCTATGGGTGCAGACAACTGACTTACCACCTCAAGACAACGGTAAAGGGTCTGATAAGCAGAAATTTTATCTTCCGTGTAATCCCCTTTCCAGAATCTGCGACGGCAAAGGCGCACATACCAGTTGCTCAGATGTTCATCTACAAACTCCTGGATGAGCCTTCCGGCACGGGTAGGCTCAAAATCATGATAACACTCATCTGTTTTTTTGATGAGGGTGTTAAGCTCTGAGAGGATCCAGCCGTCAATTTCCGGGCGATTCTCAAGAGGTATTTCATCTTCCTGGTAAGTAAAGCCATCAATATTGGCATACAAAGCAAAGAAAGCATACGTGTTGTGCAAAGTGCCGAAAAACTTCCGCTGTACTTCTGCAATCCCTTCCAGATCAAACTTAAGGTTGTCCCAGGGCTGTGCATTGGTAATCATATACCAGCGGGTTGCATCGGGCCCGTATTTTTCAATGGTTTCAAAGGGATCAACTGCATTGCCCAGGCGTTTTGACATTTTGTTGCCTTTCTTGTCAAGAACAAGACCATTGGATACCACTGTTTTGAATGACACTGAATCGAAAAGCATGGTCGCTATGGCATGCAGGGTAAAGAACCAGCCGCGTGTCTGGTCAACCCCCTCGGCGATAAAATCTGCCGGGAAATTTTGTTCAAACTGTTCCTTGTTTTCAAAAGGATAGTGGTACTGTGCATACGGCATGGAGCCGGAATCGAACCAGACATCAATCAAGTCGGCTTCCCGGTACATTTTCTTTCCTGATGCCGACACCAGGAATACCTCATCCACCTGGGGTCTGTGCATATCATAAACAGCATAGTTTTCTGCCGACATATCACCGGGTTTAAAATCTGCAAGCGGATTGGTTTTCATGAAACCGGCCTTGACGGACTTCTCACACTCTTCTCTGAGCTGCTCGAGCGAACCAATGCAGATGATCTCTTCCCTGTCTTCGGAAGCCCATACCGGCAATGGCACGCCCCAATACCTCGAGCGACTGAGATTCCAGTCCTGCAGGTTTTCGAGCCAGTTTCCAAAACGACCGGTACCGGTGGATTCAGGTTTCCACTGTATGGTTTTGTTGAGCTCAATCATCCTGTCTTTCAGGGCTGTGGTTTTGACAAACCATGAATCAAGCGGATAATAGAGTATGGGTTTATCTGTTCTCCAGCAATGGGGATAAGAGTGTTCGTATTTCTCAGCTTTGAACGCTTTGTTTTCTGTTTTCAGCTTGATGATAATGTCCACATCAACAGGGCGATCGTTTTTGTGATCAGCTTCCGGATCATACTCGTTCTTAACATACCTTCCGCCAAAGTCGGGCATTTCATCAATAAACTTCCCTTGTTTGTTTACCATGGTAAGGGCACCCAGGTTGTATTGTTTGCCTACCTTAAAGTCATCTGCACCAAAGCTGGGTGCGATATGCACGATACCGGTTCCGTCTTCGGTAGTTACAAAGTCACCCAGGACTACCCTGAATGGGTCCCCTTCTTCGGGAAGTATGGAAGGAAGAAGTTGTTCATAGCGAATACCCTCCAATTGCTTTCCCTTGTATTCTTTCACGACCTGATAAGGGATTTTTTTATCCCCTTCGTTATAATCTTCCATTGCCAACTCCGCATTGCCGGGGTCAAAAAATTTATGCATCAATTCTTTGGCAATAACAACAGCAACAGGCTTAAATGTATAGGGGTTGAAGGTGTTTATTTTTACATAATCAATGTTTTTACCCACGGCCAGACCGGTATTGCTGGGCAGCGTCCAGGGGGTAGTGGTCCATGCCAGAAAATGGACATCTTCTTCGCCGTCAGCAAACAAAAACTGAGAAACCTCGTTGCGGACAACTTTAAACTGTGCGGTTACAGAATTGTCCTTTACCATCCGGTAACAACCCGGCTGATTAAGCTCGTGTGTGCTAAGGCCGGTTCCGGCTGCAGGTGAATAGGGTTGTATTGAATATCCTTTGTACAGCAGCCCTTTTTCATGCAACTTGCTTAAAAGATACCATACCGTTTCAATGTATTTGTTATCGAATGTGATGTAGGGATCGCTGAGATCAACCCAATATCCCATGATACGGGTAAGATCGTCCCAGGTATCCTTGAATTTCATTACATCCTTGCGACAAGCCTGGTTGTATTCTGCAATAGAAATTTTTGTTCCAATGTCCTCTTTGGTGATGCCCAGGAGTTTTTCAACACCTATTTCAACGGGCAATCCGTGGGTATCCCATCCGGCTTTCCTGTTTACCAGGTATCCTTTCTGGGTGCGGTATCTGCAGAAAATATCCTTGATGGCACGGGCCATTACATGATGAATACCCGGCAGACCGTTGGCTGAAGGAGGGCCTTCATAGAAAACCCATGGTTTATGTCCCTGGCGCATTTCGAGGGTTTTTTCAAAAACCTTTCCGGCCTCCCAGTCTTTTAGCACATCTTTACCAATCTGCGATAAGTTGAGTCTTTTATATTCAGGATACTTTCTTTCCATTTGATGAAATTCTGTTTTGCTAATTACTATTTAAACCCTTGAAAATCATTTCAGGCAGGTTCTACAATCAAAGGCGCAAAATTATAAAAAAAAAGCATATGAGGGGGGCAAAAGATTCAAGTAAGAAACCCCGGTTATCATCACCGGACGAGAACCCTTGCCCGGTCGGGACTCCAAGCTCCCGTCCGGGCTAATATAATGCTCCACTCAATTAGTCGGGACTCCAGGTTTTCATCCGGGCTAATTATTAGCACTGCTCTTGCCCGGTCGGGACTCCAGGTTCCCGTCCGGGCTAATATAATGCTCCACTCAATTAGTCCGGAGGCGAGCTGGAAGTCGCCACCGGACGAGAACCATGTAATTATTTACACTGCTCTTGCCCGGTCGGGACTCCAAGCTCCCGTCCGGGCTAATATAATGCTCCACATTTTAATCCGGAGGCGAGCTGGAAGTCGCCACCGGACGAGAACCATGTAATTATTTACACT